>JAEPMR010000081.1:6602-9414 GCA_017643845.1 Marivivens sp. | reverse complement strand
CCGGAAATGGAGAAATATTTCCCCACCGATGTGCTGATCACCGGCTTTGACATCCTGTTCTTCTGGGTGGCGCGGATGATGATGATGCAGCTCGCCGTCGTCGATCAGGAGCCGTTCCACACGGTCTACCTGCACCAGCTGGTGCGGGATGAAAAAGGGCAGAAGATGTCCAAGACCAAGGGCAACGTCATCGACCCGCTTGAAATCATTGATGAATACGGCGCGGACGCGCTGCGCTTCACCAATGCTTCCATGGCGGCAATTGGTGGCGTACTGAAGCTGTCGAAAGATCGCATTCAGGGCTACCGGAACTTCGGCACCAAGCTGTGGAACGCCTGCCGCTTTGCCGAGATGAACGGCGTGTTCGAGGCCCATGCAGGCAGCACCGCGATCCCGACCGCCACGCAAACGGTGAACAAGTGGATCATCGGCGAAACCGCCCGCGTGCGCGAAGAGGTGGATGCCGCGCTGGAAGCCTATCGCTTCAACGATGCCGCCAATGCGCTTTATGCGTTTGTCTGGGGCAAGGTCTGTGACTGGTATGTGGAGTTTTCCAAGCCGCTCCTGATGGACGGTTCTGAGGCCGAGAAGCTGGAAACCCAGCAGACGATGGGCTGGGTGCTGGATCAATGTCTGGTTCTGCTGCATCCGATCATGCCCTACATCACCGAAGAGCTTTGGGCGCTTATGGGCACCCGTGAGAAAATGCTCGTTCATGCGGATTGGCCGAGCTACGCCGCAGCCGATCTCGTGGACGTGGCGGCTGATGCGGAGATGAACTGGGCTATTTCGCTGATCGAGGGCGTCCGTTCGGCCCGCGCGCAGATGAACGTGCCGGTCGGCCTGCGCATCCCGGTGCTGCAACTGGATGCCGATGACGCGGCCAAGACAGCTCTTGCCAATAACGAAACCCTGATCAAGCGCCTCGCACGGATCGAAGGGATCGACGCAGTGGAAACGGCGCCGAAAGGCGCGATCACGGTGCCGACCGCTGGCGCGACCTTCGCCTTGCCGCTGGCCGACATCATTGATGTGGACGCTGAAAAGGCGCGCCTGTCGAAAGTCCTCGGCAAGCTGGAAAAGGAACTGGGCGGCCTGCGCGGGCGCTTGAACAATCCGAAATTCGTGGCCTCCGCCCCCGAAGAGGTGGTCGAGGAAGCGCGCGAAAACCTGCGCCTGCGGGAAGAAGAAGAGGGCCAGCTAAGGGCCGCTCTCACACGGTTGGAAGAGATCGGCTGACACCACGTCCGCCGCGACTGAACATCCGAAGCCCGCGCGATCCGCGCGGGCTTTTTCTTTGCCCTTGTTCCGCAGGATTTCTCATGTCTAATTCGCGCCATGACACAGAATGACCCTCGCCTGACAGAACTGGTCGCCGCCCTGCCCTCGACCATGCCGTTCAACTGCCCTGACGACGTGGAACGTGCATTGGGACGACCCTTTTCAGCGCGCATCGGCGCCAATGAGTGCGGCTTCGGACCATCGCCAAAAGCGCTCGAAGCGATAAGCCGCGCGGCACCGGACATCTGGAAATACGGCGATGGCGATTGCCACGACCTGCGTATGGCTTTGGCGGCTCATCATCAGATCGCGCCTGAGCACATCATGATTGGTGAGGGGATTGACGGGCTGTTGGGTCAGTTGGTCCGGCTGACTGTCACGGACGGCACACCCGTCGTTACCTCACGCGGCTCCTACCCCACCTTCAACTACCATGTGAAAGGCTATGGCGGCGTTCTACACGAGGTTCCCTATACCGGCGATCACGAAGACCCTGAGCGCCTCATCGCCAAGGCCCGCAGCACTGGCGCACGGCTGATCTATATCTCTAACCCGAACAACCCGATGGGCTCTTGGCACGACGCCGCCACAGTCGCGCGGATGATTTCCGAGGTGCCCGAGGGCGCACTCTTGATCCTCGACGAAGCCTATTGCGACTTCGCGCCGCCTTCGGCCGCACTCCCCATCGTGCCGGACGATCCGCGGGTGATCCGCATGCGGACATTCTCCAAGGCCTACGGGCTTGCGGGCCAGCGGGTCGGCTATGCCATCGGCGCGGTGCCGATTATCTCGGCATTCGACCGGATCAGAAACCAGTTCGGGGTCAATATGCTGGGGCAGATCGCGGCGCTCGCAGCGCTACATGACCGTGGCTGGTATGAGAATATCCTGAGATGGACGGCAGAGGCCCGTGACCGGATTGCAGGGATTGCGACCGAGAACGGCCTATCGCCCCTCCCCTCGTCCACCAACTTTGTCACCATCGACTGCGGCGGCGACGGAGAGCTGTCGCGCCGGATTGTCTCCGAGTTAGGAGAAGAGGGAATTTTCATCCGTATGCCATTCCAGCCGCCGCAAAACCGGTGCATCCGTGTCAGCACCGGAGCGACCTCCGCGCTTGATGCGTTCGAGGCAGCGCTGCCCGGTGCACTGAGGCGCGCACGGAAAATTTAAGTGGATTTTTACGCGGTTGCGCTATCGTCTTTGGACAGGAGAGTTACCATGTCCCATACGCCGCGCCGGGTAGAAGATTACACGATGCCGTTTCTGGTGATGAGCGGCGTGATCCTGTTCTTTGCTTTCTGGACCATCGCAGCGATAGGCGGTTTCCCGGCTGTCCTGATTTCGGCGCTTGGGATTGACCGCCTGATCGCTCTATTCAGATAAGGCACCCGAAATCACGTCTGCCGCGGCAAGGACGCCACCGCGCCCATGCGCGATGCCCAGCGCCGAGAGTCCCGCCTCCATGGTTCCCAGTATTCCCAGCATCATATGCGCATTGATGTGACCCATGTGACCGATACGGACGTAG
>JAEPMR010000081.1:0-6592 GCA_017643845.1 Marivivens sp. | reverse complement strand
TTCAGCCTCGCACCATGCACGCAATCGATCCGCCGCTCCGCTCCCCATGCGGACTGATGTGACAGCGTGCGACCGCTGTGAAGGGACAGGAACATTGAGTGCGATGTCCCCGTTCTGCGCCCAGTTATCCACAGCGGCCCAGGCCGCCTGCGCGAGGGTCGCATGGCGTTGCCAGACATGCTCCAGCCCTTCTTCAAGGATCATGTCCACCGCCTCACGGAGCGCAAACAGCTGGTGCGTCGGCGCCGTGCCGTCCCAATACTGGTAAAAAATCTCGGGGCGGGATCTCGGCCGCCAGTCCCAATAGACGCTCGCGCAATCGGCGTCTTCGCGTCGCGCGTCGGCACGCTCATTGAACCAAACGAACCCCATGCCGGGTGGGGTCATCAGCCCCTTTTGTGACGCCGCGATTAGAACATCGATGCCCCATGCATCCATTTCGAGCCGGTCGCAGCCGAAGGAGGCGATGGCATCGACCATCAGAAGCGCTGGATGCCGCAGATCGCGAATTGCCGCACTCAGCGGCGCAATCTCGCTTCGCAGTCCGGTCGAGGTATCGGTATACACCGCCAGAACCGCCTTGATCTCGTGCCCCCGATCCTCCGCCAGCCTCGCCCGCACAGCCTCTGCATCAATGGCGCTGTGTTCCCCGAAATCCATAATCTCGGGTTCGAGTGACAAACCTTGCGCCATTTCCTCCCAGCCGAGGCCAAACCGCCCTGTGACAAGCACGAGCACTTTGTCCCCGCGCGACATAGTGTTGGCGAGAGCGGCTTCCCACAGGCCATGACCGTTGGAAATATACATCGCCAAATGGCCCTCGGTTCCAGCCAGCGTTTTAAGATCCGGCACCAGACTATCAGTCAGATCTGGCAATGCGCCGGTGTAGATATTTGGCGAAGGACGCATCATGGCCCGCAACACCCGTTCGGGCAGCACCGATGGCCCCGGACCGGCGAAATAGGAAATGCCTTGGGAGAGAGACATGATAGCTCCTGTAAAAATAACGGAGCCAGACGTTAGCCGCTTTCCCAGCGGCGTCAATCGCGCATGGCTTGCTCAGCCATCAGCCAGCAGATAGACCGAAACAAAGCCGCTAGGACAGCCCGATGATTGACACGCCCACCTCAACAGACACGCCGAGCATTTCAGCCCGTGCGCTGTTTGGCTGGCTGTGGCGCGGCTACCTGCGGAAATACAAATTCCCACTTGGAATTTCAGTTTTCCTGATGGTTCTCGAAGGCTCGATGCTGGGTCTTTTGAGTATCGTCATGAAACCGATGTTTGACGATGTTTTCGTTAATGGAGATACGTCCGCGCTTTGGCCAGTGGGCCTGACGATCCTCGCGATTTTCACCGTACGAGCGTTTAGCTCTGTCGGACAACAGGTGCTGCTCACGCGGGTCAATGAAGGCACCGCCGCTGATATTCGCGCGGCCCTTCTCCGCCACCTGATGCGGCTCGAAATCGCCTTTCACCAAACCAACCCGCCGGGCTACCTGATCGAGCGCGTACAGGGTGATGTGCAATCTATAGGCACCGTCTGGACAGGCATTGTGCAGGGCATCAGCCGCGATGCGGTGGCCGTGATCTGGCTCTTTGGCGTGGCGCTCTGGGTCGATTGGAAATGGACGGTCGCCGCGCTGATCGGAATTCCCTTACTGATCGCGCCGTCGCTATTGGCGCAAGCCTATGTGCGCAAACGCGCCCGCGATGCGCGCGAGGTTGCAGGAAATATGTCGACGCGGCTCGACGAAGTGTTTCACGGAATTGCACCGATCAAGCTCAATGCACTCGAATCCTATCAGGCCCGCCGCTACGAGCGCCTTATCCGTTCGCGCGTGGTGGCAGAGGTCCGCGCCGCCTTTGGCCGCGCCTCGATCCCCGGTCTGATCGACCTGATGACCGGCGTCGGGTTTCTGTTTGTCCTCCTCTATGGTGGGCGTCAGATCATCGAAGGCAGCAAAACCGTCGGTGAGTTCATGGCGTTTTTCACGGCGATGGCGCTGGCCTTCGAGCCGCTGCGCAGGCTGGGTGATATTTCCGGCCTCATTCAGGCTGCCGCCGCAGGCATCGAACGGATCATGACCATCTTTGATACCGCGCCAAAGCTCAAAGACCCGTCCCTACCCGCTGCACCACCTGTCGGAGCGCCTGAGATCCGCTTTGAGGATGTGACGCTTTCCTATGGGGATCATACGGTTCTGCACGGGCTGACCTTCGTGGCAGAAGCAGGCAAAACGACCGCGCTGGTCGGCGCATCTGGCGCCGGCAAGAGCACGGTCTTTCATGCTCTGACCCGCCTGATCGACCCGCAGGCCGGGGAAATAGTGGTGGGTGATCAGTGTGCAAACGCCCTTGCGCTCGCCGATCTTCGGGCACTTGTTTCCGTTGTGTCACAGGACGCGGCGCTCTTTGACGAAACCGTGCGCGAGAATATCCTGCTCGGGCGCGAGGATGTGTCGGCAGACCAGCTGGATCGTATCCTCACGGCGGCGCATGTGGCGGATTTCCTGCCAAACCTGCCGAACGGCCTCGACAGCCCGGCGGGGCCACGCGGATCAAACCTGTCAGGCGGTCAGCGTCAGCGCGTCGCCATCGCGCGGGCGCTCTTGCGCGACACACCGATCCTGCTTCTGGATGAGGCGACCTCCGCCCTCGACACCCGATCAGAGGCCATTGTGCAGGACGCTCTCGAAACCCTCGCCAAAGGCCGCACCACTTTGGTAATCGCGCATCGCCTCTCGACTGTCCGCAATGCCGACAAGATCCTGGTGATGGATCGCGGGCGGGTCATCGACAGCGGCACCCACGACGAATTGCTGGCTCGTGGCGGTGCCTATCAGGAGCTGCACCAGCTTCAGTTCGAAGATAGCCGCGAAAAATCCTCGGACGGGGATGACCACTGACCCTGCCCCACCTATATCCGATGCAAATGCGCGAAGGAGATACCATGCCACGCCGCACCGTTCTGGCTATTCACGGCAGCGACCGGGAGAGCTTTTTGCAAGGGCTCATCACCAATGACGTCGCCAAGGCTCACCCCGACAAGGACGGCATCTGCTACGCGGCACTATTGACGCCGCAAGGAAAGTTGATTGTCGATTTCTTTGTCATCGGACGCGCCGATCACTACCTGATTGATGTCGCAAGCGATGCCGCGCCGCAATTGGCGCAGCGGCTTTCGATGTACAAGCTCCGCGCCGATGTGCAGATAACGGAAACACCGCTCATCGTGTCGCGCGGCACTAGCCCCCGGCCGGACGGCGCATTGGCCGATCCCCGCGACACGGCGCTGGGATGGCGGGCCTATGGCGAGGAGGACCTCTCGGATGGCACCGATTTCGAGGCTTTGCGAATACGACATGCAATTCCCGCGCTCGGCGCAGAACTGAACGGCGAAAGCTACATCCTTGAAATGGGTTTTGAACGTCTCAACGGCGTCGATTTCCGCAAGGGGTGCTACGTCGGTCAGGAAGTGACCGCCCGAATGCACCACAAGACAACCCTGAAGAAGGGCTTGCGCCGCGTCCGCGTGATCGGCGAAGCACCATCGGGCTCTGACATCCTGACCGGCGACAAGGTTGCCGGCACGTTACACAGTGTGGCGAATGGTGAGGGGCTCGCCTATCTGCGTTTCGACCGCATCGGCAACGATATGACAGCGGGCGACGCGCGGATCGAGGTGATTGACTGATCAGACCCCGACTTTCGGGTCGGGGTTTTCCGTATGGCCGTCGACAGGGATTGCCTGACCCGAAATGCGCGCGGCCGCATCGGAGGCGAGAAAAACCGCGAGCGCCGCGATGTCGTCGGCTGTTACCCAAGTGCGTAAGGAAGTGCCGCTCGCGTAGCCAGCATAAACCGCGTCGCGGGTCATGCCTTTGGAACGCGCCTCCGCCTCCAGAACACGTTCCATTCGTGGCCCTTCGACGGCCCCCGGAAGGATCGCATTGACCCGGATACCGAAAGGCCCGAGCTCCATCGCAGCGGTTTTCATCAGACCGACAATAGCCCATTTCGCTGCCGAATAGGGACTACGCAGCGGATAGCCGAACATCCCGGCGGTAGAGGACGTCAGGATAACAGCCCCGCGTCCAGCCCCCTTCATAATCGGTATCGCGTGTTTTAGCGTCAGGAACGCACCGTCAAGTGTGACGGCAGTGCATCCGCGCCAGTCCTCCAGAGCGACCTCCTCGATCGGGGCGGTCGGTCCTTTGGTTCCTGCATTTGCGCATAACGTATCCAGCCCGCCCGCCTGACCGATTTCGCTCAGAACCGCCGAAATTGCAGCCTCATGCGAGACATCGGCAAACCGCCCTTGCCACCCGGGCGGCAGCGCATCGAGCGCTGCCTGATCCACATCCGTGACCCAGACCTCGGCACCGGTCGCGGCAAAGGCCTCGCCCATCGCGTACCCGATGCCCGAAGCCCCGCCCGTGATCAGCACGCGGTTCATCGGACGCCGACCGCCGCGCCAAGCCCCTCTGGACGCGGCAAAGCCGAATGAAGTCCCGCGATCCGCGCCAGCCGTTCGGCCACGTTTGGCCCGGGCAGCGATGACTTCCGCGTCTCCAGACTCACATGAATGAGCATATGCTCCCCCGTTGCCAGAAGGCGGTCACCCTCAAACATGCGGTGGAAGAGGTGCATTTTCTTGCCCTCGCCAACGATGCACTGTGTTTCCACGCGGATTTGCGCTCCGGCATGAACCTCGTCGATATGGCGGATATGGGTCTCGGCTGTGAAGTAGCTGCCCTGAGCGCGAATATATTCCGCATCACAGCCGACCATCATCATGAAACGGTCGGTCGCATCCCCGAAGACCTGGAGATAGCGCGCCTCGTTCATGTGGCCGTTGTAATCCGTCCAGTCGAGCGGCACCGCCCGTTCGACGGTCAGAACTGGCTGCGACGGATCTGATAGATCCTCAATCCGTGCAGGGATCGGGTCGATCCGACGGTCCTGTGCCTTTAGCAAGGCCCCCGCACCCCAGTCCTGCGCTTTCAACCCACGCAGGATAGACACCAGATTGTTGTCGCGGATACGCTCCAGTTCACGGATCGAATGATGTCCTGATTGCGCGTCTGACTGGTCGGCAATCGCATCGATCAGGTCGTCGGTCAGATCGGGGACGTCCATCAGCTTCGTCCACGGCCATTTCAGGCACGGGCCGAACTGCGCGATGAAATGGCGCATTCCGGCCTCGCCGCCAGCGACGCGGTAGGTCTCGAACAATCCCATCTGTGCCCAACGCAAACCAAAGCCATAACGGATCGCATCGTCGATTTCCTCGGTCGTGGCGATGCCATCCTTCACAAGCCAGAGCGCTTCCCGCCAGACAGCCTCCAGAAACCGGTCCGCGATATGGGCGTCGATCTCACGGCGCAGATGCAGGGGATGCATGCCGATTTCGCTGAGAATCCGCTTTGCTGCATCTACCACTGTGCTTGGGTTCTTATCGGTAGTGACCAGCTCGACAAGCGGTAGCAGATAGACCGGATTAAAGGGATGCGTCACGACGATTTGCTCAGGGCGTGTGGCGCAGCCTTGCAACTCAGACGGCTTGAAGCCCGATGTCGAGGAACCGATCACAGCATCGGGCGCGCAATGCGGCTGAAGCGCCTGATAGACTTTCTGCTTCAACTCAAGCCGCTCAGGCACGCTTTCTTGAATATAGACCGCCCTGTCCACCGCCTCTGAAATTGTCTCGTGGAACGTGAGCTTCCCTTCCGATGGCAAAGCCACGTCCGACAGCCCCGGCAAGGACCGCCGCGCATTGGCAAGCACTTCGCCAATCTTTCGTTCGGCCTCGGGGTCAGGATCGAAAACCCGTACATCCCAGCCCATAAGGAGGAACCGCGCGGCCCATCCGCCACCAATCACCCCGCCACCGATTATCGCAGCCGTTTGTGTCATGTGACGAACTCCTTACCGCGCGACCGGCGCGCGTTTGATCAGGCCCAGCTTTGCGCGGACCTCCTCCGGCCCGATCACGCGGGCACCGAGGTTTTCAACGATTCCGACCGCGCGCTCCACCAACTGCGCATTGGTCGCCAGTACACCCTTATCGAGCATCAGATTGTCTTCGAGCCCGACGCGCACATTGCCCCCTGCCAGCACTGCAGCCGCAACATAGGGCATCTGGTTCCGCCCGAGCGAAAATGCCGAGAAGGTCCAGTCGTCGGGCACATTATTCACCATCGCCATAAAAGTGTTGAGGTCGTCGGGCGCGCCCCACGGCACCCCCATGCACAGCTGCACCAGAGCATTGGGCTCCAGAATACCGTCCTTTACCAGCTGCTTGGCATACCAGAGGTGGCCGGTATCGAACGCTTCGATCTCTGGCTTGACGCCGAGTTCAGTCATCATGCGGCCCATCGCCTGCAACATGCCCGGCGTATTGGTCATCACGTAATCGGCCTCTGCAAAATTCATCGTCCCGCAATCGAGGGTGCAGATCTCAGGCAGGCAATCCGCAACATGCGCCACACGCTCGGCCGCTCCGATCATATCGGTGCCGTCGGCCACCGGCAGCGGATGCTCGGTGCCACCAAATACGATATCTCCACCCATACCGGCGGTAAGGTTC
>JAEPMR010000080.1 GCA_017643845.1 Marivivens sp. | reverse complement strand
GCTGAAAACGCGCGACTTCGGGAATGGCTGCGAAATGCGCTGACCGAGATCGGGGTGGAGAGTGACCCATCTTTCGCGAATTTCGTTTTGGCACGGTTTGCCAATGCCGAGGAGGCGGATGCTTGCGACGCCCATCTCAAAGAGGCAGGGATCATCGTGCGCCGCGTGACGGGATACAAACTTCCCAACTGCCTTCGTATCACGGTAGGCGACGAGTCGGGTTGCCGCCGCGTTCTGCACGCAATTGCCCAATTCAAAGGGGTCCGCTGATGGCCGTGATCTATGACCGCGTGGCGTTGATCGGGCTAGGGTTGATTGCCTCGTCGATGGCGCATGCCATGCGCCGCGCTGGTGTGGCGGGGGAGATCGTCGGGACGGCGCGATCCGCCGAGACCCGCGCCATCGCAGAAGAGATCAAGCTGTGTGACCGCATTGTCGCAAGTGCCGCCGAAGCGGTCGAAGGCGCTGATCTGGTGGTGCTGTGCGTGCCCGTTGGCGCGATGGAAGCCGTTGCCAGGGAAATCGCTCCGGCTCTGAAGCCAGGAGCGGTGATCAGCGATGTGGGGTCTGTGAAGCGGGCTGTCATCGAGGCCGTTGGGCCACATTTGCCGGAGGGTGTGCATTTCATTCCTGCGCATCCCCTGGCAGGCACCGAGCATAGCGGGCCGCGATCCGGTTTTGCCGAACTTTTTGACAACCGCTGGTGTATTCTGGTGCCCGACGGTGCGGATGCGACGCAGGTGGCGACGTATCGCGGCTATTGGGAAAGCCTCGGGGCCAATGTCGAAGAGATGGAAGCCGACCACCATGACCTCGTGCTTGCGGTGACGAGCCATGCGCCGCATCTGATCGCCTACACGATGGTGGGCGTGGCGGATGACCTGCGGCGTGTGACGGACAGTGAGGTCATAAAGTATTCAGCGGCGGGTTTCAGAGATTTTACCCGAATAGCCGCGAGCGATCCGACGATGTGGCGGGACGTCTTCCTGACCAACAAGGATGCGACTTTGGAAATCCTCGGTCGATTTACCGAGGAGCTTTTCGCGCTTCAGAGGGCCATCCGCATGGGCGACGGCGCGCATTTGCATGACTATTTCACGCGTACGCGCGCGATCCGGCGTGGGATCATCGAAGCCGGTCAGGACACCGACGCGCCGAATTTCGGTCGAGGGCCTTCGAAGCGCTAGAAACGCGGGGCCGGTCCCAACGGCACCGGCCCGATTGACATGAAGCCATTGCGGAACGCGAGGGGTAGGGTCAGCTCCTCCCCGCCATCCGCGAGCGTTGCGGCGATGTTGCGCCATGTTGGGGCAACGCCTTCCTCCACCCAGCCAAGTGCGACAGCCATGGAAATTGCACGGTCCCAGTCGCGAATTGTCAGGTCAATGCGGCCGTCTGGAATGCCGCGACTGTCAATGAAAATGCTGCCGCTGGCGCGGAGTTGCAGGCTGCCCCATTGCATAGCGGCGCGGGCGACCGAGAGCGACTGCAGGCGGACCGGCGCGCTGGGCGGTCTAAGGTTGAGTGGCGCGGTTGTCACAATGTCGAGGTCGATCAGGCTTTGCCCGAGCGTCGCAGGAAGCGTTCCGTCAGTGTCGAGAGCCGCGCGAAGCGGCTCCGGCGGGGCGAGGCCGTCTATGCCGAGATAAATGTCGTAGCTGTTCGGACGTTCGGCAGCGGGCATATCGCGAAGGGCGAAGAGAAGCCTCTCAGCGCCCAAGGACCAGCCATCGTCACGGGAGAGCAGAAGTGGTGCGCTCTCCAGCGTCACGGCCGCAAGGTCAAGCGCGCTGCTGAGATCAAAGGCAAGGCTCGCGCGGAGATCACGGGCGGCGAGGGTGTGCGGAATGCCGGAAAAGGAAAGCGTCTGACGCTCGGGCCACACTGCGATGACTTCGTTCGGGCGATAACTCAGCATCAGGGTTTGAAAAAACGGAGCCTCCCAGATGAAACTCTCATCCGGCGTTGCAAAGCGGAGATCGCTGAGGGTCGCGTCGAAGCGCGAGGGGAAGCCGATGACGGACAGATCGTCATAGGCGATTGTCCAGCCATCGTCGCGGGCTTGGGAGAGCCCGTCTTCAACGCTGGATAGGAATGCAGCGCGGGCAATGAACCAATAACCGCCGTAGAGCAGGCCGAGGAACAGGACGAGATAGGTGAGGCGACGCATGGTTGGGCCTTTTCACTGAACGCTTCAACGTGTTTATAGGGGGGCGATTGCGAGGACCAGAGCGATGGCACTGTGGGTATTTGGATACGGTTCACTTTTGTGGAATCCGGGGTTTCGTCCGGCTGAATCGGCAAAGGCGCGGCTGGAGGGGTATCACCGATCCTTTTGCATGCTGTCGATCCATCACCGCGGGACGGAGGCGGATCCGGGGCTGGTTCTGGCGCTCGACAGGATGCAGGGCGCGACCTGCACCGGGCTGGCGCTGCGGGTCGAGACGGCAGAAGAGGCTGACGTTCTGGCCGAGCTGCGGGAGCGGGAGCTGATCTCCTCTGCCTATTACGAGGATCATGTGCCATTGGCGCTGGATGACGGGCGGCAGATCGATGCGCTGACCTACATCATCGACCCGGATCACAGGCAGTATTGCCGGTTCGATCTGGAACGACAGGCACAGATGATTGCGCGTGCCGTGGGCGGGCGCGGACCGAATTTCGAATATCTGAACAATACTGCTGCGCATTTGGGCGAAATGGGCATTGATGATGACGAGATGCGCTGGCTGGTCGCGCGGGTGGCCGAGATACGGGGCGAGAATGGGTGAGACGGCAATAACTGTTTGGGTTTTGTGCCGCCTGCGCCTATGGTCCATTCAAGAGTAGAGACGAGGAACCTCAACAGGATGGTCGTGAGGGAACCCGAGGCCGAGCCGCATTTTACACTGCCGCTGCGACAGGTGCTGTCGATGCTGATCGCTATGGGGCTGATCGGCGCCGGTGGGTATTTCGGTTTTGAGACGCTGCTGTCGATCTTTCAGTCGAACCTCTACCTGAACGGACTGATCCTCGTTGTTTTCATCATCGGTGTCCTGTCCTGTTTCCAGCAGATCTTGCAGGTCATGGGATCCGTTCGATGGATCGAAGGCTTTGCCCAGCAGGTCCTCGGTCACGAGATGGTCAAGGTTCCGGCATTGTTGGCACCTCTTGCCACCTTGCTGCGCGCGCGGGGGAGAATGCATCTATCGGCGTCGTCATCGCGCTCGATTCTTGACTCGGTGGGCAGCCGGATTGACGAAGACAGGGAAATCACCCGCTATCTGGGAAATACGCTGATCTTTCTCGGCCTTTTGGGGACGTTCTACGGGCTTGCCACGACAGTGCCTGCGCTGGTGGAAACGATCCGATCCCTGAACCCTGACGAGGCGGACAGCGGGTCGGTGGTGTTCGAGCGCCTGCAAGCAGGGCTGGAAAGCCAGCTGGGAGGCATGGGCACGGCGTTTTCCTCCTCGCTTTTGGGTTTGGCTGGGTCGCTCGTCGTAGGGTTATTGGAGCTTTTCGCCAGTCACGGGCAGAATCGTTTCTACCGAGAGCTGGAAGAATGGCTGTCGTCGATCACGCGGGTCGGATTCTCAACGGGGGACGAAGGGCACGAGGGTGACGGCGCGCCGATGATGTCGGGCGTCGTGGAACATCTGAACGAACAGATCGAAGCGCTGCAACTGATGTTCACACAGACCGACATTGCCCGCAGCGGTGTAGAAGAGCGTCTGGATCAGGTCGCTGCGGTGATGGAGAAGCTTGCCGACAGTATTGGCGCGTCAACTGATGCGGCGCTGCCCGCGGCATTGGCACGTGTCGCTGAGGGGCAGGAAGAGCTGATTGCCAAGCTGCGTGAGAACGGCATGGATGGCATCGACGCGGAAAGCCGGATGCGCTTGCGCTCGATTGACGTGCAGATGCTGCGGATTCTTGAAGAGCTGAGCGCCGGGCGGCAGGAAACGGTGTCCGAGCTGCGCAACGAGCTATCTGCACTGACGCGCTCGCTCCGGCAGGCCCGTACCAGTTCGAAAGCGGGGCTGGGCGACAGCGGTCTAGAGGGCTAGGCGATGGCGCTCAGTCGCAGATCCGGCAACCGTTTCCAGAGTTCGATCTGGCCCGGTTTCGTGGATGCCATGACTGGCCTGCTCTTGGTGCTGATGTTCGTGCTGACCATTTTCATGGTGTTGCAGTTCGTCTTGCAGGAAACGATCAGTGGTCAGGAAACGCGACTGTCTGAATTGACTGACGAGATCGCATCGCTGACCGAAGCGCTGGGGCTGGAGCGGACGCGCTCGGCCAATCTCGCTGATCAGGTCGGGGGGCTGTCCACATCACTGAATGATCTGAGCCAGCGAGCGGACCGGCAGGCGGCTCTGATCGCCGCGTTGACCGCCGAGCGGGATGCACAGGCAGCGGCGCTGGTCGAGGCGGAAAACCGGATTACAGGATTCGAGGCGCAGGTCGCGGGGCTATTGGCGGAACGTGCGGATTTGCGGGGGTCGGTGGCCGATCTCGAAGGGGAGCGGGATACGCTTCTGGACGAGCAGGAAGCGCTCAATCTGGCACTGGCGCAGGCGCGGGACGAGATTGATGCCCAAGCCGAGGAAGCGCGACTGGCGGCTGCGCGCAGAGAGGCGCTGGAGGCTATAATTTCTGACCTTCAGACCAGTGCAGAGGCCAGTGCCGCGCAGATCGCGGCGCTTCTGGCGCAGGATGAAGAAAGTGCTGCGACAATCGAACAGCTCGAGGATCAGGCTGCGGCGACTGAAGCTCAGATTCAGCAACTGCTCGCCGACCGCGCTGCGGATGCAGAGGCGTTGAGCGAGGCGGAGGCGGCGCGGCTTGCAGAGGCTGCGGCAGCAGAAGCTTTGCGCAAGCGATTGGAAGAGGCAGATGCTGAACTGACCGCGATGACGCTGGCCTTGGAAGAACAGCGGAAAAAGGCCGAGGATACGTTATCGCTATTGGCGGCCGCGGAGGCCGCTCGTGACACATTGGATATGCGCCTCGCTGCCGCGCTGCTGGCGCAACAGCAGGCGGAGAACGATTTGCAACGTGCCCTCAATGAGGGCGATGACCTAGATGCGCGGCTTTTGGCTGCGCTAAGCTTGCAGGAAAAGACGGCCGAAGAACTTGCCGCGGCGGAGGCGGCGCTGGAGGCGGCATCGCGCGAACAGGACGATTTGTCGGTGCGACTAGCGGCAGCACTGGCGGCTCAGGAAACGGCGCAAAGCGATCTGGATGCCGTGCGCGAGGTGATGCAAGCTGCCCTTGATGAGGCTGCGATCAGTCAGGAAGAAATTGAAGAGCGGCTGGCCTCGGCGCTACTTGCCAAAACCGCGCTTGAAGAGGAGCTGGCGGCGACGCGGGCGGCGGGTGATCGCACAGAGGCCGAGCGTGTCGATCTGGAAACCCGACTAGCGGAAGCGCTATTGGCACAAGAAAGCCTGCAAGCGCGGGTACGGGCCCTGTCGGAAACACGAAGTGAGACAGAGTCCGAGCGGGCCGATCTGGAGGCAAGGCTGGCGGAGGCGCTGGCGGCGATTGCGGTGGCGGAGGCCGAAACGCTGGATCAGATGACCGAGGCGGAGCGGCAGGCGGCGTTGCTTGCGACGGCGCAGCGGGAACTGGAAGACGAGAAAGAGATTTCGACACGCAGCCAGCGGCAAGTGACGGTGTTAAATGAGCAGGTCGCCGCGTTGAGGACGCAGGTGGCGGAACTGCAATCTCTGCTTAATCTGGCTGAAGAGGCTGATCGGGATGCCCAAGTGCAGATCGAGGCATTGGGAAGCCAGTTGAATACCGCTTTGGCACGGGTGGCCGCCGAGGAGCGCCGCCGCCGAGAGCTGGAGGAAGCCGAGCGTCGCCGGCTGGAGGCAGAACGCGCGCGACTGGAAGCGGAGGCGCAAAACCTCGCGCAATACCGTTCGGAATTCTTTGGTGAGTTGCGGCAGGTGCTTGCGGGTCAGGACCGGATCAGGATCGAAGGGGACCGGTTCGTGTTTTCGTCAGAAGTGCTGTTCGCACCCGGGCGGGCGGAGCTTTCCGATCAGGGGCGGGCCGAGATTTCGGCAGTTGCGGACATATTGCGCCGAATTTCCGGCTCTATTCCCGAAAATATTGATTGGGTGATCCGCGTGGATGGTCACACCGATGATGTGCCGATCCGCAATAATGCCGACTTCGCCAATAACTGGGAATTGAGTCAGGCGCGGGCGCTTTCTGTGGTTCTCTATATGGTGGAGCAGGAAGGTATTCCACCGCAGCGCCTCTCGGCTAATGGTTTCGGTGAGTTCCAGCCGCTTAACCCAGAAAACTCGGCGGAGGCGCGGGCGCAGAACCGGCGGATCGAGTTGAAGCTGACGGAGCGCTAGGCGCAAAAGGAAACGCCCGCCTGATGAGGCGGGCGCTTTGTTGTGTATGCTTTTCCCGGTCTATTCGGCGGTCAGAAGCGGTGGCTTACGGCTTTTGCCGATTTTGCCCTGCTCCGGCGCGTCGATGCGGAGATCAAGTGCGCCGTCCTTAACGCCGACTTTCACCAAGCCGCCTTTGGTCAACTTGCCAAAGAGAAGTTCTTCGGCCAGAGGCTTCTTGATATGTTCTTGGATCACGCGGGCAAGAGGCCGTGCGCCCATTTTGTCGTCGTAGCCTTTCTCGGCCAGCCATTCGGCGGCGGGCTTGGTTAGCTCGATATGGACGTTGCGGTCGATCAGCTGTGCTTCGAGTTGGAGCACGAACTTTTCGACCACTTGCAGGATCACCTCTTTCGGCAAGGCGCCGAAGGAAATCACCGCATCCAGACGGTTGCGGAATTCGGGGGTGAAGGTGCGCTCGATGGCCGCGGTATCCTCACCCTCGCGGCGGTCACGACCAAAGCCGATGGCCTCTTTTGCTTGCTCGGACGCACCGGCATTAGAGGTCATGATCAGGACCACGTTGCGGAAATCGGTGGTACGGCCGTTATGATCGGTCAGCTTGCCGTGATCCATCACCTGCAACAGGATGTTGTAGACATCCGGGTGCGCTTTTTCGATTTCGTCGAGCAACAGCACGCAGTGCGGATTCTGGTCGACACCATCGGTAAGCATCCCGCCCTGATCAAAGCCGACATAGCCCGGAGGCGCACCGATCAGGCGGGAGACAGCGTGTTTCTCCATATACTCCGACATATCGAAGCGCAGAAGTTCCACGCCGAGCGTATGAGCCAGCTGCTTGGCGACTTCTGTCTTGCCGACGCCGGTGGGGCCAGCAAACAGGTAGTTGCCAATGGGCTTTTCCGGCTCGCGCAGGCCAGCGCGGGCGAGTTTGATGGAGGCGGAGAGCGCCTCGATCGCGGTGTCTTGACCGAACACCACTCGCTTGAGCGAGCGCTCCAGATCCTTGAGCACCTCTGCATCGTCCTTGGACACATTCTTCGGGGGAATGCGGGCAATCTTGGCGACGACGGCTTCGATTTCCTTGGTGCCGATGGTCTTGCGGCGTTTGCTCTCTGCGACGAGGTGCTGGGCTGCGCCAGCCTCGTCGATCACGTCGATCGCTTTGTCCGGCAGTTTGCGGTCATTGATGTAGCGAGCGGAAAGTTCCACCGCGCTGCGGATCGCATCGTGGGTGTATTTGATCGAGTGGTGGTCCTCGAAATACGGCTTCAGCCCGCGCAGGATTTTCACCGAATCCTCGACCGTGGGTTCATTCACGTCGATTTTCTGGAAGCGGCGGCTCAGCGCGCGGTCCTTCTCGAAGTGCTGACGGAATTCCTTATAGGTGGTGGAACCCATGCAGCGCAGTTTGCCACCCTGCAGGGCGGGCTTCAGGAGGTTCGACGCATCCATCGCGCCGCCCGAGGTGGCACCAGCACCGATTACGGTATGAATTTCGTCGATGAAAAGCACCGCGTCGGGGTGTTCTTCCAACTCGGTGACGACGGCCTTCAGCCGTTCTTCGAAGTCACCGCGATAACGGGTGCCCGCCAGGAGCGCCCCCATATCGAGCGAAAAAATCGTCGTCTTGGATAGCACCTCAGGCACGTCGCCTTTGACGATCTTATAGGCGAGCCCCTCTGCGATAGCGGTCTTGCCAACGCCGGGATCGCCCACCAGAAGCGGGTTATTCTTACGGCGGCGGCAGAGCACCTGAATGCAGCGCTCGACCTCGTGATCGCGGCCGATCAGGGGATCTACATCGCCCTTGCGGGATTTGGTGTTCAGATCCACGCAATATTTCGCGAGCGCGCTTTCTTTCTCGTCGCCCCCCTCGGCGGTCGACGTGGATTCTTCGCTTTCGGCAGTGGCACCGGTGACGGGGCGGCTCTCGCCATAGGCGGGATCCTTTGCGACACCATGGGCAATGAAATTCACAGCATCATAGCGGGTCATGTCCTGCTCTTGCAGGAAGTAGGCGGCATTCGACTCGCGCTCCGCAAAAATTGCGACAAGCACGTTTGCACCTGTGACTTCGCTCCGGCCGGAGGACTGCACGTGGATCGCCGCACGCTGGATCACCCGTTGGAACGCGGCGGTCGGCACGGCCTCGGAGCCTTCGACATCGGTGACGAGGGTGGAAAGATCGTCCTCTATGAATTCTTCGAGGGTTTTGCGCAACTCATCGAGATCAACGGCACAAGCCCGCATCACGCGCGCGGCGTCGGGCTCGTCGATCAGGGCGAGCAGCAGATGTTCGAGCGTAGCCAGTTCGTGTCGGCGGGCATTGGCGAGGGCCAAGGCTGCGTGAATGGACTGCTCCAAAGTTGTCGAAAACGACGGCACTATATGCGCTCCTTTGTCCGGGGTGTCGGGACTATGCCGCTAACACCGTGGCGTGTTTCCCTTAAAGTTTGGTTTTTTCCTCAAACCTTCAAGGGCATTCCTGTCACTTGCGCGTGTTTCTTTTACGGTTCGATGGTCGATCTTTGTAGTCGGCTTGTCAAACGGTTGCAGAGTTAGAAACGATCTTTTCTAGCGCGAATTTCAGCAAAAACCTCGACATCGCTTGCCGATTCCATGCCAATTGCGGCTTTGACCTCGGGCAAATCCGCGCGGAGGAACGGATTTGTGTCACATTCAAGTGAAAGGGCGGAGGGAACTGTCGCGATATTTTCGGCGCGGAGGCGCTCGATTTCGATGGCGCGTGCCTGAAGGCTTGCGTTCTCCGGCTCGATGGTGAGGGCGAACTGGGCATTGCTGGCGGTGTATTCGTGACCGGAATAGACCATTGTTTCACGGGGGAGTCCCCGCAGGCGGGTCAGGCTTTCCCACATTTGGGCAGGGGTGCCCTCAAACAAGCGGCCGCATCCGAGAGCCATCAGGCTATCGGCGGTAAAGACGGCCTGGGCATCCGCGAGGTAGAACGCGATATGTCCGACGGTGTGGCCGGACACGTCCATAACGGTGACGAGCGAGCCGCAGAGATCGAAACTCTGCCCGTCCGAGAGCGGGACATCGAGCGCCGGAAGACGGTGACTATCGGCGGCGGCACCGTAGACCTGACAGGAATGTGCGTCCCGAAGTGCGTCAACGCCATCGATATGATCGTAGTGGTGGTGGGTGATCAGAATGGCATCCAATGTCCAGCCGCGACGGGACAGTTCGGACTGGATCGGCTCG
>JAEPMR010000007.1 GCA_017643845.1 Marivivens sp. | reverse complement strand
CCGATCCTGATCCTCGTCTTTACCCTCTGGCTCGGCCTTCTACCCGGTGGCGGCTGGAACGGCGGCCAATGGAATTACGTTGTCATGCCGGTGATTGCGCTCTCCACCTCCTACATGGCCTCAATCGCGCGGATCACCCGTTCGTCTATGCTGGAGGTGATGAACTCCGGCTTTATCCGCACCGCCCGCGCGAAAGGCCTGCCCATGAGCCGCATCGTTCTGCGCCACGCGCTGAAACCGGCGCTCCTGCCGACGCTCTCCTACCTCGGCCCAGCTTTCGTGGGCATGGTTACAGGCTCGGTGGTGGTGGATATCTATTTCTCCACTGGCGGCATCGGTCAGTATTTCGTCAACTCCGCCTTCAACCGCGATTATTCGGTGATCATGGGCATCACCATCCTCGTGGGTGTGCTGACGATCTTCTTCAACCTCGTGGTCGATATCCTCTATGCGTGGATCGACCCGAAGATCCGGTACTAAGGGGAGGGCGCGCAGATGTTTCCGAATAAGCAAACCACCGATACCCTCCTCGAAGCCGCGCAAGTGGCCGAGGTCCGCGGCCGCTCCCTCTGGCGCGATGCCGTTGATCGGTTTCTCAAGAACAAGGCCGCCGTTGGCGCCCTGATCACCCTGATCCTGATCGGTATCTTCGCCCTCTTTGGCGACCTGATCGCCGTCTGGAACAATGAGGAGATCGACTGGGGTATCATGGGCCAGATCGCCCAGAAGGGCGCACCCTCGATAGCCAACGGTCACTATTTCGGGGCCGATGAACTGGGCCGCGACCTCTATTCCCGCACGGTGCAAGGCACCCGCATCTCGATCATGGTCGGCGTCGTCGGCTCCGTCATCGCCGTTGTGGTCGGCACGCTCTACGGCGCGGTCGCGGGCTATTTCGGCGGACGGATCGACAATATCATGATGCGCATCGTCGATATCCTTATGGCGATCCCCTTTATGTTTGTTCTGATCCTGATGCTGGTCATCTTCGGGCGCTCCATCTTCATGCTGTTTGTCGGCATCGGCCTGATCTCATGGCTTGATATGGCCCGCATCGCCCGTGGTCAGACCCTGACCATCAAGAATAAGGAATTCGTCGAAGCCGCCGTCGCCACAGGCGTCCGCCCCTTCACGATCATCCTGCGCCACATCGTGCCGAACCTCTTGGGCATCGTGGTGGTCTACGCGACCCTTCTGATCCCCGGCCTGATCCTGACCGAAAGCTTCATCAGCTTCCTCGGCCTCGGCGTGCAGGAGCCGAACACCTCGCTCGGCGCGCTGATCTCCGCAGGTGCGGGCCAGATGCAATACGGTGTCATCTGGCAGCTCTACTTCCCGCTCTTTTTCTTCCTCGTCACGCTCTTCGCCTTCTTCTTCGTAGGTGACGGTCTGCGCGACGCACTCGACCCGAAGGACCGCTGACATGAGCCTGCTCGAGATTGAAAACCTCACAGTGACCTTCCAAACCGGCGACGGCCCCGTCAACGCGGTCAATGGTGTGTCCTTCGGCATCGACGCGGGCGAAACCCTCGCCGTGGTGGGCGAAAGCGGCTCCGGCAAGAGCCAGACAGCCTTCGCCGCCATGGGCCTTCTGGCAAAGAACGGCGCCGCCACCGGCACCGTCCGCTTTGATGGGCAGGAGTTGCTGAAGCTCTCCAACCGCGAGCTGAACCGCGTTCGCGCGCAGGAAATCGCGATGATCTTTCAGGATCCGATGACCTCGCTCAACCCGTATCTGCGGGTCAGTGACCAGATGACCGAGGTGCTCCAGCTGCACAAAGGCATGTCCCGCAAGGAAGCCACAGCCGAGGCGGTCCGCATGCTCGATGCCGTGCGCATCCCCGATGCCCGCAACCGCATCACCAATTTCCCGCACGAATTCTCCGGCGGTATGCGCCAGCGCATCATGATCGCCATGGCGCTCCTCTGCCGCCCGCGCCTCCTGATCGCGGACGAGCCGACAACCGCTCTGGATGTGACCGTTCAGGCCCAGATCATGGAGCTTCTCGGCGACATCCGCACCGAATTCGGCACCGCCGTGATCCTGATCACCCATGACCTCGGCATCGTCGCGGGCTTCTGCGACCGCACGCTCGTCATGTATGGCGGCCAGATCATGGAGGAAGGCCCGACAAACGATGTCTTTGCCGCGCCATCGCACCCCTATACCCGTGGCCTCCTGAAGGCCGTGCCCCGCCTCGACCGTGAGGAAGACAGCCTGCAAACCATCGCGGGCGAGCCGCCGGATATGTCGCGCCTGCCCGCAGGTTGCCCGTTCTCGCCGCGCTGTGATCAGGTAGAGGATATCTGTCCCATGACCCGCCCCGCGCTTGAGGGCTTTGACGGTAACCGCCGCCGCGCCTGCCACCTGAACGTCAAGGAGGTCGCGTAATGGCCACCGATCCGATCCTCTCTGTCCGCGATCTTCAGGTCACGTTCGACATCCGCCGTCAGGGTGCATGGCCGTGGACCCCGCCGATGAAGCTGCACGCCGTCGGCGGCATCAGCTTCGATCTCCCCGCCGGTGAGTGCGTCGGCATCGTCGGCGAAAGTGGCTCCGGCAAATCAACGCTGGCCCGCGCCATCGTCGGCACCGTGCCGATGTCTGGCGGTTCTGCGGTGTTCGAGGGCCAAGACCTCGCCACCATGTCGCCCGAGGCCCGCCGCCGCCACCGCCGCAACGTTCAGATGATCTTTCAGGATCCGCTCGCTGCGCTCAACCCGCGCATGACCGTGGGCGAAATCATCGCCGAGCCGCTGATCACCCACGAGCCAAAGACCCCGCGCAAGGAGGTGAAGCGCCGCGTCGCCGAGCTGATGGAGCGCGTGGGCCTCCTTCCCAACCTGATCAACCGCTACCCGCACGAGTTCTCCGGCGGCCAGTGCCAGCGCATCGGTATCGCCCGCGCGCTGATCCTCAAGCCCAAGCTCCTGATCTGTGATGAACCTGTCTCCGCGCTCGATGTCTCGGTGCAGGCGCAGGTGGTGAACCTCTTGATGGAGTTGCAGCGCGACATGGGCCTGTCGATGATCTTCATCGCGCATGATCTGTCGGTGGTGAAGCATATCTCCGATCAGATCGTGGTGATGTATCTGGGCCGCGTGATGGAACAGGCCGATGCCCGCACCCTCACCACACGCCCGCAGCACCCCTATACCCAGGCGCTGATCTCTTCCGTGCCGGTCCCTGATCCGGTTCTGGAAAAAGCTCGCCCCCGCATGGTGATCGAAGGCGAGCTGCCTTCACCGCTCAATCCGCCCTCCGGCTGCGTGTTCCGCACCCGTTGCCCGAAGGCGCAAGCCTCCTGCGCCGAGGCCCGCCCCGAAATGCTCGATCTCGGCAACGCCCACACGGTTGCCTGTCCGTTCCACGAGGTCGAAGAGGTTCTCGCGGTGCAGGCGTAAGCGCCGCGTTAGATGCTGACAACCGCCTCCCACCGGCCTAGTCTGCTCGGAGGGGAGGCGCGAACATGACAGAGCATTTATCAGGTGGCTGCAAATGCGGTTTGGTCCGCTACAGCGGTACGCCAGCCGAATTTCCCATGGTCCGCTGCCATTGCCGCGACTGCCAGCAACTCACCGGCACCGGCCATGCCGAAATGATGCCCTTGGATGAGGCGACGTTCAAAATCAGCGACGCCTGTAAGGTCTTTGAAATGACGGGCGATTCCGGTGGCCGCAGTTTCAGCGGTTTCTGCCCCGACTGCGGGTCGCAACTCACCCGCCGGTTCGATGTGCTTGCAGGTAAGGTGTTCGTCCATGCCGCCTCGCTCGATGATCCGGCAGCCTATACCCCGTCGCGCTCCATCTTCACCGGATCGGCGCAGCCTTGGGATCACGACATCATCGACGCCAAAGCCTAGCACCCGTCACTACAGGGCCATCGCCATCTCATGCCAGCGCATCCCGCCATGGTCCGAGGCCGACGGGCGCAGGTAGCCGTAGCCGAACTTCTCATAAAGCGGCACATGCTGATCCTTGCACATCAGGTAAATGCGGCGCTTTCCCATCTCCCGCATCCGCGCGATGAACGCCTCCATTAACACCCGCGCGAGGCCGTGCCCCTGCCGGGCAGGGTCCACGACGACCGACAGGATCACCACATTCGGCGCGTCAGGGTCATGCCCTCGCAGCTCCTTGAATGCCTCGTCGGCCATATCGACCACCTGCGCACAGCCGCAATTGATAAATCCGGCGATCTCCCCGCCATCCTCCAGAACGAGAAACCCCTCCGGGTAGTCCGCGATCCGTTTGGCAATCTTGGCAAGTGTCGCGGCCTCGTCCCCCTCATAGGCCGCTTGCTCAATGGCAAAGCAGTGGTAGGCGTCGTCGGGGTGGGCGGTGCGGAGGTTCTGCATGGCCCAGCATAGGCCGATTTGGTGCCGCGCGCCAACAGCGGTGCGCCTTAGTAGTCTTTCTCGAAGAAAATCCCGAGGCTGCTCTCGCCATCATTTGCCGTACTGCCCCGCGCTGTCACCCCCGGCGCGATATCGAGGTTCAGCGTGATCGCGCTGCGTCCGTCGCTGCCGATCTCCACGCCGGTATAGAGGTTTTCCCCCAGATACTGTCCCAGCCTGACCGCTGCCGCGCCTTCGCTTGTCGTGACCACATCCAGATCGTCCAGCCCGATGCCGCTGCGGATCTGGTTGAGCAGACCGCTGTCGCGGCCCGCCAGCGTGCTGGCGGCGCTCGCCAGTTGCACCGCTTGCAGCGGCGTGATCTCGGAAAAATCCCGCCCGAAAATGAGCTGTGCGAGAATTTCGTCCTCGGGCAGGTCCGGCAGTGATGTGAGCCGGATTTCCGGTGCGTCGGCACGGCCTTCGATGATGATGTTCACATCCAGCCCCGTTCGCGTCGTCGTGCTCGCGACCAATCGCAGAACCGGCACGAAATCACCCTCGACCCGTGCCGCGCCTTCGGTGAGGGTAAAGCGCTGCTGCAGAATATCCAGCCGCCCACGTATCAGGTCAAACTGCCCCTGCGGGACAATATTGCCGCCCTGACCTGTCAGCGTCAGTTGTCCGCCCAGCTCTGCATCCAGCCCCCGTCCGCGTACGAAAATCCGCTGTGGCGCGTCGATCCTCAGATCGACAGCGACACCGCCGCCTGTGCTTGGTCCGCCGGTGCTGTCGGCTTCGGTCCCGTCCAGTGTCAAACCGGCACGCTCCAGCGTTTGCCGGATTGCGCTGTCGGCTGCGCGGTGGCGGATTGGCGGCAGATTCCCCACCACCCCAATCGGAGAGGACGGCACACGCAATTCGGCCGTCGGAATTTGGATGTCCCCGCTCAACCGACTGCGCGCCAGCGGCCCCCCGAGCGTCAAAGTCCCGTTCACCGTGGCCTCGTAGAGCGCTGGATCACGCACGATCAGTTGGTCCAGTGCGGCGGTCAGGGTGCTGTCGAACGGTGGTGCCAGACCCAGCCGCCCGGTCAGCCGGACCGCGCCTGATTCCGGCGCCAGAGTCGCACCCAGATCGATCGTCGCCGCCCCGTTCTCCAGCCGGACCGTGCCGCCGATCGCTTCCAGTGCCTGCCCGAAGGTCGGCGCGGTCAGCCGTGCGTCAGCAATCGAAATCGTCCCCCGCAGCGCTTCCAGCCGCGCCGGTCCGTCGATCCGCAGGTCATAGCGTGTCAGCCCGCCGATCCGTCGCGGCTCGATCAGCGGATTGGCGAGGCCCAGCGGCGCAGTCCCGCTGAGCGTGCCGCGTGCGCGGCTCATGTCTTCGGCCAGACTGCCCTCCGCCGCCAGCGTGATCTGGCCCGGTCCCTCGCCGTCGATGCGGATATCCCAATCGCTGCGCCCCGCCGGTCTGCGCGCCTCCGCGCTGATCTCCGCAGGGCCGCGCAGCTCTGGCACCAACAGTCCGATATCCGCCACGCGCGCGCGGAATTCGGCCTGCCCCTCGGCACTCGAAATCGCGCCTGACGCAGCCACCGATCCGTTTGCGGTTCGCAGGTCGAGCGTCTCCAGCCGCGTGCCGGTGGTGTCCCGCTCAAGCGCCAGCCGCACTGTGCCTGCTCCCCGAAGGATCGCGTCGACCTCCGGCTGGTCCAGCGTCAGATCCGTCGTGTCGCCGCGCAGGTCGAGCCGCAGCGCCCCGTCTGCAGGCGCGTAGCGTGCAAGGACTTCCAGATCACCGGCCCCACCCAGTGTCCGCCCCGCCAACGCGCTGAACCGGCCCAGATTGTCGGTCCCAGCTGCAAGAGAGCCGCTGATCACAAACGGGGCAAATCCCAGCTCCGCCGCGCCGTCGAGCCGCAAATCCGGCCCAGTGACATCCACCCGCGTCACGCGCAGCGGTCCGTCGCCCTGCCGTTCCAACGTCAGCTGTCCGGCCAGTTCCGATCCCAGCGCATCCGAGAGCGCCGCAGTATCAAAACGCATCTCCCGCGCGGCCATTTTCAGATCGGCGGTAAAGAGATGATCCGCCGCATCCAGGCTTTCCAGCCCCGCGATCCGCCCACCGCCTGCCAGCGTCAGCTCGGGCAGCACCATGCCGCCGCGCGTCAATCCGTTCAGCGCTGCGTCCAGCCGCCAGCGCTCTCCCCGCGCAGCATCGAACGCCAGTTCCAGACGCCCGCCCGCGACCGAGGTCTCGGCCCCCGCGACCGGCAGGCGCAGCGGTGCGCCGTTTTCGCTGTCCAGCGTCGCGCTCAGCGCCATCCGGCGCGGCCAGCCGTCCGCATCGAGTGCGCCAGCGCCGTTGATCTGTAGGGCTCCGGTTGCCACCGCGATCCGCTCGATTTCGGTTCCGCCCTCCGCCGTGCGCGTCACCAGCGCTTCCACTCCGCTCTCCGCGCCGAAGAACGGATGATAGTCCGCCGTCACCAGCGCCCGCACATCGCCCTTCAAGTCCAGCCGCCAGCGCGTCGCGCCGCCATCCGTCGCCCGTGCTCCTACCGATCCGGTCAGCCGCGCCGCACCATCGGTCTCCAGCGCAATATCGGCCGCAAAATCGGCCACCGGCCCCGTGCCACGCACCTCCAGCGCCACGGGCGGCAGGCCGGGCAGGTCAAGCGCTCGCGCCGCGATCCCGCCGGCACCTTCGCGCAGGGCCAAAGTCACCTCCAGATGGTCGTCCAGCTCGTCGCGCCTTAGCGCGAGCCTCAGCGCTCCCTCGGCTCCGTCGCTGCGGTCAGCTTCCAGCGCCACATCGAGCACCCCGTCCGCCAATGTGCCCCGCCCGTCGAGCCGTAGCGCGACGGGTTCTCCCAACAAATCCGCCCCCAGCGTGATCTCTTTGGCCTGCACTGCGCCAATGTCTACGCTCACCGGCAGGTCCGGCAGACGCCACGCCCGCGCCTCTGCATCCGGCAATGCGCCGGGCGGGGGCACGGGGCGGCGCAGCAGGTCGATCCGCGCGGCCGAGAGTTCCCGCACCACCAGCGCCCCGGAAATCAGGGCAGCACGGTCCCAATCCAGAACCAGATCGTGCATATCCAGCCAGATGCCATCTGCATCCGCAACGCTCAGCCGCGTGATCGTCGCCCGCGCGCTCAGCGCACCGGCAAAGCCCGTGATTTCCACATCGCGCCCGTCACCCGAGAGGCTTCCCTCGATGAGCCGTGTCAGAAAGCCTTTGTCCTCGGCCTCTTGAGCTGCAGCCATGAACGGCAGCAGCATGATACAAAACAAAACGAGGGGTTTTTGGACGATCCGCATCAAAACGCCTGCCCGATCCCCACATAGAGGCTCACACCGTCGCCGGTCTCGCCATTGCCGAGTGGCGTCGCGATATCGAGCCTTACCGGGCCGATGCCCGTTTCATAGCGCAGTCCCAGTCCCGCGCCTGCGTGCCAGTCGCTGTCGGCGCCGGTGATATCCGCCGCGACCCATCCGGCATCGATAAAGGCCACCATCCCGAACGCCCCGCGCAGCGGCTGCCGCCATTCGGCACTGAGCGTCGCAAAAGCGCCCGCCCCGCTCGCCCCGTCGCCGGAAAGGTCCGCCCCCAGCGCCTGATAGGGCTGGCCGCGCACCGTATCGCCCCCGCCACTGTGAAAAAGGAAATCCGCCGGTGCCCGCGTCGCGCTCGCCCCGATGACCGTCCCTGCCTGTCCACGCAGCGCGAGGATGCTGGGACTGTCGCCGTCGCCCACCGGAATATAGCCGCGCCCCTCGGCCCGTGCGCGCAGCCCGCTGTCCAGATCGCCGACACCGGCAAACGGGGTCAGTTCCAGCCGCGCGAAACTGCCTCGCGTCGGTGCGTTCGGATCGTCGCGCCGCTCCCATTCACCCGTGATCGGCAATGCGGCATAGCTGTAGCTGCGGGTAACTGCGCCTTCCTCGCTGCGCGCCGTCGCCGCCGATACCCCGCCCGAGAGCGTCAGAGTCCGCGTCACATCGCGCTCGAAACTGACGCCGGCGCGCAGTTGGTCCAGCCGGAAATCCGGCTCGTCAAGCCGCATCAATTCCGCCGTCGCCACCATGTCGATTTTCGATGTAAACGTCGCGGGCCGCCGCAATGTCGCGTCCAGCGTCGTATCGATCCCGCCGGTCTCTCCCGCCAGTCCCGCAACCTCGGCATTAATCCGCAGGTTTTCGGCGCCGCCCAACAGGTTCCTGTGCATCCAGAAGCCGCTGACGGTCAGCCCCTCGGTGGTCGAAACTTCGGCGCCGAATCCGTAGCGGCGGGGCAGTTGCTCGCTGACCTGAATGTCGATTGGCAGCTGTCCGTTACCGTCGAGCGCATCGCCCTCGCGGATCACCACGGTGCCGAAAGTCCCGGTGTCCCGCAGGCGTTTTGCCGCCGCATCGAGCGCGGTCGGGCTATAGCGTGTCCCCGCCTTCAGCCCTGCTATTTGCGCCACGCGGGTGCTGCGGGTGGCGGTGTTTCCGCCGATGCTCGGCTGCGCGATATCGGCCACTGGCCCCGGTTCGATCACCAGCCGCGCGTCCAGACTTTCACTGTCATGTTGCGCCGTGATGTCTTGCGCTGCGATTTGGGCCAGCGGATGCCCCGCCGCCCGCCATGCCGCGACACCGGCCTCGGCCGCTGTGCGGATCATCGCTGTTCCGGCCACGGCGCCGGAGCGGAACGCCTCCGGCAGCGCGATATCCGTGCCGTCGGGCAGAGGTCCTATTTCGGCAGTCGCAAACCGGTAGACCGGTCCCGGCTCGATCCGCACGGCAATGGTCTCAATCCCATCGGGCCGGTCCAGCGGCGAAAGCGTCACCGCTTCCCGCCCATCCAGCGTGATCGACAAGCTCGCCCCGAAATGACCCGCCTCGTAGAGCACCGCAATCAGCCGTTGATAATCGGCGCGGGCGGCGGCAATCACGTCTTGCGGCAGGGCGGGGTCTCCCCCCGCGCCCTCCAATGTGCTGGACAGGAGCGACGCCCGCTCCAGCCGTCCGCGTAATTCACGCGTGGTCTCCACACTCTGATCTCCGGCCCGAATGTCAAAAAGCAGGTCTTGGGCCTGCATCTGTCCTGCCGTGTTTCCCAGCAACAAAGCGCAGGCCGCGGCACGCGCGAGCGTTGCTATCGGTCTGAATCGGCGGTCGTTCGGGCGCGTTGTCACGTCAAGGTTCCGTTAACGTTTCTGCACCTGCGATATGCATGGAATGTGCATCGGTTGTGCATAGGTTGTGCATCCCCAATCTAGCCCCTTTCCGGCGGGGCTTGAATGGCAGAAACGCAATCGGCGCGGAATTGCCGAACATAGTTTTTTGTCATGGCATTGGGTGTCTAATATCTTGATCTTTATTGGTTTTACGGGGTTCCTCACACCGAATTCCCTGCCCATCACCGCAGGCACAAGAATTTGTTATCCACCCCTTGCGATACTGACCTCACGAATACCGCACGAAAATCCCGCATTCGAAACGATATGCATGGCTCCCGTGAAAGGTGCGTTTTGTGATTAAGAAAAGGTAAATTTCCGGCTTATCGGGCGAATGGATCGTCGGCGTATCCCACCCCGACGAGGTATAGCCCATCCGGTGGACTGACCGGCCCACAGGCCGCACGGTCCCGCGCCTCCAGCGCCGTTTTCACATCCTCCGGCGCCCAGGCTCCCGCGCCCACCCGCTCCAGCGTGCCGACGAAGCTGCGCACCTGATTGTGCAGGAACGACCGCGCCCGAACGTGAAATCTGAACTCGGTCTGATCCGCGCCGCGATGTGTCTCCACCTCCAGCGCATCAAGCGTTTTTACAGGGCTGTCCGCCTGACAGATCGACGACCGGAACGTGGTGAAATCATGCTTTCCGATCAGATGGTTCGCCCCTTCCCGCATCGCGTCCGCATCCAGCATATGGTTCACCCGCCATGCCAGTTTCCGATCGTGGGTCAGCGGTGCGCGGCGGCTGATCAGCCGGAACATATAGCGCCGCTCGACCGCGCTGAACCGCGCGTGCCAGTCGTCCGCTACCCGCGCACAATCGAGGATCGCGACAGGCTCCGGCTTGAGGTGAAAGTTCAGCGCCTCCGAAAGCCGGAACGGATCCCAGTCCTTCTCCATATCGCACTGCGCAACCTGTCCCGTGGCATGCACGCCCGCATCCGTCCGCCCAGCTGCCGCAATGGTGTGCTCACGTGGCTCAAGCTTCGCCAGCGCCGCTTCGATCGCGCCTTGCACAGAAGGCTGATCCGCCTGTCTCTGCCATCCGGCAAAGGGGGTTCCATCATATTCGATTTTCAGCGCGTATCTGGGCATAGCCTGCCGGTATCGCACCCGCGCCGCCGCATCAAGATCACAAGCCTACAAACCCGCGCCTGCACATCCTATCTAATGGAAACGACAAAGGAGACCGAAGTGAGATTTACCGAACTGGCCGACGATATTCTCCGCCGCGCGGAGCATCTCGCCGAAACCGCGACAGAGCGTGTCTCCTCCAATACAATTCGCCTTGGCGTGACAGGCCTTTCGCGTGCCGGAAAGACCGTATTTATTACGTCACTGGTCTCGAACCTCCTCAATACCGGCCGTATGCCGCAGCTGATTTCCGCTGCCGAAGGGCGTATCCTCGCGGCTTATCTGGAACCGCGCCCTGCGGTCTCTGTGCCCCGTTTCCGTTATGAAGATCACTTGGCAACACTGACGGGCGACCACCCCGACTGGCCCGAAGGTACGCGCCGGATCAGTGAGCTGCGCCTCTCGCTCAAGGTTCAGCCGCGCGGCCTGCTATCCGGTCTTTCAGCGCCCCGCACCGTCCATATCGATATTATCGACTACCCGGGCGAGTGGCTGCTCGATCTCTCGCTTCTCTCAACCAGTTACGCGGAATGGTCGTCCGATGTCATCGCAGGTCTGTCCCGCACGCAGCCGGGCAGGGAGTTTGAGCGCATTCTGAATGGTCTCCTGCCCGACGATCCCTGTCCCACAGAGGATCGTCTTTCCGAAATTGCCACCGCGTTCCAGCACCATCTGCAAGCGCTTCAGGCAGCGGGAATTGCGGATTGCGGCCCCGGGCGCCTCCTGCTTCCCGGTGATCTCGAAGGCTCCCCCATGCTCAGCTTCGCGCCGCTGCCAGAGGTCGCAAATGCCCCGCGCAGCTCACTCTACCGCGAGTTTGAGCGGCGCTACGAAGGCTATAAAAAGAAGGTCGTTCAGCCTTTCTTCCGGAATCATTTCTCGCGGATCGACCGGCAGATTGTTTTGATTGACGTTCTCGGCGCTCTTGGACAGGGCCCCGCTGCGCTGGACGATTTGCGTCAGACCATGGGCAAGGTTCTAACGGCCTTCCGCCCCGGACGGGCCGGACGCCTTGCCCGTCTGATCGGCATCAGTCGCGTCGAGAAAATCCTTTTCGCCGTGACCAAGGCAGACCACCTTCATCACAGCCAGCATCCTGCCCTGACATCGCTCGGGGAGGCACTCCTCGAAGACGCCCGATCCCGCGCCAGGTTTGCCGGTGCGGGCACCGCATCCCTTTCCATCGCTGCGCTGCGAACGACGGTTGAAGATACTGTCAATGATGCCTCCGGCCAGCCAGTGCCTGTGGTCAAGGGACGGCTGACCTCCGGCGGCAAGCAAGTTGCCTTTCACGCGGGTGATTTGCCTGTAAATCCGCAAGTTTTGCTGAGCGAGGCTTCCCGTCGCGCAGACAGTTGGGTCGGATACACATTCACCAATGCTCAATTCGCACCGGCCCCGCTCACTCGCACGGCGAACGGTGGGCCACCCCATATCCGGCTCGATAAGGCTTGTGAATTCCTGCTCGGAGACCGCTTGTGACCCTCTCACTGTCATACCCGCCACATCAGATAGGAGCACGCCATGCCGGATGAGAAACAGGCGCGTGGCCCTTTGCTCCATGACCTCGATCCGGCTGACACGGTCGATCCGTCGCAGGCTGATCCGATTGTGGACACCGATGTCGGATCCGATGGGCAACTCCCCCGCCTCGCCATGCAAGCGGCCCGCCCCCGTAGCCGAATGATCGCAGTTCTGGCTGGTTCGCTGGGTGGTCTGGTCAGCCTCGCGATAGGATTATGGACATGGGATTTTCTACTCGCGTCACTTGCGCGCTCGCCCGTTCTTGGCGCGGTTGTCGCTGTGCTGGTCGCCGTCGTAAGCGTTGCACTCCTCGCGGTGTCTCTGCGAGAGGTCGCAGCCATCGGACGCTTGCGCAGAGTCGATCGCCTTCGCCACAGCGCGGAGGAAGCCCTTACCCTGTCTGATACCACCGCTGCCCGCGAAACGGCTTCGCGACTGGCGCGACTTTACCGAAGCCGCGCTGATTTGGGCTGGCAGCGCGCGCAGACAGAGGAGGCAATCGCCGAGGCACTTGATGCCGATGCAATTCTCATCGCGGCGGAGCGCGGCTACATGGCGCCGCTGGATGTACTTGCTCGCACTGAAATCGAAGATGCAGCGCGCAAGGTCGCCGCCGCGACGGCCCTCGTTCCGCTCGCCTTCGCTGATGTTCTGGTTGCAATGGTGACCAACCTGTCGATGATCCGGCGTATTGCAGAAATCTATGGCGGTCGGGCAGGCGTTATCGGCAGCTGGCGCCTCTTTCGCGCGGTGTTTTCGCACCTCGTTGCGACGGGCGCGATTGCCATAGGTGATGATCTGATCGGTTCCGTTGCAGGGGGGAGCCTGCTGTCAAAGGTCTCTCGGCGCTTTGGTGAGGGTGTCATTAACGGGGCACTCACAGCCCGCGTCGGCGTTGCCGCAATGGAGGTTTGCCGCCCTTTGCCGTTTCAGTCCTGTGCGCGGCCTTCGGTGTCCGGCATCATCGGCCGTTCTGTCAGCGGGCTGTTCTCCAAATCATCCCGATGACCAAAGGCCATGGCACTCAGATTGTGGCGGGCGCTCTCCTGGTAGGCCTCGGATAGACGCTCCGCAATCAACCCCCATGCAGACGCCGCCATAGGAGAGAGCAAGCTCTGCGCATTCTCGCGAAAGATCGCGCACCACCGCTCGAAATGCTCGGGTCTGATTTCACCGGTTCGCAAATGGATCAGGAATGTATCTGCGCCTTTCGATCCATCCCCGAAAATCATATTTTCCCAGAATTCCCGTAGCCGAGCCACATGGGTATCCCAATCCTTGATATGTCTCAGGTAGATGGGTGATAAAATAGGATCGTCCGCGACCTTCCCATAAAAATGGGCAACCACGGTCGCGATCTCATCCCGCGTAATCGGAAAGCGCGGTTTTGAGTGCATGGCCCAACCTCCAATATTCTTATAGTTGCATATGGCGCCCGGATTTCCAATCAGACAAAGCGCCGCAACCGCTGCACGCTTTACCCTTCCGATGTCCCGTCCTATAAGGCGCGCATGCTACGGATCCGCGCGATCATAATTCGAATTATTAACCCGGCGCCTTGATATCAGGGACGCCGGGCAAAGGTGTCTGACTTTTCGCACCGCCACTCGCTCACAGATTCCACGAGATGTAAGAGGACGCCACCCATGTGCGCCGACACTCCCGACTACAAAGACACGCTCAACCTGCCGAAGACCGATTTCCCGATGCGCGCCGGATTGCCCAAGCGCGAGCCCGACTGGCTGGCCCGCTGGGAGGAGATCGGCGTCTACGACCGCCTGCGCGAAAAGTCCGGCCGCAAAAGGTTCACGCTCCATGACGGCCCTCCCTACGCCAACGGCCACCTGCATATCGGCCACGCGCTGAACAAGACGATCAAGGACATGATCGTCCGTTCACACCAGATGATGGGCTTTGACGCCCGCTACATCCCCGGCTGGGATTGTCATGGTCTTCCCATCGAATGGAAGATCGAGGAGCAATATCGCCAGAAGGGCAAGAACAAGGACGAAGTGAACGTCGTCGATTTCCGTCAGGAATGCCGCAAGTTCGCCGAAGGTTGGGTCGATATCCAGCGCGAGGAATTCAAGCGCCTCGGCGTCACCGGCAACTGGGCCGATCCGTACCTGACGATGAATTTCCATGCCGAGCGGGTGATCGCTCAGGAATTCATGAAGTTCCTGATGAACGGCACGCTCTATCAGGGCTCCAAGCCCGTCATGTGGTCGCCGGTCGAGAAAACCGCGCTGGCAGAGGCCGAGATCGAATACCACGATCACAAGAGCCACACGATCTGGGTGCCGTTTAAAGTGCGTATTGTCGCTGGAGACGACGAAAAATTAGTTAGCAAAGACTTACTAAATGCCCGCGTCGTGATCTGGACGACCACGCCATGGACGATCCCATCCAACAAGGCGGTCGCCTATAACGCGTCGATCTCCTACGGTCTCTATCGCGTTGACGCGACGCAGGACGAAAGCTGGACCGCGCCGGGCGAGCTGTATCTCTTTGCCGATGCCTTGGCCGAGGATGCACTCAGCAAGTCCCGCGTTACCGAATTCACCCGCGTGCGCGACGTGGCCGCCAGCGAATTCGAAGGTATGGTGCTTGATCACCCCTTCAACGGCATCGAAGGCGCAGAAGGCTTCTGGGACTATGATGTCCCGATGATCGACGGTGATCATGTCACCGACGACGCCGGCACCGGCTTTGTCCACACCGCGCCCAGCCATGGTGCGGACGACTACGAAGCCTTTGTCAAACGGAACTGGATGGACCGCATGACCCATAACGTGGGCGAGGAAAGCGAATTCCTCCCCCATGTGCCGTTCTTTGCGGGGCTTCAGGTGTTTGACCGCAAAGGCAAGGAAGGCAAGGCCAACGCTGCCGTGATCGAAAAGCTTGTCGAGGCAGGCGGTATCATCGCGCGCGGCCGTGTCACCCACTCCTACCCGCATTCATGGCGGTCGAAAGCGCCGGTCATCTTCCGCAACACGCCACAATGGTTCGCCGCAATCGACAAGCCAGTGGGCGACGGTCAGGATCAGCACGGCAAAACCATCCGCGAGCGGGCGCTGACCGAGATCGACAACGTCAAGTGGACCCCGCAATCCGGTCGTAACCGCCTCTATTCAATGATCGAGGCACGGCCCGACTGGGTTCTCTCGCGCCAGCGTGCGTGGGGCGTTCCGCTCACCTGCTTCACCAAGAAAGGCGCACTGCCCACCGACGCGGATTTCCTTCTGCGCAACGAGGAGGTGAACGCCCGCATTGCTGAGGCCTTCGAGACCGAAGGCGCCGATTGCTGGTATGTGGACGGCGCGAAGGAGCGGTTCCTCGGCGGTATCGTGAATGTCGATGACTATGATCAGGTCTTCGACATCCTTGATGTCTGGTTCGATTCCGGCTCTACCCACTCCTTCGTCCTGCGGGATCGCGAGGACGGGTCCGAGGACGGCATCGCGGATGTGTATATGGAAGGCACCGATCAGCATCGTGGTTGGTTCCACTCCTCGCTTCTGCAATCGGTTGGCACCACGGGCCGCGCACCGTATCGCAACGTTGTGACACACGGCTTCACGCTCGACGAAAAGGGCATGAAGATGTCCAAATCGCTAGGCAACACCATCGTCCCCGAGCAGGTTATCAAACAATACGGTGCCGATATCCTGCGCCTGTGGGTGGCTCAGGCCGATTACACCGCAGATCAGCGCATCGGGCCGGAGATCCTCAAAGGCACCGCTGATAGCTACCGCCGTCTGCGCAACACGCTGCGCTTCATGCTCGGCAGCCTAGCCGACTTCTCCGAAGCGGATCGTGTGGATGCGGCAGATATGCCCGAGCTAGAGCGTTGGGTGCTCCACCGTCTGGCCGAGTTGGATAAGATCGTGCGCGAGGGTTACGCCGCCTATGATTTCCAAGGCGTGTTCCAAGCGATCTTCAACTTCGCGACGGTCGATCTATCGGCTTTCTACTTCGATATCCGCAAGGATGCGCTCTATTGCGACGGCGACACGCCGCGCCGCCGTGCTGCGCGCACGGTGTTGGACCTTCTGTTCCACCGGCTGACCACATGGCTCGCGCCAGTTCTGGTGTTCACAATGGAAGAGGTCTGGCTGGAGCGCTTCCCCGGCAACGACAGCTCGGTTCACCTGGTCGATTTCCCCGAAACACCAAGCGACTGGCTCGATGCCACCCTTGCTGCGAAATGGGGCAAGGTGCGCCGCGCGCGCCGCGTCGTCACTGGCGCGCTCGAGGTTCAGCGCACGGAGAAGGTCATTGGAGCGTCGCTGGAAGCCGCACCCGTGGTCCACGTGGATGTCGAAACGGCCGACGTGCTCAAAACCGTCGCGTTCGAAGACATCTGCATCACGTCAGCAATCTCTGTTTCGACCGATCCGGCCCCTGCCGAAGCATTCCGCTTGCCCGAGGTCGAGGGAATTGGTGTGGTCTTCGAGAAAGCAGATGGCGAGAAGTGCCAGCGATGCTGGAAGATCCTTCCTGAGGTCGGCAGCCATGACCACGCCGCAGTCTGTGGCCGCTGTGACAGCGCCCTTGGCTAAATCACATTGAACTGGACCGGAGCTGTATAAAGGCTCCGGTCGGCTCCCAGACATTTCCGACCGCAGCCGTAACTTTTTGCTAAGGAAATTGGGTATATTGTGCAAACTATCGCTCATCTGTTTTTAGTTTTGCGATGTTGAGCCAAAATGTCTCTGGCGATTTTCCTTGCGGTTCTGTTCGCGGCTTTTCTGCATGCGGGCTGGAACGCGCTGATCAAATTCGGCGGCTCCCGTCTGACCGGAATGCTGATCCTTACGATGTCCCAGGCGGCCATTGCCTTGCCGGTTGTGCTCACCAACCCGCTGCCTGCCCGCGCAGTTTGGCCCTGGTTGCTCGCCTCGGGCGCGTTTCACTCCGCCTACAAACTGTTCCTCTCATACGCCTATCAGCACGGCGATCTCAGTCGCGTATACCCGATCGCCCGTGGTGCGGCTCCGTTGATCGTGTTTGTCGTCACCCTTGCGTTCCTGCCCGACGTTTTGACATGGGCAGAAGGGGGCGCGATCTTGTTATTGGGGGTTGGCATTCTCACCATGGCCCGCGGTGTCGTCTCGGATTCCGAAAACCTTCGGCTGGTCCCGTTCGCGCTGGGCTCGGCTGCTGCGACAGCAGGTTATTCGATCGTCGATGGAATGGGCGCTCGGGTGTCAGGCGATGCTTTGTTTTACGTGGCGTGGCTTTTTGTTTTTGACGTTATGATTTTCACGCCGATCTGTCTGATGTTGCGTGGCCGCTCCATCCTGGTCGCAACCAGTCGTGATTGGCTTCTGGGCGCGCTCGCAGGCGCGGCCTCCTACGGAGCCTATGCAATTGCGGTCTGGGCGATGACCAAGGCTCCGATTGCACTTGTCGCCGCACTGCGGGAAACTTCGATCCTCTTTGCCGTATTTTTTGGCTGGCTGTTCTTCTCGGAAAAAATCAACCGAACGAAACTGGCCGCAGCCGGAATGGTGCTTGCCGGTCTTGTGCTCTCGCGGGTCTAGCGCTTAGCCATCCATTCCATAGATCAATTGCTGCAACGCACCTGCAAACACCAGATAAACCGAGGTAAAGATCAGTCCAAGATGTGCCCAGCTTTCTGGGTGGAAATCGATCCATGCCGCCCATCCCGCAAGCGCCGTCCAGATCAGCGCCACGGGGAGCGTAACGATCCGCCAACGCTTTGTGCGAACGGGATGCACGAATTTGACAGGAAGGAACATCGCCACAGCGAGGATGGTTACCAGCCCGATGATCACCCAGATATTCGGTTGCAGCGCGAAGAGAACCAGCACCAGCATATTCCAGCAGCCGGGGAAGCCGGAAAATGAATTATCCTTTGTTTTCATGCGAGTATCGGCAAAGTAGAGCGCACTGGCGTAAGTAATGACGATAATCGCGAACCATCCTGTCCATCCGGGCAACAGCCCCGAAGCAAAGAGCGCATAGGCGGGGATAAATACGTAGGTCAGATAGTCGATGATCAGGTCGAGAAGAACGCCATCAAAAATCGGAGCGTTCGTCTTGACGTGGTAGCGGCGCGCCAGTGGGCCGTCGATCCCATCGACAAAAAACGCCACGACCAGCCAGAGAAACATCAAACTCCAAGCCTCCTGAACGGCCGCCAGCATAGCAAGCATGGCAAATACCGCTCCGCTTCCAGTCAAAAGATGGACGGCCAAGGCTTTGGTTTGTATCTTCATATTTCTCTGATGTCCGATTAGCACATGAATGAAAACCCGCAATCAGGCTTTCGGGTGTGATTTCCTGTAAACTTCAAGGAGGTGCGCCGTGTCCACCGCCGTATAGGCTTGGGTCGTCGAAAGGGACGCGTGACCGAGCAGCTCTTGAATCGCTCGTAGATCTCCACCTGCCGTGAGCAGATGCGTCGCAAAACTGTGGCGCAGCGCATGGGGGGTAGCCGTCGCAGGAAGGCCGAGCTGTTGGCGCGTGACCTGCATCACCTTTTGTATTTGGCGGGCAGAGAGCGCCCCGCCTCGGACGCCGCGAAATAACGGCTCATCATTTGAAAGCCTGAAAGGGCACAGTTTCGCGTATGTAGCGACGGCCTCTTGTGCCGCAGGAAGCACGGGGACAAGCCGTTCCTTCCCGCCTTTGCCTTTGATCCGCAAACTCTCCGTGAGAGGAACATCGCTCCCCCGTAGACCGAGCGCTTCCGATATCCGCAACCCGCATCCATAGAGCAAAGTCACGACTGCCACGTCGCGGGCGGTCACCCATTCCTCTGAGGTCTGATTTGCCACCTCGTTCAGAACGGCCTGTGCACCTTGGATGTCGAGCGGGCGGGGAAGTGAGTTTTTGAAGCGAGGAGCCCGAACGGACAGTACAGGCGTTGCATCAAACGCATCGCGCTCGGAAAGCCAGCGGTAAAAGGATTTTACGGCCGAAAGACTTCGCGCCAAAGAACGGGGCTGCACACCTCGCCGCCGTTCATGCCCCATCCATGCCCGCATGTCCGTTGTCGAAAGTCGCCTCAGCGTGCGCAGCCCGAAGCCGTTGCCGAAATGCTCTGTCAGAAAGCCGAAGAAGCCCAAGAGGTCGCGCTGGTATGCGTCACGAGTGTTCCCGGAAATCCCGCGCAATGCGGACTGGTGACGGAGCCAGTCTTCCAGGGTTTGGGTCAGCTGCGGCGGGATATGCGGCCTAGTCAAGCCAGCGCCGCATGGACCGTTCGAACACGCCCGCAAAGAAGGTCAAAAGGTCCGTTCCCTGTTGTGGTGTAAAGAGATGCGGATCCTCGGCACCCAAGAGGAGCATGCCAGGTAGCCGTTTCTCGCCAAGGTCCAATCTCAGGCAGGCTTCGGAGCGGATATAGCCGCCTTTTTCACCGTAAACACTGCCTTCGTCCGGCTTAATCTGTCGCAATGTCACCTGCCGAATAGGTCCGTTCCGGCCACGCCCCAGGTAGGCGTTCACAAAGCCTGACTCGGCCATGGCCAGCACGTCGCCCACTTTGCGGATCACTGGATCTTCGCTCTCTAACTCCGTTTCCAGAACGAGGCGCACACAATCCACGCGCAGGATATTGGCTACATCTCCACCGAGATCATTCAGAAAAGAGTCGAAACGGGTGGCCTCCAGCAGCCGAAGGACAGCCCGGTGAATTTGGTTTGTTCCGGCTAGGTTTTCATACGCCGCAGCGATGACCGAACGGTGCGTATCCTCAAGTCGGTCGAGGCGCGCTTCCAGCCGCTGCATCGCAATTCCACGCAGATCGACGATATTGCCTCCCAACGCTTTCTCATTGGCCGCAACCAATGCATTCATGATGTCCGCGTCATCAAGAAGCGTCTCGGGGTCGCTCAAAATGATTTTTCTGAGTGAGTCGTCAATTGCTGGGCTGCTCGTCATTCTGGTCCTCTTTAGGCGACCTTTTCCGAGGTCTATAACAGAAGTGTAGCATTTACCGGAAGGATTTTCCTCGGCTTCTTTGGGTTGGCGCGGCGGCTGTTGCGGGATAGTCATTCAGGGATAGCGCAGCCACTGTCACGGGAACATCTTGCCGGACTATTTTTCACACGGTCAGTTGGTGTCGGTACTGACGGCTCAGCCGTTGGACCGCTTTCTCGATTATCGCGCACCTGAGGGCGGGTGTTTCCAAGGTTCTTATGTCGAAGTCCCACTCGGACCCAGAACCGTGATCGGTGTCGTCTGGGGCGCAGGGGCAGGGGGCTATGACCCATCGAAAATCCGTTCCGTGCGCGGCGTTCTGGACGTGCCGCCGATGCGGGATGAGATGCAGGAGTTCCTGGAAAGGGCGGCAGCCTACACTCTGACCCCACTTCACGCGATGCTGCGCCTCGCGACCCGCGTACCAGGGCTAACGGACTCCCCCAGCGCGCGGAAAGTGTATGCTCTTGGGGCGAAAAGACCAGACAAGATGACCGATGCGCGCCGGAGGGTTCTAGCTGTCCTGGAGGAGCACGGTGGATTGCCGTTCACGCTGGGAGAACTTGCTGAACTGGCAGGCGTAGGCACCGGCGTTGTGAAAGGATTGGCAAAGCTAGGCGCTGTTGAGGAACGCGAAGCACCTCGTGATCAGCCTTATCCTTGGCTCGATCCCGATTTCCGCAGCAACGACCTCAATGACGAGCAAACGGCGGCTGTTGATGCGCTCAAGACTCAGATTCGTTCCGCCGACTATCACGCGACGCTTCTCAAAGGCGTGACAGGCTCCGGCAAGACCGAAGTCTATCTTGAAGCTGTCGCCGAAGCTCTGCGTATCGGCCGACAAGCACTGGTGCTTTTGCCGGAAATCGCGCTCTCCGCGGAATTTATCAAGAGGATCGAGGCGCGATTTGGCGCGACACCCGCCGAATGGCATTCAGGCGTCACCATGACGGAGCGGCGAAGATGTTGGAAAATGGTGGCAACAGGTGACGCGCAAATTGTCGTCGGGGCGCGTTCGGCTCTGTTTCTCCCATTTCGCGATCTTGGTGTCATCGTCGTCGATGAGGAGCATGATACGTCCTACAAACAGGAAGATGGCGTTCTTTATAATGCGCGGGATATGGCCGTCCTTCGCGCTTCAATTCTTGGCGGCGATGTCGTTCTTGCATCGGCCACGCCCTCCCTCGAAAGCTGGGCCAATGTCGAGTTTGGCAAATATAACAAACTCGTCCTGAATGAACGGTTTGGTGCGGCGGTGATGCCGGAAATGTCGGCTATTGATATGCGTGCCGAAGACTTGCCGGGCGGGACCTGGATTTCTCCGAGCCTACGGCAGATGGTTCTAGCGCGACTGGCGAAAGGGGAGCAGTCTCTTCTGTTTCTTAACAGGCGCGGCTATGCCCCAGTGACAATTTGCCGAGCGTGTGGAAACCAGATTGCTTGTGACCACTGCGACGCGCGAATGGTCGAACACCGCTTTCTCAAACGGCTGATGTGCCACCAGTGCGGAGAAACCAAACCGATCCCTGAAGTTTGTCCCAGTTGCGAGCAGGAGGGTCGCCTGGCTGCCGTCGGGCCAGGTGTCGAACGGTTGGCGGAGGAAGCGGAACAAGCGTTTCCCGAAGCACGCATAGCGTTATTGTCATCGGATCGTTTCGGGTCAGCTCGTGCTTTGAAAGAGCACATAAAATCCATTGCGGATGGTGAGGCCGACTTGATTATCGGTACGCAGATTGTCGCCAAGGGGCATAATTTTCCTCTGCTGACGCTGGTTGGTGTGATTGATGCTGACTTGGGGCTTCAAGGCTCCGATCTGCGCGCCGCCGAACGGACATTTCAATTGATGCGGCAGGTATCGGGGCGGGCTGGGCGAGCTGATATTCCGGGGCAGGCGGTTTTGCAGACCTTTCAGCCCGAACACCCTGTCGTGCAGGCAATTCTCTCAGGCGACGAAGACGGATTTTGGCTCGCCGAGGCTGCCGAGCGCCGCGCTGCAGAGGTGCCGCCGTATGGCCGGATGGCAGGCATTATTTTGTCATCGCCGGATATACAGGAGGTCTTTGATATTGGAGGACTTCTTGCGCGAAAACAGGATCCTCTCCTGAGGATTGGGGCTCAGCTATTCGGTCCTGCACCTGCACCAATCGCGCGCATTAGGGGCCGGCATCGTGTTCGTCTTCTAATAAAAACATCGAAAACTGCGCCACTGCAGGCCGCAATAGCAAAGTGGGTCGGGCAGGTACGGATTCCTGCGTCCGTCCGGCTGACAATCGATATCGACCCACAGAGCTTCTACTAGTTTCTCTGGAAACAGGCCCGAGCTGGGCGTAAGGAACCGTCATGAAGGTTGTTCAGCTCTCAGAGACCGGACCGCTGCCGGTTTGGCGCCGGCCCGTGGCACTGTTGTTCGTGCTTGCGGCGGCGATGCCAATTGCGTTTGCGACATGGTCAGCGCTCCTGAATAATTTCGTGATCGAAGTCGTCGGGTTTGACGGCTCTGACATTGGTTGGCTGCACACGGTTCGTGAAATCCCCGGTTTTTTCGCGATCGGTGTTATCGGAATTTTGCTTTTCATGCGCGAACAGGTGTTGGGGCTTGTATCTCTGGCTTTGCTGGGAGTGGCTACTGCCCTCACTGCCCAATTCCCGAGCTTGGGTGGAATTCTCACGATTACGATGTTGTCGTCGATCGGATTTCATTTCTACGAGACGGTGAACCAGTCGCTACAACTGCAATGGATCGACAAACTCCGTGCTCCGCAGACCCTTGGCTGGATTTTGGCTGCAGGTTCGGCTGCAACCTTGCTTGCTTATCTTCTGATCGTATTGACATGGAGCGCTTTTGAGCTGTCGTTTGACATCGTTTACTGGGTGTCCGGCGGGGTCACAGCGGTAGTCGCAGTGGCATGCTATTTCCTCTACCCGCAGTTCGAATCTCCAGAGCCGCAGATCAAGAGGATCATCCTTCGGCGGCGGTATTGGCTTTACTACGCGCTACAGTTCATGTCCGGTGCCCGCCGCCAGATTTTTGTGGTCTTCGCTGGGTTCATGATGGTTGAGCGTTTCGGGTTCGAAGTTCATGAGATTACCGCGCTATTCTTGATCAACTTGGTCGCAAACATGATTTTCGCGCCATTGATGGGGCGGCTAGTGACCGTTTTCGGTGAAAGACGTGCGCTTGCTTTCGAGTATGTCGGTCTAATCATTGTATTCGTTGCGTATGGCGGCATCTACTGGTTTGGCTGGGGGGTTGTTATCGCCTCGGTTCTTTATGTGGTGGACCATATCTTTTTCGCTCTGGCTCTCGCCCTGAAAACCTATTTTCAGAAGATCGCTGACCCGAGAGATATTGCCCCGACCGCTGCGGTTGCTTTCACAATCAATCACATCGCGGCGGTCTTTCTCCCCGCGCTTTTGGGGTATTTGTGGCTTGCATCCCCCGCGAGTGTCTTTGCCCTGGCCGCTGGAATGGCGGCGATTTCACTGGTGCTTGCACTGATGATCCCGCGCCACCCTGTGCCGGGCCGGGAGACAATCTTTAACCGTACACTTCCAATGCCCGCAGAGTAGGAAATCGACATGACAACATTTTCAGCCATCGCGGTCATTGATAGCCTCGAAGCTGCGGAGAGACTTGCTTCTTCTTGTGAAGCGCTTGTGCCCGAGCCAGTTGGCGTCGGAACATATGAGATCGAGGATGGGTCCGGTCTCTACGAGGTGGCAACCTATTTCACGGAGTCGCCGGATCGGGCGGGGCTTGCCTTGCTGTCAAACATGCACGGTGCTCGGGAATTCGTGATTTCAGAAATTCCGGAGACCGATTGGGTTGCAAAGGTGCGGCGTGAGTTGTCGCCGGTTCGTGCGGGGCGATTTTTTGTATATGGAAGCCACGACGCCGAAAATGTGCCCGAGGACGTTGTGCCGCTTCTCATTGATGCATCGATGGCGTTTGGGACAGGGCATCATGGGACTACACTCGGGTGTCTGAAGGCCCTCGACAGGCTTATTGAAGCTGGTTTCCATCCTAGAAAGACAGCCGATATAGGCTGCGGAACTGCCGTCCTTGCTATGGCTGCTGCAAAAATTTGGCCGGACGCGACCCATTTCGCCTCTGACATCGATCCGGTAGCTGTTGAAGTTGCCGAGGCAAATCTGGAGGCCAATGGGATGGGAGGCGCGATCTCCTGCGTCGAGGCGGCAGGCTTCGATACTGAACCGCTCAGACAAGCTGCACCCTTCGATCTCGTCTTCGCCAATATCCTGAAGCCGCCGCTTCTAATGCTTGCGCCAGATATGGCAAGATATACGGCGGCAGGGGGCTTCGTCATTTTGTCGGGGCTGCTGAACGATCAGGCCGAAGAAATCATCACGTGTTATACACATCTTGGTTTCATGCTCGTTCAGAGTGAGGAAATTGGTGAATGGAGCAACTTGACCCTTAGAAGGAAAAGTTGAGGCAAATCTTCGCGTTTGCCATAATCTCGACACAATTCTGCGGCATAAAAGTCATGACGGAGTGGGGGCTCTGTTTGGGGAAGTGTTATGTCCCAGTCACAATTTGACTTTGATCGCCGGCTGCAGGCGATTACCTCCGATCCGAATGCAAGCGGGCGTGCGCGTGTAATGATTGTTGATGATCGTGGTTTGATCGTCAGCAAATCGGTTAGGCGCCGTCATGTATTTCCGCTGCGGGGTAGTTTGATACTCGTCGCTGCGTTGCTGGCATTTAAGGTATTCTTGATCAGTTACCTTGGAGACGGAAACTATCAAGAACGCGTTAATCGTCTTGCTGCAGGCTCGGCTGCAGAGAAAGTCGGCGCTTGGGTAATGCAGGTAGATCCGGTCACTGACTTGATCGTTAGGGAACTTCGTCCTTACCTGTAATCCACCGCCACTGGCTGGAAATAAGAAAGCTGCGCCCCCGGGAGAGAAGGGACGCAGCTTACTTTCGTCTGATTTCTTCAGACTTTAGCGGCGAACAGCGTCGACAACGCTATCGATATCGCCGCGCGAAAGACCGATGTCTTCGAGTTCGCGATTCGTGAGTTTCGAGAGTGCATTGCGCGTAACGCGAGCATTGTTCCACGAAGTAACAACGTGAACCGTCTCATAAATGCTGGAGATGATGCGGCCCGCGATGTGCGGCGCCGGGGAGCGGGTGGTGTCGATGGCAACCATGGCCGTATCCTTTTCAGTGCGCGCTGCGATGCAGCAGTTGACGTTCTGCGGCGCAATTAGGGGCGTTGCAGAGCGAAAGCCAGTGTCGTTTTTGCATAGGTCATATGCGTCAAAAGCATGTCGCAGAAATGCTCTGAGAGGCTTAGAAAAAAGGGGCTTTGGCGACCTCAAAACTGTCGTTTTCAGATTGTGTGGTGGCGGATTTCATCCAAACCTGCGCACAATTGATTTGATAAGCTAAGCAATTAAAACTTGGCCGATGTTCGCGTTTTGTGCTAGGCGTGATACGCAAATATAAAAATTGGGGCATCCATGCGAGTAATTGGCATCGATCCGGGCCTTCGAAAGATGGGGTGGGGCATTATCGAATCGCGGGGGTCGCGGCTTTCACACGTAGCCAACGGGACGATCACAAGCGATGGTGGGGCTGACCTTGCGCAGCGTCTCCTAAGGCTGCATTGCGCTCTGACAGAGGTTTTTGAGGCATTCGGTCCAGATCTCGCGGCTGTTGAGCAAACGTTCGTCAATAAGGATGCAGTCGCCACTTTGAAGCTCGGGCAGGCGCGGGGGATAGCCCTTCTTGTTCCGTCCCAGTTTGCAGTCCCTGTCGGAGAGTATCTTCCCAATGCAGTGAAGAAGGCCGTCGTCGGCGTCGGCCATGCCGAAAAACAACAGGTAGAACATATGGTTCGTCTTCAGTTGCCGGGCATCGAGATCAAAGGACCAGATGCCGCCGATGCGCTCGCAATTGCGATCTGCCATGCACATCATTGCCAATCCGCAGGTCATTTGGCTGATGCCGTCAAAAGGGCAGCGGGATGATCGGTCGGTTAAGTGGCATAGTCGCCTACAAATCGCATGATCATGTAATGATTGATGTGCGGGGCGTCGGGTATATCGTTTATGTCTCCGAGCGGACACGCGCCGCGTTGCCGCGAGAGGGCGAAGCCGTCACGATATACACGGATCTCCTCGTCCGCGAAGACTTGATGCAGCTCTTCGGGTTTTCAACATTGGTAGAGAAAGAATGGCACCGACTATTGACCGGAGTGCAAGGGATTGGTGCGAAAGCATCGCTGTCCATACTTGGGGCGCTTGGTGCCGACGGTGTTAGTCGCGCAATAGCCCTCGGTGACTGGAATTCGGTAGCGAAAGCGAAGGGTGTCGGGCCGAAGACAGCGCAGCGAGTCACGATGGAACTCAAGGATAAGGCGCCATCCGTCATGTCGATGGCGGAAGTTGTGGGGACAGAACGCGAAGTTGTTATTGAGGACGAACGCGACGTTGAGGTGCGAGCCACGCCACCGAAACCGGTTCAAGCCGCACGAAGCTCGGCCCAAGCCGAAGCCCTCTCAGCTCTGCAAAACCTCGGCTATGCACCTGGGGAGGCGGCATCGGCAGTTGCTGAGGCGTTAGACAACGATGCTATCGCCAGCACTTCGGCTTTGATCCGTTCCGCCTTGCGCCTCCTTGCGCCAAAGGGGTAGGGCTTCGTCATGAGCCAGCCGGATCAAACCCTCCGCCCAGAGAGACAACCAGAAGATACGGACCGTGCATTGCGTCCGCAAAGCCTTGATGAATTCATTGGTCAGGCTGAAGCTCGTGCAAACCTGAGGGTTTTCATTGAAAGCGCCAGGCGTCGTGGCGAGGCCATGGACCACACATTATTCCACGGGCCGCCGGGATTGGGGAAGACGACCCTGGCGCAAATCATGGCGCGCGAACTTGGCGTGAATTTTCGGATGACGTCAGGGCCGGTTCTTGCCAAAGCAGGCGACCTTGCAGCGATCCTCACCAACCTCGAGGCGCGCGACGTCTTGTTTATTGACGAAATACATCGCCTCAATCCGGCCGTTGAGGAAGTGCTCTATCCAGCGCTGGAAGATTTCGAACTGGATTTGGTAATCGGCGAGGGTCCGGCCGCGCGAACTGTCAGGATTGAACTGCAGCCATTCACACTTGTTGGCGCGACGACCCGCCTTGGCCTTCTGACCACACCATTGCGAGACCGTTTTGGAATTCCAACGCGGCTCCAATTTTATACTGTCGCAGAATTGCATGAAATCGTTACGCGGGGAGCGCGGTTGGTCGGTTGTCCTGCTGATGATGACGGTGCGATGGAGATTGCGCGTCGTGCCCGTGGCACGCCGAGGATCGCGGGGCGGCTGCTGCGCCGCGTCGTCGATTTTGCCATTGTGGAGGGAGACGGACGTGTCACCCGTGAAATCGCAGATCGTGCATTGACCCGGTTGGGAGTTGATCACCTCGGGCTCGATGCCGCTGATCGCCGTTACCTATCGCTTATCGCCGAAAGCTATTCAGGCGGGCCGGTCGGAATTGAAACATTGTCGGCTGCGCTATCCGAGAGCCGTGACGCGCTGGAGGAAGTAATCGAGCCTTTCTTATTGCAGAATGGATTGATACAGCGCACTCCTCGCGGCCGAATGTTGGCAAGAGATGCCTGGCGTCACCTTGGTCTCTCAGCTCCGAAACGCGGTGACGGTGACCTGTTCGAGTAGTTGCTTTCATCGCTCCGGGTTGTCTTTGGTAAGGGGGCTGTGGGATCAGAAGGTCATGAGGGCAGGAGGCGCGTATGTCACCCGAAGAAATCCAGAGATATTTTACGAGGTCAGACGGGCAATATCTATTTGCCCGCTGGGGCCGCCCGATCGTGCCGGTCGTATTCGGCGTCGAGGATGAGACCCTGAAAACAGTCAAGGGTGCAGTTGAGGCGGTTGTCTCGCTTGCAAATCATAAAATGGCAGAAACTGATCCGGAATTGGGTGCCAATCTGATGGTTTTCTTTTTTCGGGAATGGGGCGAACTTCTCAGTGTGCCCAACTTGGATCAACTGGTTTCAGACCTTCATCCGCTAGTTGGACGGCTAGAGCAGGCGGATGCCAACCAATATCGTGTTTTCCGATTTGATCCCGATGGTGCAATTCGTGCGTGCTTTGTGTTCGTGCGCATGGATGCGGAGATGTCCAAAGTCCCCGCCGATACAGTCGCTCTTAATCAGGCTGTCCAGATGATCCTATTGTGGTCAGACACGGCTTTTCAGGATGCCTCACCGCTTGCCATTGCTTCGGGTGCCGCGGTTTTGAAGCCCGAGGTCGCGGATATCATCCGGGCAAGTTATGATCCGTTACTTCCCGCGGTGGCACGGGACAATGCGCATTCCTACCGTGTGTTTGCGCGGGTTGGACCGCGCCAATGATCCATTCGTTTTCTTGCCGCGTCTATTATGAAGACACCGATCTGGCCGGTATTGTCTACTATGCGAATTACCTGAAATTCATCGAACGAGCGCGCACTGAGTGGGTGCGTGAAATCGGTGTGGATCAGGGAGCATTGAAAGCCGACACAGGCATTGTTTTTGCCGTGAGGCGTGTCGAGGCGGACTACCTAGCTCCGGCCAGGTTCGATGACGATATCGAAGTCCGAACTCGCGTCGAAAAGGCTACCGGCGCACGAATTGTACTGCGTCAGGCGGTTCTGCGCGACAACGAAACACTGTTTACCGCACTTGTCACGCTCGTCGCCATTTCCGGCGATGGCCTTCCCGCCCGAATACCGGCGGTTCTCCGCTCACAGCTGGGGTGAGATTTCACGTTGAAACGCCGATGTGATGAGCGTTTCCGTGGATTTCTGGATCAAGCTGGGATATTCCGGTGATAAGAGGCGGGAAACGCCATTACAAAGAGCAGATCAATGGACGTCGCAACCGACTACACAATGTGGGCCCTGTTTGCCCGCGCCACGATTATCGTAAAACTGGTCATGATCCTATTGCTCCTCGCATCGGTCTGGTGCTGGGCGGTGATCGTCGACAAGGTGATGCAGTTCCGAAAAGCGCGCGCTGAAGCGGCTATTTTCGATCGTGCGTTCTGGTCGGGTGAGCCTCTGGATGAGCTGTTTGAAGAAATCGGACCATCGCCCTCTGGCCCATCGCAACGGATTTTCGCGGCCGGGATGCTTGAGTGGCGGAGGAGCCACCGTCAGGACGGTGCCTTAATCCCGGGAGCACAGGCGCGAATTGACCGTTCGATGGATGTGGCAATCGCCAAGGAAGCGTCCACCCTTCAGAAGGGCCTGCCAGTGCTTGCAACGGTTGGCTCGACGGCACCATTCGTTGGTCTCTTCGGGACAGTCTGGGGGATCATGAACGCGTTCATCGAAATCGCAGAAGCACAAAATACAAATCTTGCTGTTGTTGCGCCAGGGATTGCTGAGGCACTTTTGGCCACGGGGCTTGGCCTCTTAGCCGCTATTCCAGCGGTCATCTTCTACAACAAGTTGTCAGCAGACAGTGACCGGGTGATTGCAGGCTACGAGGCGTTTGCCGACGAATTCCACACCATTCTTTCCCGTCAGCTGGACAGCTAAGATGGGTGCGGGGGTCATGAAAAAGGAGAGTGGCGGAGGAAGCCGTCGCCGTCGGCACAGCCGCGCTCAGCCTATGGCGGAGATTAACGTGACGCCGTTTGTCGACGTAATGCTTGTTCTGCTGATCATCTTTATGGTTGCTGCGCCGCTTATGACTGTCGGTATTCCTGTAGAGCTTCCAAAAACTGCTGCAAATGCATTGCCGACCGACGAAGAGGAGCCATTAACGGTAACGATCGCTGGCGATGGTTCAGTTTTGATTCAGAATACCGAAACCTCAGAGGATGAATTGGTCGCCAAGCTTCGTGCTATCGCAGCAGAACGTTCAAGCGACCGGATCTATCTGCGGGCCGATGGGCAGAATGTCTGGGATCGGGTTGCTCAGATTATGGGAGCACTGAACGCGGGTGGCTTTTCGAATATCGGCTTGGTTACGGATGTTGGTGGTCCGGCATTGAATGGCGAGCCGGTGGCATCTGAGGAATAGGGGCTCCGAGTGAGCATTGGCACCTATATTTCTGCTTTCATGCACGCAGCACTTTTGCTGTGGCTTATCGTGGGCTGGGGTTTGCAGCACGATCCCTTGCCGTTCGAAGTGACTGAGGTCTCCGTTGTTTCTGGTGAGGAGTTTGAAGCACTAGTCCGTGCAACCTCGCCGGACGCGATAACAGATGCACCTGAAATGATCGCCGATCCCGTAGTAGAGGAGAATTCACCGGCTCCACCCGAACAAACCGAGGAAACGGTGCGAATAGTCGAGCCGGAGGTGGCGCCGACCCCCACCGAAGAAACGCCGCCACCTCAACCGCTCGTCCCTCCGGATCAAGAGGTCGATGTATCAGATACGGTGCCAGTTCTTCCCGACTTCCAACCACCATCTGCGCCTGATCTGCCGCCGTCGGACACCCCGACCCCTCGCGAAGCGCCGCGCGTCGCGCCCGAACCGATTGCGCCACCACCCGAGGATACGGCGATTGATGATTTGGTTCAGGAGAGCAGCGAGCCTTCTGACGTCTCCGAGGCAGAGGCTGAGGCCGAGCCGGTGGAGGCAACAGCGCCCGAGGCAGCAACAACCGAGATTGTGACAGAGGCGGAAACCCCATCGGGTGCCCCTGAAACCACAATTCGCCCCCGAGCACGCCCGGTTCGCCCGAGCCCACAACCGCAACCAACGGAAACAGTCGAAGAAGATGCGGTCTCCAATGCTGTCGCCGATGCAGTGTCCGATAATGCGGAGGATGCGCCAGTTATCCCATCCGGACCGCCAATGTCGGGCGCGGAGGAAGACGCGTTCCGTCGGTCCATCGCGCAGTGCTGGAATGTTGACGTAGGTGCTGAGTGGACCCGTGTCACCGTTACAATTGGTTTCTCGCTGACACGCGAGGGGCGCGTTGACGGTGAAATCAGGCTCGTTAATGCTCAGGGCGGTGATCAAACTCAATCGAATGCAGCATTTCAGGCCGCGAGGCGTGCTGTGCTGCGTTGTGGGGCATCTGGGTATGATCTGCCTGCCGACAAATATGATCGCTGGCGAGAGGTGGAGGTGACCTTTGATCCTTCCACAATGCGGTTGAGGTAATGAAGATGACATATCCAGAAATTCGGAAATGCATGAAAACACGCGCCGTGTTATCGAATATCAGACGGGTTTCCGGCAGTAGGATGTCCAAACCCATAAAGACGGGAGCAGTAAGAATGAAAAGATTATTGGTCGTCCTTATCATGATCTGCACCGCAGTTCCGGTAATGGCGCAAAACGGCCCGCTACGATTGACCATCACCGACGGTGTAATCGAGCCGCTCCCGTTCGCACTTCCCTCTTTTCAAGCTGAAAGCGTCGCCTCGGTTGAGATGGCACAGAACATCAGCCGTGTGATCGCGGATGATCTGACGGGTACGGGCTTGTTCCGGCAGATACCGTCTTCTGCCTTCATCAGTCAGCAGGAAACATTCACTCAAGCGATCGCTTTCCCTGATTGGCGCGCGATCAATGCGCAGGCTTTGGTGATTGGCGCGGTTGCGGTGAATGGCGATCAGGTCGTGGTTAAGTTCCGGCTCTATGACGTCTTTTTAGGACAGGAAATGGGCAGCGGTATGCAGCTTGTTTCGTCTGTGTCTGGCTGGCGGCGTTTGGCGCATCGGGTCGCTGATCAGGTCTATGCACGTATCACCGGGGAGAGCGGCTATTTTGACAGCCGCGTCGTCTATGTTGCCGAGTCAGGTCCGAAGGACAATCGCCAGAAACGACTGGCGATTATGGACTATGATGGCGCCAATGTGCAGTACCTCACAGGGAATGTCGGTCTGGTTCTCGCGCCCCGTTTTTCTCCAACGGGCGATCGTGTGCTCTACACCAGCTTCGAAAGCGGTTTCCCTCGCATCAATGTTCTGGAAGTGGCAAATGTTGCGCCGCGCCAGTTGGCGACGCAGGCTGGGGAAATGGCGTTTTCTCCCCGCTTTTCCCGCGACGGACGGCAGGTAATCTATAGCCTCGCGAATGGAGGCAATACCGACATCTGGCGCACAGATCTGGCAACCGGACGGCACACCCGTCTGACAGCAGCGCCCTCCATTGAAACGGCGCCGAGTTTTTCGCCTGATGGTCAAAGCATTGTGTTCGAGTCAGACCGCTCTGGTTCTCCGCAGCTCTACATTATGAGCGCCGAGGGCGGCGAAGCCCGCCGGATATCGTCGGGTGCGGGCCGATACGGAACTCCGGTTTGGTCCCCGCGCGGAGATTTGATCGCATTTACAAAGCAAAACGCAGGACGCTTCCATATTGGGGTGATGCGCACCGATGGCAGTGAAGAGAGGCTGTTGACGGCTTCCTTCTTGGACGAGGCGCCGACATGGTCCCCTAACGGTCGGGTGATCATGTTCTTCCGCGAAACACGCGGTGCACAAGGTGTTCCGGCGCTGTATTCTGTGGACGTGAGCGGCAGGAACTTGCGTCAAGTTCCAACCCCTACCGCTGCCTCTGACCCGTCATGGGGGCCGCTACAGAACTAAGCGACCTCTGCATTTCCCAATGAGTGAAACGATGCTAGACTTATCTAAAGGGCATCGAAACCTACAGGACAAAACCCATGAATAGCCTGACCAAAATCGCCTTTCTCGTCGTGGCACTGACTGCGGCCGCGTGTACTAGCCCCAATCGTTTTGGCGGCAATTCGGTTGACCTCAATGACAGCACCGGAGGCTTCGGCCCGTTGGGGTCAGTCGATGATCCAAGCAGTCCTGCTTTTTTCAACGAGCGCGTCGGCGACAGGGTGCTCTTCGCTGTGGACCAGTCGACGCTTTCTGCTGAAGCGATGGTAGTTCTCGACGGGCAGATCTCTTGGCTGATGGAAAACCCAGATTATGCGGCCGTCATTGAAGGCCATGCAGACGAGCAGGGAACAAGGGAATATAACCTCGCGCTTGGTGCGCGTCGGGCGAATGCCGTTCGCGAGTACCTTATTACTGGCGGAATTGCGGCATCAAGAATTCAGACCGTGTCTTACGGCAAAGAGCGCCCGATTGCTGTCTGCTCCGAGGAAAGCTGCTACACGCAGAACAGACGAGCTGTCACAGTGATTTCGATCGCATCTCTGGGCTGATCGACCGGCATGCTTTTCCGCTCTCTCATTATCGCTGTCTTGCTCTCACTCGTGCAGCCCGCACTTGCGCAGTCGCGAGATGAGACCCTCGCTGACATCCGGCAGCAGCTGACCGTTCTATTCGTGGAATTGCAGCGCCTTAAAACGGAATTGTCCACCACGGGCGGAGCGGCAGCGACTACGGGCACAGGTTCACCACTGGCTCGGTTGAATTCCATACAGACCGAGGTCGAAAGGTTGACCGCAAAAATTGAGGGCCTTGAGCTGCGCATCAACCGTATCACCGTCGATGGAACCAATCGAATCGGAGATTTGGAATTCCGGTTGTGCGAACTTGAGGCCAATTGCGATATCGGTTCGCTTGGAGAAACTCCGTCATTAGGTGGCGTAGACAGCGCAGCTGAGGTTCCCGTCCCGTCGCCGCAGGTCGATAATGGCTCGCCTGCATTGGCGGTCGGTGAGCAAGCGGATTTCGATGTAGCTCAACAAATGCTGGATCAGGGAAAACTTGAAGAAGCTGCTAAGGCGTTCACAGCCTTCGTCGAGACCTATCCCGGTGGGCCGCTCACGCCCCGAGCAGATTATCTAAAAGGTGAAGCGTTGGAAGCTCTCGGTCGGGCGACAGACGCGGCGCGCGCCTATCTGTCGGCGTTCTCGTCTGATCCGGCTGGTGACATCGCGCCTGATGCGCTCTTCAAGCTTGGCTTCATGTTGGGGCAAATCGGTCAATCACAGGATGCATGCCTCACGCTATCCGAAGTTGAACTGCGTTTTCCGAACCATCCTGCAGTTGGAGACGCGCGGGCGGCAATGCAGGCTCTCGGCTGCCAGTGAGCAAGGACCAGGCGCGGCAGAGCGGCTCATTCGAGGTGCGTTGCGAACACTATTTTCAGCCTTTTTCTGGCAAGCGAATCGGGGTCGCCGTATCGGGCGGAGGCGACTCAATCGCGTTATTGAAGCTGTTAGTGAACTGGCAGTCGAATAGCACGTCGCTATGGGTTGCGACGGTAGACCACGGACTTCGCCCGGAAGCCAAGGCCGAGGCTGAATTCGTTGGGCGAATTTGCCGCGATGCCAAAATTCCCCACAAGACGCTAACTTGGGATCGCGCAGATCGGTCTGGCAATCTGCAGAATGCGGCGCGGTCAGCACGTTATCGGTTGCTAGCTGAGTGGGCGCGCGACCATTCTCTGGATGTTGTGATGTTGGCTCATACGGCTAACGACGTCGCTGAGACATTCCTTCTCAATCTCGCCCGAAGTGCTGGGATCGATGGATTGTCGGCAATGAATGCTGAATTTCATCAACATGGAATCACCTTCGTTCGGCCCTTGTTGCATGAACGGCGAGAGGCATTGCGCCGGTATCTTGTCGGGCGTGGCGCTGATTGGATGGAAGACCCGAGTAATGACGATCCCACTTTCGATCGTGTCAAAATGAGGATGCTGCTCCGCGACTTATCGCAGGCTGGGCTCGGTGTTGATGCGATTTCGGCATCTGCATTCGCGCTCAGGGATAGCCGTGTTGTGGTGCAAACCGGTACCAGAGAACTCGCGGATCGTGTTGTTTCAGAGATCTCCGGCGACGTCTTGATAACACGAAGCGAGTTTGATGAAGCGCCGTTCGAACTCCGCCGCCGATTGCTGACGCGTGTGCTGCAGTATGTTTCCAGCGCTCACTATCCACCTCGGCACGCGGCTACAGAAAAAATTTTGAGGAACACGGATTATAGATTTGTCATGACACTTGGTGGTTGTCTCGTCACGTCGGACCAGCAGTTCATACGCGTCACAAGGGAATTTTCCGCCGTTGCCGATCTTATCGGCGAGATCGACGCCCCTTGGGACACTCGCTGGAATGTTTTGGGTCCATTGTCGCAGGGGGGCAAGGTGCGTGCTCTTGGAGAGACCGGGATCAATCTCTGCCCGAAATGGCGCGAAACCGGACTTCCCCGTGCGTCTCTCATTGCATCGCCGTCCGTATGGATCGGTGAGACCTTAGTCGCGGCGCCGGTGGCTGGATTTGGAACGGGCTGGGAGGCGCAGATTGTCGCGAATTTCAGCTCGTTTCTCGATGCGCATTGAACAACCTCGCTCGATCTCTATTTTAGTGGGGTGCCCGCGACTCTCCCTGCGGGCAACGGAATTATGAGGAGCTCCCCTTGGGTAATGCGCGCAACATCGTTTTCTGGGTTGTTTTGTTCCTGCTTGTTCTGGCGCTGTTCAATGTGTTCAGCGGTGGTCAAAGCAATATGCAAAGCACCTCCAGAACTTATTCACAGTTCATTTCAGCTCTGGAGGCTGGCAACGTTGCGGAGGTAACGCTGGATGGCGAGCGTGTCGAATATCGCGACGAGAACGGCCGGTCGTTCGTCACGATCAAGCCTGAGGACGCTGAACTTACGCAATCCCTGATCGATCAGGGGATTCCTGTTCGCGCCGAAAGTCAGGAAACATCGACATTCCAGGCGTTCATTCTTTCTCTTTTGCCTTTCCTCCTGCTGATTGGTGTGTGGATCTATTTCATGAACCGGATGCAGGGCGGTGGTCGCGGTGGCGCCATGGGATTTGGTAAGTCCAAGGCGAAATTGCTGACTGAAAAACAAGGCCGTGTAACTTTCGATGATGTCGCGGGCATTGATGAGGCGAAAGAAGAGCTGGAAGAGATTGTAGAGTTTCTTCGCAGTCCCCAGAAGTTTTCGCGCCTTGGCGGTAAGATCCCGAAGGGTGCGTTGCTAGTTGGCCCTCCGGGAACCGGTAAAACGTTGCTGGCTCGGGCGATTGCGGGTGAGGCTGGAGTGCCGTTCTTTACGATCTCAGGCTCCGACTTTGTAGAAATGTTCGTCGGTGTCGGCGCCAGCCGTGTTCGCGACATGTTCGAACAGGCAAAGAAGAACGCGCCTTGTATCGTTTTTATTGACGAGATTGATGCTGTTGGACGCGCTCGTGGGGTCGGTATCGGCGGCGGCAATGACGAACGAGAGCAGACGTTGAACCAGCTCCTTGTCGAGATGGACGGGTTTGAGGCCAATGAGGGCGTCATCATTATCGCCGCCACGAACCGACGCGATGTGCTGGACCCGGCTCTCTTGCGCCCAGGTCGCTTTGACCGTCAGGTCACCGTGCCCAACCCCGATATCAAGGGGCGCGAGAAAATCCTCGCTGTTCATGCGCGGAAAACACCCTTGGGGCCGAATGTTGATCTTCGCATTATCGCACGCGGTACCCCCGGTTTCTCTGGGGCCGATCTAGCAAACCTCGTGAACGAGGCAGCGCTGATGGCCGCGCGGGTTGGGCGCCGATTTGTGACCATGATTGATTTTGAAAATGCCAAAGACAAGGTCATGATGGGGGCCGAACGGCGTTCGATGGTCCTGACGCCGGAGCAGAAAGAAAAAACCGCCTACCACGAGGCGGGACATGCTGTCGTCGGATTGTCGCTCCCCAAATGTGACCCCGTGTATAAAGCCACGATCATTCCGCGCGGCGGTGCTCTGGGCATGGTGGTCAGCCTTCCCGAGATTGACCGTTTGAACTGGCACCGATCCGAGTGCGAGGAAAAACTTGCGATGACGATGGCGGGTAAGGCCGCTGAGGTGCTGAAATACGGCGAAGATGAAGTTTCGAACGGCCCGGCTGGAGATATCCAGCAGGCAAGCCAACTGGCGAGGGCAATGGTCCTGCGCTGGGGGATGTCAGACAAAGTCGGGAATATCGACTATTCCGAGGCCCATGAGGGCTATTCCGGCCAGACGCCTGGTTTCTCCGTGTCGGCTCATACCAAGGAACTGATCGAGGAAGAGGTGAAGCGCTTCATCGAAGAGGCCTATCAGCGTGCTCTCACAATCCTGTCGGAAAAGCGTGATGAGTGGGAGCGGCTTGCCGAAGGCCTGTTGGAGTATGAAACTTTGACTGGCGAGGAAATCGAGCGCGTTATGCGAGGCGATCCGCCTCAGGCGGGGCCTGACGGTGGTGACAAACCCGATACTGGCGGTACGGCCTCTGTCGTGTCGATCCCCAAGACGAAGCCCAAAAAGCCGAAATCCGGTGGTGGTGATCTTGAGCCGGAACCATCGGCATAAAAACGTTGAGATATGAACCGGCGCCTATTGCGCCGGTTCTCTTTTTTGTGCTGTTTGTATGAAGTTGTTGTTTGCCAGTACGGAAAACTTATGCCCGCACTCAAGTTGACTGAGTTTCTTGGGACAATCACATGGCTTGGCGTCGTGCCAGATCGGCTGACGCCTGAAATCACCACCAATCCCTGTCGCGAACTTTTCCTCGGATTCGCCGGGCCGGAAGGCTCCGTCCATGCTGGAGAGAACCGCCCTTCGTGCTCCCGCGTCGTTGGCCTTTATCCTCAAAAAGGAACTGAAATCCGCAATGTTCGACAGCTGTCCGTCGTTTGCCAGAGCGAATTGCAGGAAATTGCGAAGCGTATGGGGGTTGATCGGATCGACCCAGCCTGGCTGGGGGCGACCATCGTCTTAGCTGGTATTCCCGATTTCTCGCATATTCCCCCATCCTCGCGTTTGCAGGGACCTGATGGCGCGACGCTCGTCGTTGATATGCAGAACCGCCCATGCCACTTTCCGGGCAGAACGATAGAGGACTCGCATCCCGGTGCCGGTAAAAAATTCAAAGCGGCTGCAAAAGAGTTGCGTGGGGTAACTGCATGGGTGGAATGCCCCGGTGTGTTGAAGCTCGGACAGGCGCTTCGTTTGTTCGCCCCTGACCAGCGCCAATGGACCGCTTAGGCAACAAAACGTTCCTTTCAGAAACGACATAACACGTCGCCGACGATTCCAGCGGTGAAAATGTCGGAAATGCCGTGCCTGTCGTATTTTGCCCTCGTTAAACGTGTGCCAACGCATACGAACGCAGTGTTGTGTGCCGCCACTTTACAGGGATCATTAAAATGAGCTTCAAGACCGACATCGAAATCGCCCGCGCTGCGAATAAGAAACCGATTCAGGAAATCGGTGCAAAGCTGGGGATCGGTAGCGACGATCTATTGCCCTACGGCCATGACAAGGCAAAAGTAAGCCAGGCATTTATTGACAGCGTCCAAGATCGGCCCAACGGGAAATTGATCCTCGTAACCGCTATCAACCCGACGCCTGCCGGTGAGGGCAAGACGACTACGACTGTCGGTCTTGGCGATGGTCTGAACCGAATCGGCAAGAAAGCGGCAATCTGTATTCGTGAAGCATCGCTCGGGCCGAACTTCGGCATGAAGGGCGGCGCAGCCGGTGGTGGCTACGCGCAGGTTGTTCCTATGGAGGACATGAACCTCCATTTCACCGGTGACTTCCACGCGATCACTTCGGCACATAACCTGCTTTCTGCCATGATCGACAACCACATCTACTGGGGTAACGAGTTGGAGATCGATATCCGCCGCGTTGCTTGGCGTCGCGTGGTTGACATGAACGACCGCGCTCTGCGTCAGATCAATGTGTCGCTTGGCGGTGTGGCAAACGGTTTCCCCCGTGAAGCTGGCTTTGACATTACGGTTGCATCCGAAGTGATGGCGATCCTCTGCCTCGCCAAAGACCTCGAAGATCTCCAGCGTCGTCTTGGGGATATGATCGTCGCCTATCGTCGTGACCGCACCCCGGTTTACTGCCGCGATATCAAGGCGGACGGTGCCATGACCGTGCTGTTGAAAGACGCGATGCAGCCGAACCTCGTTCAGACCCTCGAAAACAACCCAGCATTTGTGCATGGCGGGCCCTTCGCCAACATTGCGCACGGTTGTAACTCTGTCACAGCGACGACCACCGCGCTCAAAATCGCGGACTACGTGGTCACCGAGGCTGGATTCGGCGCCGATCTCGGGGCTGAGAAGTTCATGAATATCAAGTGCCGCAAGGCGGGGCTTGCCCCCGATGCCGTTGTTCTGGTCGCGACCGTACGCGCAATGAAGATGAACGGCGGCGTTGCCAAGGCAGACCTTGGTGCTGAGAACGTTGAGGCCGTCAAAAAGGGTTGCCCGAACCTCGGTCGCCACATCGCAAACGTCAAATCCTTTGGCGTGCCTGTCGTCGTTGCGATAAACCATTTCGTAACGGACACCGAGGCAGAAGTCGAAGCGGTAAAAGCATATGTGGCAGAACAGGGGTCTGAGGCGATCCTCTGTCAGCACTGGGCCAAGGGCTCCGAGGGCACCGAGGCGTTGGCAACAAGGGTTGCTGAGATCGCAGATGCAGGCATGTCGAATTTCGCGCCTCTGTACCCCGACGATATGCCACTCTTCCAGAAAATCGACATGATCGCGAAGCGTATCTACCATGCAGACGAAGTCATCGCGGACAAGAAGATCCGTGATCAGCTCCGTGATTGGGAAGAGCAGGGCTATGGAAATCTGCCGATCTGTATGGCGAAGACGCAGTACAGCTTCTCTACCGACCCGAACTGGCGTGGTGCACCTACCGGTCACACTGTGCCGGTGCGCGAAGTGCGCCTGTCTGCGGGCGCGGGCTTCGTCGTTGTTATCTGTGGTGAGATCATGACAATGCCCGGTTTGCCTCGCGTGCCGTCGGCCGAAAACATCAAGCTGAATGCAGACGGTGACATCGAAGGGCTGTTCTGATCCCTTGCACTCTTCCCTCCGAGCGGGCATGGACACTTCCATGCCCGCACATTTCTGGAGGAACTCATGACAAGCTCTCAGCAGATCACGTCGATGACGGAATTGCGCGCGGAGATTGATCGGATCGATGAGGGATTAATCAAATTGCTCGCCCAGCGAGCTGAGATGATCGACCGAGCAATAGAGATCAAGGGCGCGAACGGCATTCCGGCTCGGATCACCGAAAGAGTAGAGGAAGTGGTTACGTTGGTGCGGAAACAGGCGATAGACAAAGGGTTCGACCCAGACTTCGCTGAGACGCTTTGGCGTCAATTGATCGACTGGTCGATCGCTCGTGAAGAGCGTGTCTTGGGCAACTCTTGAAAAGGAACAATAGATGCGGGCAGCACTGATCGACGGAAAATCTATCGCAGCCGAATTGCGGAGCGAAATTGCCAAGGAAGCTTCGGAGCTTGCATCAAAAGGGTGGCAGCCGCGGCTTGTCTCCATATCGGTGGGGGATACCGCAGCCTCTGAGATCTATGTCCGCAATCAGCAGCGAAGTGCAGAAAGCGCGGGCGTCCAGTTTGAAGCTCGTAACTATTCCGACGATATTTCGATGGAGCAATTGGTCGGCGTGCTGCAGGGTCTGAACGCCGACCCGCGCGTGAACGGGATCATTATTCAGAGACCGCTCCCTGCCCATATCCCTGTTAAAACGCTGCAAAAAGCTGTCCATCCTTTGAAAGACGTCGAAGGGATGCATCCTGCATCGATTGGCAATATCGTTTATAATGATTTGCAGCTCGGGCCTTGTACGGCCGTTGCGGCGGTTGAACTCCTGAAGACCCTTCCGCTGAAAATTGAAGGTCTTGATGTCACAGTTATTGGCCACTCTGAAATCGTAGGTAAACCAATCGCGTTCTTGCTGATGGGTTTGGGGGCAACTGTCACCGTTTGTCATCATATGACACGCTCGGTGGCGATGCATTCGCGTGCCTCTGATGCCGTATTCGTCGCCGTAGGTAAGCCGGGGCTTGTGACCGGCGACATGATCAAGCCCGGTGCGGCGCTGATTGATATTGGAATCAATCGTGTCGATGGGAAGACGGTAGGCGATGCTGAGTTCGAGACGTGCTCTGAAGTCGCTGGCTGGATGACCCCCGTTCCGGGGGGGGTCGGCCCTGTGACTGTCGCTGTTCTGATGCGAAACGCAATTCACGCGACGCGCCTCCAGATGGAAGCCTATCGCGACTCATACGCCAATACGGAGGTCTAGAATGGGTGCCACAGTGATCAACGGTAAGGAATTTGCCGCCAGTGTTCGCGAGAAAGTCGCAGAGCACGTCACTCGTCTGAAAGAAGACAATAACATTACTCCGGGCCTCGCAGTGGTGCTGGTCGGTGAGGATCCGGCAAGCCAAGTTTACGTGCGCTCCAAGGGCAAGCAAACCGTCGAAGTTGGCATGAATTCATACGAGCACAAACTCGAAGCCGACACTTCCGAGGAAGATCTCCTCGCGCTGATTGCCCAGTTGAATAATGATCCTGCCGTCCACGGTATTTTGGTGCAGCTGCCGCTTCCCGATCATCTCGACAGTGACTTGGTGATTAATGCCATCGACCCTGCAAAAGATGTCGATGGTTTTCATATTTCGAATGTTGGTCTGCTCGGAACGGGTCAGAAATCCATGGTGCCCTGCACACCTCTGGGATGCCTGATGATGCTGCGAGATCATCACGGCTCGCTCTCAGGCCTGAATGCAGTCGTTGTGGGCCGTTCGAATATTGTCGGCAAGCCGATGGCACAGCTGCTACTGGGAGATAGCTGCACCGTGACAATCGCCCACAGCCGTACGAAAGATCTGCCATCCGTCGTCCGTCAGGCAGATATTGTAGTGGCGGCTGTTGGACGGCCTGAGATGGTTATTGGAGACTGGATCAAACCGGGCGCGACGGTGATCGATGTTGGGATTAACCGAATTGAAGCGGCGGACGGCAAGAACCGCCTGGTTGGTGATTGCCATTATGAAAGCTGCGCTGAGGTGGCCGGTGCAATTACACCAGTCCCCGGCGGTGTAGGACCAATGACCATTGCTTGCCTATTGGCGAACACCCTTACCGCATGCTGCCGCGCCAATGGATTGCCTGAACCGGACGGGCTGACCGCATAACAGCTCATTGATTTGTCCGTTTGCCACTTCACGTGTAGAAGGCGGCAAATGGTCAAGGCGAAAGGCGTCATGCAGTTCAGGCGATACATGCGGGTCATGACGTCCGTTGCGCGGCAGGAGGGTATTGTGCGCGCACTTGCCGCTGCCGCTCTTGTCGGAGCTCTGGTCGGGGTGGCTGGTCCGTTTGGTTCATACACAGCATTAGACTGGCCAATAAGGGTTGCATACTGGGCGCTAGTTTCATTGGTTGCTACAGGGCTCGGCTTTGGTGTTCATGTAACGGTTGCTATGCTCGTGGGGCGGGCGAGGGCGCGATGGTTGCGCGATCTAGTCGCTCTCTCTTTATTTGCAGCCACTTTCGCGCCTTTGCTTTATGTAGGAACCAGCGCATTCCTGCCTCAGGAGTCGTTTCACGCAGTTGGTTTGCCACGCCTTCTTTTGCTTGTATGTCTAGTTGGCATAGGCCTGACGCTCGCTCGTGTGGTGATATTCGACATGCACCGTTCGGGGCCAATTGATGTCTCAGACAAAACCCCGACACCGATCCGATTGCGGCTGCGACTTCCAAGAGAGGCGGACGCGGATGTTATTCACATCAAGAGCGAGGATCACTACGTCGTCTTACGCCTGCGCGATGGTACTTCTCATAGACTCTTGATGCGATTGACCGATGCGATTGATGAGATGGACGGTGTGTCCGGGGTCCGCTCACATCGATCTCACTGGGTCGCTTTATCCGGAGTAGATGCCCTCGAAACTCGCAACGGCAAAGTCTGGATTGTTTTGACCTCCGGCGACCGTGTGCCCGTAAGCAAGAAATACCGGAATGAAGTCCTTTCGGCGGTTCCTGCTAATAGAAATGCAGTTACAGAGGAACAGGCATAGGGGTGGCTCCACCGCAAAGCACCGCAATTGCTCGATTGGGAAACCAATGCCGGATTTCCGAGGAAGTTGCGGAGAGGCCTCCAGTATAAAGCCCAAACGCAGGCATGATGACGCGCCTCTCGTCGTGAATAAACGCTGGTCGGCTGCGGCCGTTTTTGATCCGGTGTTTTGGGTGATAATGTCCTGAAACTTCGAACAGCGCGTCTGTTGCTTCATGGCGAAATACCAAGCCGTTTATCGAAAAATCTCTCATACATTGACCACCAACAGACAACGGCAACGGGTCATGATTTCCCGCGATCCATATCCAGTCGCGTCCGGCCTGTAGCGTGTTGAGTGTATCTCTTTCAGCCTGGCTGAGACTTGCCTCTGCCTCTAGGTCGTCGAAACTGTCACCGAGACACAAGACCAAGCGCGGCTTCGTTTGTTCGATAATCTCTCCCAGTCGGCTGAGTGTCTCGGTGGATTCGTAAGGGGGAAGCATCAGCCCCAGACGTCGGGCTATTCGGTCTGACTTCCCGAGGTGAAGATCAGACACACATAAAAGGCCTTCGCTTTCCACCCAGAGAGCACCGCTGGAAAGGGCCTGAAGAATGATTTTATTCAGGGTGAATGAATAGGTGTTCATTTGGTCGACGTGCATGAATGTCGGTCTATTGAAAAGGATATTTATTCCAGGCCCGCGGTTCGGAGAAGAATCTGCGCGGTCTCTGCCTCCAGTCGCTCACGTCCTTCTCCGTATATCGGCACTTTGCCGACTTCGAGCAGCATTGGTGCTGCAAGCGGGCTGACATGGGCGAGCGATATGACATTGATGCGGCCTTTCGTCCGTTCCAACATTTCTTCAATCCGCCCGAAATCGACAAGCCCGGCCAAGGCCTCACGCCGAGTGATTTTGAGCATTAAATGATCGGGGTCATATTTTCGCAATGTGTCGTAAAGGATGTCACTGGAAAACGTCGCCTGCCGGCCTGTTTTCTTGTGTTGTGGACTGTTGCGCTCGATAAGCCCCGCAATTGTGGAAACCGAGCGGAATGTGCGCTTCATAACAGCATTTCCAGCCAGCCAGCCATCGAGGTCTTCGCGCAGTGTTGAGGAGTTAAGAAGTTGCGGCCAGGAATCGACTTGCTCGAGCCCCCAGATCAAGGTCGCGTAATCGGTAGCAACAAAACCGAGTGGCGCGAGGCCGAGTTTCTCCATCCGGTGGGTGACGAGCAGCCCCAAGGTCTGTTGGGCGTTTCGCCCAGCAAAGCCGTACAGACATGCGTGACATCGACCGTCATGAGGAAAGCATTCGATCAGTATGCTATCTGTTTTCGGGATTTCGGAAAATGACTGCTGCAAGTCAATCCAACTATTTGCTTGCTCAGGCAGCCGATACTGCTCCGGGTTATTAAGAATTCGCAAAATCCGTTCTGATAGTTCAAGCGACGTCGCGAATTTTGTCCCGCTGAATACGGCGACACGTGGCGTTTTGGATTGTGATCGGCTCACCTGTACGGTGAGTTCTCTCATGGCCTCATACTTGACGATTTGCCCCCCAATCATGAAAGTTTCACCCGGTGTTAGTGTCGCAGCGAAAGCTTCCTCGACTTCGCCAAGCGTGCGTCCGCCGCCGCGCATTTTTACTTTGAGGGTGTCTGTGTCCTGAATGGTTCCGATATTCATGCGAATTCGCGCGGCGGCCCGAGGGTCTCTCAGTTGCCACAAGCGGTCCGGCCTTTGTGTCAGGCGCTGCCATTTGTCGTAGGCGCGTAGCGCGTAGCCGCCGGTCGCGCAAAAATCGAGGCATTCATCGAAAGTGCGTCGCGTCGTTTCCTTGAATGCACCGACCGTACGCATTTCTTCAAAAAGCTCATCGGCGTCGAACGGACCTGAGCAGGCGCGAATTAGGATATGCTGGCACAATACGTCCAGCGGCTCCCCCGCCTTTTCCGTCTTGTCGAGCGCATATGTGCCAGAGGCTTCCAGAGCAGCTACACATTCAACGATCTCGAATTGGTTGGCAGGGACAAGCAGCGCTTTTGACGGTGCGTTGTAGCGATGATTTGACCTCCCGATGCGCTGTACGAGACGCTTCACGTTCTTCGGCGCACCAACTTGAATAACCAGATCGACGTTTCCCCAATCTATCCCCAGATCAAGTGAGCCTGTGCAAACGACGGCCCGCAACTCTCCGTTGACCATTGCATTTTCGACGGAGGCGCGGGCGTCTTTCGAGAGGCTTCCATGGTGGATGCCAATTGGGAGGTCGCTTTCGTTTTCCATCCAAAGGTGGTGAAAGAAGATCTCCGCCTGCGCACGTGTATTATGGAAAACCAGTGTCGTCTTGTGGTTCGCAATTTCTTTGAGAATATCAGGGATCGCATAACGTCCACCACCACCGGACCAAGGTGCGCGATTGGCGCTGCTCAGTATTCGGATATCGGCTGGCGGGCCAGGATCGGCCAAAACGATATGTGTCGTCGCTGGATGGGGCGCAAATTCGTTTGCCAGTGCACGCGGGTCATCCACAGTCGCAGAGAGTGCCATTCGGCGCATATTCGGAGCGAGCCTTTCAAGCCGCGAAAGTGCCAGCATCAGCTGGTCGCCGCGCTTACTTTCGCTGAGTGCGTGTGCCTCGTCAACGATCACCCGTTGCAGCCCGCTGAAGATCTTTGGCGCTTCCTCGTAAGAAATCAGGAGCGCGAGGCTTTCGGGAGTCGTCAACAGGATTTGCGGCGGATCAACTCGCTGCCGTCGTTTCAACGTCTGTGATGTGTCGCCGGTGCGATCCTCGACACGAATATTGAGGCCCAGCCCTTCAATTGGTCGCATCAAATTTCGGCGGATGTCTGCGGTCAGCGCCTTTAGTGGCGAGACATAGATCGTATGCAGACCTTCAAAGCGCTCACACATCAGGTCTGCAAGCGTCGGAAGAAAGCCGGCCATAGTCTTACCCCCGCCCGTTGGCGCGATCAGTAAAAGGGATTTTTCAGCCGAGCGCTCGAAAACCTCTTGCTGGTGGGGGTGGAGGGACCATCTTTGGTCCTTGAACCACTTCGTTATCGCGAGGGGTAGCGTTTGCATGATCGATAAACTGCAATCCCCGGCAATAAGGTCAAGAAGAACCGCTGGACTGGACACCAAACAGACAAGCGATATGAAGCATATATGGATGATATTGCCAAAACAGCCGAAAAAATTCGAGGCGGTGATCGCCGCGCTCTGTCGCGCGCAATAACGTTGGTTGAAAGCCAGCGCTCTGATCACCGCTCGAGGGCGCTAGAACTCCTCGAGGCCTGCGGTACAGACCGGCAAGCGCTTAGGATTGGTCTTTCCGGGACGCCAGGGGTAGGGAAGTCCACCTTTATTGAAAGCTTTGGCTTGATGTTGACCCGAATGGGGCTTCGCGTGGCAGTTCTTGCCGTTGATCCCTCGTCTAGTAGAAGTGGTGGGTCGATCCTTGGCGATAAGACGCGCATGGCGTACCTAGCGCGCGACCCAAACGCATTTATCCGTCCATCGCCATCGCAGGCTCAACTCGGTGGTGTTGCGCGCCGGACGCGGGACGCAGTTCATCTATGCGAGGCTGCGGGCTTTGATGTCGTCCTGATCGAGACAGTGGGCGTCGGGCAATCCGAAACGATGGTCGCGCATATGTCGGATCTGTTCATTCTGTTGCTTGCGCCCGCGGGCGGGGACGAGTTGCAAGGGGTGAAGAGAGGGATCATGGAAATCGCGGATATGATTGTAGTGAACAAAGCTGACGGTGATCTTGCGCCGCAGGCACGGCGGACCTGTGCCGATTATTCCGGTGCGTTACGTCTCCTGCGGAAGCGGCCACAAGACCCAGACGGATTTCCAAAGGCACTTACAGTCTCCGCGATCGAAGAAGCGGGATTGGAACAGGTCTGGTCTGAAATTCAGTCTCTTTCGGAGTGGCGGAAGAAATCGGGGATATGGGACGAGTCTCGCCAGAAACAGTCTATGTATTGGTTTTCCGAGGAGGTACGCACACAACTCCTCGAAAAAATTTCGACAGACCCCGCCTTGTCCCAGCAGCTTAAAATCGAAGAGGCTTCTGTTGCGCGAGGTGATACGACACCCGCGCAGGCAGCATCTAGAATTGTTGAGCAATTCGCCGGACTCAAGAATGCTTGACTAAGCGATGTTTTGACCCTAAGCCCCAGCCTCTGTAAGCGGTCGCACCTCAGCGGACGCTGGGCATTGACCCACTGACGAACCGGCCCAGGTGGCTGGAAAAAACAAAAGGATTACCCCATGTCGCGCAAATGCGAACTTACGGGCAAAGGCCCGATGACCGGCAACAACGTTAGCCACGCTAACAACAAGACGCGCCGTCGTTTTCTTCCTAATCTTCAAGATGTTACCCTGCAATCTGATGTGCTGGGCCGTTCTTTCCGCTTCCGTGTATCCTCCGCGGCGTTGCGGACTGTAGATCACCGCGGCGGTCTGGATGCGTTTCTGACGAAGGCGAAAGATGCCGAACTTTCCGCTGCAGCGTTGAAAGTAAAGAAGGAAATCGCGAAGGCACAAGCCGGCGCTTGATCGGTCTTCTTATCGCTTTACAGAGCCCAACGCCGAATCGCGTTGGGCTTTTTGTTTTCTTGCGTGACGTTTTGTCATCGCCCAACTGAGAGGGAGAGGTCATACCACCCTCTTGTAAACTTGGAGGCCTCAATGTTCCGTAGATCATTTCTCACCTTCGCCCTGCTTGCTAATTTAGGGATGGCAGTTGTGGCTGATGAAGCACATGACCTTTCCGTCCATCATGCCTATGCAATTTCGTCCGGCGCGATGGCAATGTCTGGAGCCGCGTTCATGGTCATCCATAATTCTGGCATGGAAAGCCGTACTCTCGTTGAAGCCAGAGCTGATGTTGCTGCCCGTATCGAGTTGCACACAAATATCGAAGATGAAAACGGCGTAATGCGCATGCGGCAGATCGAAGGTGGCATTGCTGTCGCCTCCGGTGGAATGGCGGATCTGGCGCGCGGCGGCGATCATGTGATGTTTATGGGGATCACCGACGCCTATAGCGAAGGCACGACCTTCCCGCTCACGCTCGTTTTTGATGATGGGACGGAGTTGGTAGTCGATGTCGAAGTGATGGCGGCGTCAGCAGGAAATGGGCACGGTGCTATGGCTGATCATATGTCACACGATCATGACGATGCCCATGACATGAGTAAGCACGACCATTAAAGTGCCGCGATGCGTCTACTGTTCGTTTGCCTCGGAAATATTTGTCGCTCGCCCACGGCGGAGGCTGTCGCACGTCAGGCCCGTCCGGATTGGACTATCGACAGTGCGGGGACGTCGGACTGGCACATTGGCGAGCCACCCTACGGCCCGATGATTGCAGCCGCAAAATCTCACGGTATTGAAATGGCGGATCTGCGCGCTCGCCAGTTCTCATTGGCCGATTTCAAGAAGTTTGATTTGATCCTTGCGATGGACGCAAAGAATTTTGCAACGATCAAGGCGCTTCGTCAGGATCAGGGTGGGGCGAAGCTGAAATTGCTAACAGACTTTGCAGAAGGGTCGGTCAATGAAGTGCCGGACCCGTATTACACTCGTGATTTTCAAGGATGCATCACCTTGATCGAAGAATGCATCGAGGGACTCTCAGCCACCTATGCCTAGGAGCTGCTCATTTGCGGTTGATGCTCTCTATTCCACTTGCAATGCACCGAATTGCACTGCATTCAGCCTGATAATCGCCTGCTAGCAACCGGATTGACATGACCGACCTCGCTCATATCAGAAATTTCTCGATCGTTGCCCATATCGACCACGGGAAATCGACCCTCGCCGATCGTTTGATCCAGTCGACCGGGACTGTGCAGGACCGCGACATGAAGGAGCAACTTCTCGATGCGATGGACATTGAGCGCGAGCGCGGTATCACGATCAAAGCCAATACCGTTCGGATCGACTACGTCGCGGAAAACGGTGAAAAATATGTGCTAAACCTCATTGATACCCCAGGCCATGTTGACTTTGCCTACGAGGTTTCCCGTTCAATGCGTGCGGTTGAGGGATCTTTGCTCGTTGTCGACTCGACCCAAGGTGTCGAAGCGCAAACGCTGGCGAACGTCTATCAAGCGATTGATGCCGATCACGAGATCGTACCGGTTCTCAACAAGATTGACTTGCCCGCGTCCGATTGTGATCGTGTGGCTGAGCAGATTGAGGATGTGATCGGGATTGAAGCGACCGACGCCATCCGCGTTTCCGCCAAGACGGGTGTGGGGATCAGGGAAACTCTGGAAGCGATCGTCCAGAAACTTCCGGCACCGACAGGCGAACGCGAAGCCCCATTGAAGGCGATGCTCGTTGACAGTTGGTATGACGCGTATCTCGGCGTCGTGGTTCTTGTTCGGATTATGGACGGAGTTCTTAAAAAAGGCGACAAGATCAAGATGATGCAAACCGGTGCGGCTTATGGCGTCGACCGGATCGGTGTCTTTCGTCCTGCAATGCAGGTTGTTGAAGAGCTCGGCCCGGGCGAGATCGGCTTTCTCACTGCATCAATCAAGCAAGTTCGCGACACGAAAGTTGGTGACACCATCACCCATGAAAAGAAGGGCGCCGAAAAACCGCTTCCCGGGTTTAAGCCGTCTATTCCAGTGGTCTTCTGCGGGCTCTTCCCCGTCGATAGCGCCGAGTTCGAGGACCTCCGCGATGCGATTGAAAAGCTCGCGCTGAACGACGCGAGTTTCTCGTTCGAGATGGAAACATCTGCGGCTCTTGGGTTCGGTTTCCGTTGCGGTTTCCTTGGGCTTCTGCACTTGGAAGTTATCCGTGATCGCATTGAACGCGAATATGACATTGAGCTGATCACGACGGCACCCTCGGTGGTCTATCATGTCTATATGCGCGACGGGTCGAAGATTGACCTCCATAATCCTGCTGATATGCCGGACCTTACTCACGTCGATCATATCGAAGAGCCACGGATCAAGGCGACCATTCTTGTTCCCGACGAGTTTCTGGGGGATGTGCTTAAGCTGTGTCAGGATCGTAGGGGTATTCAGCAGGATCTGACCTATGCTGGCAGCCGAGCGATGGTCGTCTATGACCTACCGTTAAACGAGGTCGTTTTTGACTTTTATGATCGCTTGAAGTCCGTGACAAAGGGCTATGCATCTTTCGACTACCATTTGACCGGATACCGTCAGGATAACCTAGTGAAGATGCAGATCCTCGTTAATGACGAGCCGGTCGATGCCTTGTCAATGATGGTGCACCGTGAGCGGGCCGAGATGCGCGGACGTGCAATGTGCGAAAAACTCAAGGATCTGATCCCTCGCCATATGTTCAAAATCCCGATCCAGGCGGCGATTGGTGGGAAGGTGATCGCACGTGAAACCCTCTCTGCTCTACGCAAAGATGTAACGGCGAAATGTTACGGCGGTGACGCGACACGCAAGCGGAAACTTCTCGATAAACAAAAAGCCGGCAAGAAGAAGATGCGTCAGTTTGGCAAGGTTGAAATCCCGCAAGAGGCGTTCATCAGCGCTTTGAAAATGGATAATTAGGAGCGGTACTCGCTTGAAAGGGGGGCGAACACCCCCCTCATGTCAGCGGCATTCGCTATCATCCCAATAAATATCGCGCATTGTTTTCAGGGTGCCTGGCAGCTTGAGGAGCGTTCCAATTCCCATGCTTTCTTGATCACCGATAGCGAGAGCATATTCACCGGTGTTCGTCCTGTTTTGGACCCGGATGTAATAGGTTCCCGCAGGAAGTTGCTCTGTAGAATAGAAATCTTCGCCCATTTCGGGGCCCACCCAATACCAGGTCTTGCCGTAGGACTCGTACCACGGCCACCATTCAAACTTATCACCGTCACGACTGTCGATCACTTCCAGCTGGTCATTGAGAAGGTCGAAAGAAAACGTGCGTTGCAGGTCGCACGCTTCAAGCTTCGGCGCGGTGATGCCCGCATAGAAGTCAAACGCGGCCGTGCTGCTGAACCGATAATATTGTGGTTCACCACTGAGAGTCGAAAAAATGGCTTTAGAATGTTCTGGGTCGTCGATTACGAGAGGATCGCGGACGGTCTTTGCGCTGTCGTCGATAATCGGCGTATGGGCCTGCACAACTCCAGCCAGTGTTGCGATCAGAGCGCCTATGCCAAGACTTTTCAGTTTCATGTGTTCCTCGAAATTGGTCTTAAATGCATACGAAAGAAATGCGATTTCAGATTAACAGCAGTTTGTCGTGTTCGGTCAATTGCCGTTACATCAGCAGAAATGAACGAACAGCAGCTTCGAATTCTCGCGGTTTTTCCGCGTGCAACCAATGTCCAGCATCCTTGAGTTTTGCAAACTTGGCGTTTGGGAATTTCTCCCGGATTGTTTCTTTGTGTTCTGTTCTGACATAGTCAGATTTGGCTCCCGATAGGAAAAGGGCATCTCCTTCGAACTTCCCCGGCGGTGACGGCCAACCAACGATCTCTGGCATGCATTTTTCAAGCACATTCAAATTCAGACGCCAGCGTTTTTCTTTCATGTCCAGACTTTGCAGAAAGAAATCTGCCAAACCCGGCTCCAAATCCTGCAGCTGCTCAAGAGCGTCGGCCCGCCGTTCAACGCGGGACAGATCCACCTGGCGCATCGCATGTATATTGTTCGAAGGGTTATGCGTATACGCGACCGGCGCAATATCCGCGACGATAAGTTTGTGTATCAGTTCGGGGTGTGTGAGAGCGAGCGTCATCGCTGCCTTGCCGCCCATTGAGTGCCCGATAAGATCTACAGGTCCGCCGAGGTGCTCGATTACCAAAGCCAAATCTCTCGCCATGTCGGGATAGGTGTGGCTGTCGTACCAAGGGCTCGCTCCATGATTGCGCATGTCGACTGCGCTCACATCACGAATATCGGATAGGCGTTTTGAAATAACGCCCCAATTTCGGGCAGAGCCGTAAAGACCATGCGCGATTAGAAGCTTTGGAAGGCCGCTGGATGGTTGGCTGATGATATTTAGCATGGCTACCGTCCTAGGCTTCAATGGGCTTGATTTCCAGTGGATATGAAAAGGGGCGCCGAAGCGCCCCAGGAAGTCTGGATTCTGCCCGACTAGAGTGTCGGATAAAGCGGGAACTGATCGCAAAGCGCCTGAACTTCGGCACGGACTTTTGCCTCAACTTCGGAATTGGCATCTTCGCCGTTCGCCGCCAGGCCATCAACGACCTCGACAATCCAGTCAGCGATTTGACGGAATTCCGCCTCTGTAAACCCGCGAGTGGTGCCCGCCGGTGAGCCGAGGCGGATACCCGATGTGATCGTCGGTTTTTCCGGATCAAAGGGTATGCCGTTCTTGTTGCAGGTAATATGTGCCCGGCCGAGCGCCTTTTCAGTCGCATTGCCTTTCACACCTTTGGGGCGCAGATCGACGAGCATAACGTGGCTATCTGTGCCGCCCGTTACGATATCCAAACCGCCCTTCATCAGCTGATCAGCCAAAGCTTGCGCGTTCTTGATCACCTGCTCTTGATAGAGCTTGAATTCGGGGCGAAGCGCTTCACCGAATGCAACGGCCTTTGCGGCGATCACGTGCATCAATGGACCGCCTTGGATGCCGGGGAAGATGGCCGAGTTGACCTTCTTCGATATCGCTTCGTCATTGGTGAAGATCGCGCCGCCCCGCGGGCCACGGAGAGTCTTGTGGGTTGTGGTCGTGGCAACATGCGCATGGGGGAACGGCGATGGGTAAAGACCCGCGGCAACCAGACCAGCGAAGTGGGCCATATCAACCAAAAGATAGGCTCCGACGCTGTCCGCAATCTCGCGCATTTTGGCAAAGTCGATAATACGCGGGATCGCTGAACCACCTGCAATGATCATCTTTGGTTGGTGCTCGGTGGCTAGCGCCTGGACCTGATCGTAGTCAATCTGGCTATCCTGCTGGCGGACGCCGTATTGAACGGCATTGAACCATTTACCTGACTGGTTTGGACGCGCGCCGTGAGTCAAATGACCGCCCGCGTCGAGGCTCATGCCAAGAATCGTATCTCCGGGCTGCAAAAGTGCTTGAAACACACCTTGGTTCGCTTGCGAGCCAGAATTCGGCTGCACATTCGCAAATGCGCAATCAAAGAGCTGGCATCCGCGTTCGATTGCGAGGTTCTCCGCAACGTCAACGTATTCACAGCCGCCGTAATAACGCCGACCGGGATATCCCTCGGCGTATTTGTTGGTCATCACGGAACCTTGGGCTTCCATTACCGCCGCAGAGACGATGTTCTCGGATGCAATAAGTTCGATTTCGTCACGCTGGCGGCCAAGCTCGGAGCGAATTGCACCGAAAAGCTCGAGATCTCGGGAAGCCAGGCTTTCAGTGAAGAAGCCGGAGTCGCGGGTGGTGGCGTTCATATCTGGTCCTCTCCTGAGGTGTTACGTTGCCGGATCATTAGGGGCATTGGCAGTAGAGGTGAACCCTCGAAAACGTCATATTCTTCTTGAGAAACGAAGCAATTTGTCGCGCAGTGTTCCGAAGCGTCACATTTGTGCCTGATGTTATGCATTGCCCCCATGCCGGCATCGGTGAAAGGTTGGTGGAAAATCTCGTCAGATTTGCTAGCAACAACGTAGGGCAACTTTCGGCTAGGACTGGAATATCATGAAAAAAATAGCCTTCACTGCCGGAGATACGCCCCTTGCTCAGCAGGCGCATGACGTTCTCGCGAACCGATACGGCAATTGCCCGATGTCCGAGGCCGACGTGATTGTCGCATTAGGGGGGGACGGCTTCATGCTGCACACCCTTCATGCAACCGAAGCCTTCAGCACGCCTGTCTACGGCATGAACCGTGGGACTGTAGGGTTTCTCATGAATGAATATCACGAGGACGACCTGCTCTATCGGCTGGAGGCGGCAGAGACCGCGGTGCTAAATCCCCTTCGGATGGACGCCGTTTGTGTGGACGGAGAGCAGGCCACTGCGCTGGCGATTAACGAGGTATCGTTGTTGCGTGAGGGCCCGCAGGCCGCGAAGCTGAGAATATATGTCGATGGCCGTTTGCGCATGCAGGAGTTGGTCTGCGATGGTGCACTTATCGCCACCCCAGCTGGATCGACGGCTTACAACTATTCTGCACACGGGCCGATCTTGCCGATTGGCGCGGATGTCCTCGCTCTTACGGCAATGGCGGCTTTTCGGCCCCGTCGTTGGCGCGGCGCCCTCCTTCCCAAATCGGCGGAGGTGCGCTTTGAGGTCATAAACCCTGAAAAACGCCCTGTAATGGCGGATGCAGATAGTCGGTCCGTCCGAAATGTTGCGGTTGTCACCATCCGCTCCGAGCCATCAATCGCACATCAAATACTGTTTGATCCCGGACACGGTCTGGAAGAACGGCTCATCCAAGAACAATTTGCCTGAGCCGTTCCTCTTCCTCAGTTGAATGTCAAAACAGCCATGACGATCGAAAAGACTGCTGACAAAAGCGCCAGCTGTCCCAGCATCTTCATCGTGCTGGCATTCGGAGGTCCGCCCGCAGCCATAGCCCTCCGTTTCACAACCTGCATTGCAGTCAGGGCAGCAGTTAGCCCCAGAACGCCGAGCATTTTCAAATTAAAGCTCGCCGGGAGATCTCCGAACCCGCCGTATTTTGCATAGACCATCCAGATTCCGGTGATCCATAGCAAGATTAATGCGCCATAGCCCACGTTTCCGACTTGGGATTGAAGTTTGCCCAGCGCCATTGCTCCGGGAGGTTCCGCCTTTGCGGATTGAACGCCGGCAATTGCGCTTGCAACACCTCCGCCGATCCCTACCGCGAGCGATAGGAAATGCAGTGTCATTAATAATGTTTCCATGTCTGTCCCCTTTATCAGTGGGGACAGGCTATACTGGAACTGCTTGCGGCCAAAGCGAGATTATCAAGCGCCTCCGTAGCCGAGCGTTCTGACGGCTGTGCGAATTTCATCAAGTATGGCCGGATCATCAATCGTCGCGGGCATCTTGAAGTCTTCGTTGTCTGCAATCTTTACCATCGTCCCCCGAAGGATCTTTCCAGATCGCGTTTTGGGTAGCCGATCTATCACGACGGCCAGTTTGAATGCCGCAACAGGTCCGATCTTTTCGCGCACGAGCTTGACGCATTCTGCGACGACCTCAGTGTGGGGGCGGTCACATCCTTTGTTCAGGCATACGAAACCCATGGGGAGTTGGCCCTTGAGCTGATCTGTGACTCCAATCACAGCACATTCGGCCACGTCGGGATGTCCGGCCAGAACCTCTTCCATGCCGCCAGTCGATAGGCGGTGACCCGCGACGTTGATCACGTCATCGGTGCGCGCCATGATGTAAAGATAACCATCTTCGTCAATCATCCCCGCATCGCCAGTTTCATAGTAGCCGGGGAAGGTCGTTAGATAGGATTTCCTAAAACGTTCTTCCGCGTTCCAAAGTGTGGGCAGCGTTCCAGGAGGGAGGGGAAGCTTTACAGCAATTGCGCCTAACTCTCCGCTCGAAACCGGATTTCCTCCCTCATCGAGGATTTGAACATCGTAGCCGGGCATTGCGACCGTGGGGGAGCCTATCTTCACCGGAAGGGCTTCAATGCCGACCGGATTTCCGGCAATCGTATAGCCTGTTTCGGTTTGCCACCAGTGGTCATAGACGGGCACTTGCATGACCCTCTGGGCCCATTCGATCGTGTCGGGGTCGGCGCGCTCACCAGCCAAATAGAGCGCACGAAGCTGGGAGATATCGTAGTCCTTGATCATCTCCCCTTTGGGGTCATCGCGTTTGATCGCCCTAAGTGCCGTTGGCGCGGTGAAAAACGCTTTGACATTATATTCGGAGATGACGCGCCAAAATGTACCTGCATCTGGCGTGCCAACCGGCTTGCCCTCGAAAACGATAGTGGTGTTTCCGTGGATTAGCGGCGCATAGCAAATATAGCTGTGCCCAACGACCCAGCCAACGTCAGACGCAGCCCAGAACACCTCTCCCGGCTCCACGTTATAGATATTCTTCATGGTCCAGTTCAGAGCCACCAGGTGCCCGCCAGTCGGGCGGACGACGCCCTTTGGCGCGCCGGTCGTCCCAGATGTGTAAAGAATATACGCGGGGTGGTTGCCCTCGACGGGAAGGCAGTCGGCAGGGTCGGCATTTTCCTGAAAGGCAGACCATTCGAAGTCACGCCCTTCGATGAGCTCTGCCTCTTTCTGTTCGCGCTGGAGGATTACGCAAAATTCGGGCTTGCTCTTGGCGAGGTCGATCGCGCCGTCCAACAGTGGTTTGTAGTCGACCACGCGCCCCGGCTCAATTCCGCACGAACCCGCGATGATTGCTTTTGGTTGAGCGTCGTCGATGCGAACAGCCAGTTCATTTGCGGCGAAACCACCGAAGACGACTGAATGGATTGCACCAATACGTGTGACTGCCAACATGGCGATGAGCGCTTCGGGCACCATTGGCATGTAGATGATAACGCGATCGCCTTTTTCGATGCCTTTGGCCCGGAGTGCTCCGGCCAGCTTGCTTACCCGGTCCTTGAGATCGGCATATGTGATTTTGGATTTCGATCCGGTGATTGGGCTGTCATGGATGATTGCATCCTGAGCCCCGCGTCCGTTCTCTACATGACGGTCCACCGCATTGTAGCAGGTGTTGACCATGCCGTCCGAGAACCACTCGTAGAGCGGAGCTTCCTCGTCAAACAGCGCTTTCGACGGCTCCCTGTCCCAGCTAATCGATTTAGATTGTTCCATCCAGAATGCGTCGGGGTTTTGCTGCCACGAGGCGTAAACGTCCCTATAGCCCATGATGAGATCCTCCTCTTTACTCTCTTGGTGTTAAGGAGCCGCATCCAATCGGGCAAGCGTGCAGAGGTGAAAGATGAGGGGCTGCGACAATAAGTTTGCAGTAATTTGCCTGATGCAATTGCAAATATTTGCAAATCCCACTTTCGTTCGCCTTGATAGCGAAAGGGTGCCGGGGCTTTGCAAATATCGCAACGTCGGTGAAAGGGTGATTCCCTTTAGCCGTAATGAGCGACAGGCGTTCCTGCTAGGGCGGACATATTCAGCAGGCCGCGTGCGGTAATCGAGGGTGTCACAATATGCGCCTTGTTCTGCATTCCCATCAGAATGGGGCCGACTTCGAGTCCGCCCCCTTTCATTTTTAGGATGTTTCGAACACCAGAAGCTGCGTCAGTATTCGCGAATACCAACACATTCGCCGGACCATTCAGGCGGCTACCCGGAAAAATTCTGTCGCGAAGCTCGACGTCGAGCGCAGCGTCGACATGCATCTCGCCCTCGTAATGGTAATCACGAGGTGCTGAATCGAGAATATCAATCGCAGCCCGCATCCGCCGACCGGTTTCACAGTCGAGGTTGCCGAATTGCGAATGAGAGCAAAGCGCGATTTCCGGTGTGAGGCCAAACCTCCGCACATGACGCGCACAACCTGTCACGGTTTCGGCAATTTGTTCTGGCGTTGGGTTCGGATGTACTTGCGTATCAGCGATGAAGAGCGGCCCATCTTCGAGGATCATCAAGCTGAGCGCGCCGACGGGTTGCCGACCATCCCTTCCCAACACCTGCGATACATAGTTCAGGTGCCAGAGGAACTGCCCAAAGGTGCCGCAAATCATGCTTTCTGCTTCTTCTCTATGAACCATCACCGCGGCAATGGCAGTCGTATTGGTGCGCATGATCGCCTTCGCTAGGTCAGGCGTGACGCCATTTCTTGCCATCAGTTGGTGGTAGGTTCCCCAATAATCGCGATACCGCGCGTCATTCTCTGGGTTGACGATTTCCAGATCGATTCCCGGACGGATCTTTAGACCTGCCCTTTCGCATCGCGCTTCGATGACTTCAGGGCGGCCGATTAGGATGGGTGCATCGGTGGTTTCTTCCATAATCGCCTGCGCCGCTCGCAACACGCGTTCGTCCTCGCCTTCAGCGAAAACAATGCGCCGTGCAGATTGCCGAGCGGCCTCGAATACTGGGCGCATCAGCATTGCGGACTTGAAGACTGAGCTGTCCAGTTGTGCTTTGTACGCGGCAACATCATCAAGCGGGCGCAACGCGACGCCAGAGTCCATTGCTGCCTGTGCCACTGCACTGGCCACAACCCCCATCAAACGGGGGTCAAAGGGTTTCGGGATCAGATAGTCGGCCCCGAATGTCAGCTGCTCGCCACGGTATGCGGCGGCGGCTTCCGCGCTGGTCGTTGCCCGCGCCAGAGCAGCAATCCCCTCGATGCAGGCGATTTTCATTTCGTCGTTGATTTCCGTGGCCCCGACATCAAGCGCGCCGCGGAAAATAAACGGAAAGCAGAGCACGTTGTTCACTTGGTTTGGGAAGTCGCTCCGTCCGGTCGCGATGATTGCGTCAGGGGCGACTGCTCGGGCGAGTTCCGGTGTAATCTCGGGAGTCGGATTGGCGAGCGCAAAGATGATAGGGCGCTTTGCCATCTTTCGGACCATCTCTTGTGTCAGCACCCCAGGACCGGATAGCCCTAAAAAGAGGTCTGCGCCTTCGATTACATCCCCCAAGTTTGCCGGAGATGTTCCCTGAGCGTAGGCCGCTTTTTGCGGGGTCATATCCTTTTCCCGCCCCTCGTAGACGAGGCCTTCCAAGTCGCAGAGAAAAACGTTTTCCCTACGAACGCCGAGCTTCAAAAGCATATTGAGGCAGGCAATTCCGGCAGCGCCGCCGCCAGTGGAGACAACTTTGACGTCCTCAAATCTCTTGCCACTAATTTCCATCGCATTTCGTGCGGCCGCACCTACAACAATCGCCGTCCCATGTTGATCATCATGGAAAACGGGGATGTTCATCCTTTCGCGACAGATCCGTTCAACAACGAAACAGTCCGGCGCCTTGATGTCTTCTAAGTTGATCGCGCCGAACGTCGGTTCGAGCGCACACACGATGTCGGCCAGTTTTTCGGGGTCGGTTTCGTCCAGTTCGATATCAAAACAGTCGATGTTGGCGAACTTTTTGAAGAGTACGGCTTTGCCCTCCATCACCGGTTTGGAGGCCAGTGCTCCGATGTTGCCGAGCCCAAGGACTGCTGTGCCGTTTGAAACAACGGCAACAAGATTTCCCCGCGCTGTATAGTCCCTTGCGGTGTCCGCGTTGGATTTGATCTCGAGACATGCTTCCGCAACCCCAGGGCTGTAAGCGCGTGCCAGATCGCGACCATTCGCCAGCGGCTTGGTTGCCCGAATTTCCAGCTTTCCCGGTTTCGGCGAGCGGTGGTACTCAAGTGCAGCCTGGCGCAATGCCTCTCTCGATTGATCTGTCAAAACGGCCTCCATATCCAGATTGTTTAACGTTAAACTAATCTCGATCCGAGTTAAAGTGATTTCAATTTAACGTTCTTTCCGGTGCATCGCGATCCATAGTTTCAATTAACTGTTTTCGCAGATGGCTGATACTGCTTGTCTATCCTAGCGCATTCCTCTTAACTTTGAGCAATTGGTCAAAAAAGGTGTGATGATGTCATTGATAGATGACGCAGCTCAAGTCCGTGAGAGGGCCTATGTCCCTTACTCGAACTTCAAAGTAGGTGCCGCGATCAGAACGGTCAGTGGGGCGGTTCATGTGGGCTGCAATGTCGAGAATGTTGCATATCCCGAGGGCACGTGCGCGGAAGCCGGAGCGATCGCGGCTATGGTCGCGGCGGGGGAACTAAAAATAGCCGAAGTCGCCGTTATTGCGGATAGTCCTGTCCCGGTCAGCCCATGCGGTGGATGCCGCCAAAAGCTGGCCGAATTCGGTGAGGCAGGTGTCAAGGTCACCCTTTGCACGACTGATGGTTTGGTGTTCGAAACCACGATTGGCGAATTGCTCCCCGGTGTTTTTTCGACGGAGCACATGGCCCGAAGCTAAGTCATGGATGCACGTGCCATCATACAAGCCGTCAGGGATGGCGTGCCGCTTGCCGAAAGTGAGTTGCGCTGGTTTGCGAATGGCCTTGCTTCCGGGGCGGTGAGTGATGCGCAGGCGGGCGCGTTCGCGATGGCCGTCGTTCTTCGGGGGTTGCCGGAAGGTGGTCGCACCGCGCTGACAGCCGCTATGCGGGATTCAGGACACCGCTTAATGTGGGATCTCCCGGGTCCAGTCGTGGACAAGCACTCAACAGGGGGGGTGGGTGACTGCGTGTCCATTGTACTTGCACCTGCCTTGGCGGCATGTGGCGCATTCGTTCCGATGATCTCCGGTCGGGGTCTCGGTCATACAGGTGGCACTCTGGACAAGCTGGAAGCAATCCCGAATGTCAAAACGTCGATGGATATCGACAAGCTGAGAGAAATTGTAACGCGGCAGGGTTGTGTGATTGCGGGTGCAACAGCAGATATCGCCCCTGCGGATCGGCGCCTGTATGCCGTCCGCGATGTCACTGGTACTGTCGAAAGTATTGATCTGATCTGCGCGTCAATCCTGTCCAAGAAGCTAGCGGCCGGGCTCGACGCGCTTGTCCTGGATGTGAAGTGCGGAAGCGGAGCATTCATGCAGTCCCTTGACGAGGCGGAGGAGCTTGCGTGCGCCCTTGCCACTACGGGTAATTCCGCAGGCTGTAAGACGGAAGCGATCATTTCCGATATGTCCCAGCCACTTGCGCCGTCCTTGGGAAACGCATTGGAAATTGCCGATTGCATGCGTGTTCTTGAGGGGGACCGAGGAGCAGCGCCGCGTTTGCGTGAATTGGTCGTCACATTGGGTGCAATCGCACTTCGGCTTGTCGGTCTCGCTGGTGATGAGGCAGAGGTTAAGATCGGCCGCGCGATTGATACGGGCGATGCAATGGATCGTTTCCAAGGCATGCTGTCTGCGATGGGTGGGTCAAATGATTTTTCCCAGAATTGGCGCACGCAGCTTCCGACCGCCAATCTTATCATGGATGTAACAGCTGACGCACCGGGCCATCTGGCAGCAATCGATGGCCGCGCTCTCGGCGAAGTTGTGGTTGCTCTAGGAGCTGGGCGAAAGACCGAAGCGGACCGCATTGATCATTCGGTTGGTTTGTCGGATTTCGCGGATTTGGGTGCGCGATTTTCGACCGGCGATCTGATATGTCGTGTCCATGCCCGATCGCCGGAGGAAGCGGAGCGGGCTGTAGAGGGGGTGCTGGCCGCTTGTGAGATCGGTCCGAAGCCGAGCCTGAATTCCCTGATCCGTACGAGGTCGGAATGAATCGCCGTCTTTTTCTAATTGTTATGGATAGTGTTGGGATCGGAGGGGCGCCGGATGCCGGTGATTTCGCGAACGATGGAGTGCCCGATACCGGCGCAAACACTTTAGGTCACATCATTGAGTCTTGTGCGAAGGGAGAGGCCGACATCGGCCGGAGGGGTCCACTTTCTGTGCCGACATTGGCGCAACTCGGATTGTATCGCGCCCTCGAATTGGCGAGCGGCCTGCATATTCCAAACGACCGTCAAGTTGAGCCTTCTGGAAAGTGGGGAGCCGCGATCGAAATCTCGAAGGGCAAAGATACACCTTCCGGGCATTGGGAGTTGGCGGGTGTGCCCGTGCCTTGGGACTGGGGCTATTTTCCGAACACGGTCCCCTCGTTCCCGAGCCGCGTCACAGAAGCGATTATGAAGTCTGCTGACGTCGATGGAATATTGGGGAACTGCCACGCTTCAGGGACAGAGATTATCGAGAAATTCGGTGTTGAGCACATCACATCGGGAAAACCGATTTGCTACACGTCTGTCGACAGCGTTCTTCAGATTGCTGCCCATGAGGAATTATTCGGGCTCGAACGTCTCTATAACGTATGCATGGATTGTGCATCGGTTGTGCATCCAATGCGTATTGGGCGGGTTATCGCACGGCCTTTTGTCGGCAATGGTCGCGATGTTCCCTTCCGGCGGACCCCAAATCGTAAGGATTTCGCGATCGAACCACCCTCTCCAACGATTTGTGATTGGGTGCATTCGGCCGGTCGAAAGGTCTATGCCATTGGCAAGATTGGAGATATCTTCTCGATGAGAGGAATTTCTGAAGTTCGAAAAGGCGCTGACAGCCAACTTGCCGATCACCTGGCTGATTTGGTCAATGAGGCGGAAGAGGGCTCGCTGGTGTTTGCGAATTTTGTAGAATTCGACAGCGAATACGGCCATCGCCGCGACATCGCTGGCTATGCCAGACATCTCGAATGGTTCGATAGTGTCTTGCAGAAGGTAATAAAATCAATGCGTCCGGATGATCTGCTTATAGTGACCGCAGATCATGGTAACGACCCGTCGTGGATTGGCACCGATCACACGCGCGAGCAGGTACCCGTGCTTGTGTTCGGAGCGGGCAAAGGGCCAATAGGTGCGCGCGCCTTTGTAGACGTTGCTGCCTCTGCCGCGGATTTCTTGGACATCCCATATGAGGGGGAAGGAAGGAGTTTCCTATGACGTTTTCCGAAATTCCGAAGGTAGAATTACACTTGCATCTAGAGGGTGCAGCACCGCCGTCCTTTATTCGGGGATTGGCTAAAGAAAAGAAAATAGACATTAGCGGGATTTTCGACGAGCGCGGAAACTATTCCTATCGTGATTTTGAACATTTCCTGAGCGTCTATGAGGCAGCTTGCACGACATTACAGAGCCCAGAAGATTTTCGGCGGCTCACCCTCGCTGTTCTGGAACAGAGCGCTGAAAATGGTGTGATCTATTCGGAGACTTTCCTAAGTCCAGACTTTTGCGGCGGTGCGGACCTGTCAGCTTGGATAGACTATCTTGCCGCGATCGAAGACGCAGCGAACGAAGCACAGCGTATTTTTGGAATTACATTACGCGGGATCGTGACTTGTATCCGCCATTTCGGGCCAGAGAAGTCCAAGAAGGCAGCCCTATGTGCTGCAGAAACAAAGTCGAAATTTCTGACGGGGTTTGGGATGGCGGGCGCTGAGTTGCATGGGTGTCCCAACGATTTTGCTTATTCCTTTGATTTAGCTCGTGAGGCGGGGCTGCGCCTCACCTGTCATGCAGGAGAGTGGGGTGGGCCCGATATGGTGCGCGAAACGGTGCGCGCGCTCGGTGTCGAACGGATCGGCCATGGGATAAATGCGATAAAGGAACCGGACCTTGTTCATGAACTTCACGATCGCGGGACGGTTTTGGAAGTCTGCCCCGGTTCGAATGTTGTGTTGCGGGCGAGCGGCGATTGGCCGAGCCATCCAATCGATGCGCTGCGCAAAGCCGGAGTTAAGGTGACAGTTTCGACGGATGATCCGCCTTTCTTCCATACCACGATGGTAAACGAGTATGAGAAGCTTGCGCAGACATTCGGTTGGAGACAGGAGGACTTCCATCAGGTGAACACCACGGCAATCTATGCCGCCTTCTGTGATGACGAAACCCGCACTGACATTATTCAGAAATTGCAGGTGCAAAATGGCTGAGGTTATCGTCGTCGATCATCCATTGGTTCAGCATAAGCTGTCACTTTTGAGAAAAAGCACGACACCGACTGTACAATTTCGTGCGATTGTCGGCGAAATTGGGCAGCTCCTGACCTTCGAAGCCACCCGCGATTTGCCTGTTGAAGAAACAACGATCGATACGCCACTCGCGACAATGGCAGCGCCAATCCTTTCCGGTCGCAAGCCTGCTCTTGTTTCGATCTTGCGGGCGGGAAATGGAATGTTGGACGGCTTCCTGAGCATTCTTCCAACCGCACGGGTCGGTTTTGTCGGTCTGTACCGAAACGAAGACACGCTTGAGCCGGTAGAATATTATTTCAAGGTCCCACCTGCGCTCGAGGATAGAAGCGTATTCGTGGTGGATCCGATGCTTGCCACGGGGAATTCGGCTGTCGCTGCAATCGATCTTGTCAAACAGGCAGGAGCAAAGAGCATTAAGTTCATTTGTTTGCTCGCTGCGCCGGAAGGGATCCAGAGGATGACTCAGGCGCATCCGGATGTTGCTATCATCACAGCGTCTGTAGATGAGAAACTAAATAGCAATGGATATATTGTCCCGGGGCTAGGGGATGCGGGAGATCGCATTTTCGGCACAAGATAAAGGGGTTTCCCTTTACAGATTCGCGATTGTAATGCATCTTCAAACAGTCTCTATTTGGGGAAGGTTTTGTCGATGTTTCGTCTATTAGTTGCGCTGTCCGTGGGCTTTGGGGGCGTCGCGGCGGTCGCCAATGCGCAATTCACGACCGAGCGACAACCCGCAGAATTCCCCCCTGAGACCTATACCGCCAGTCAGTATGTCGATAGCGAAGGGTGTGTTTTTGTCCGGGCCGGAATTGGTGGGGTCACATCCTGGGTGCCGCGCGTTAATCGTTCTCGCGAACCACTCTGCGGATTTGAGCCGTCCCTGACCATCGCAGACAGAGTGGCAACGACTCCGGAAATCCCGGATGAGTTGATCATTGAGATTCCTCAGCTGCAGCTTCCGGCGGCTGAAGCGATGCCGACGGAAAGTGACGATGTAGCGGCGAGACCGGCAGCCGAGACTGTTGCGGCCGTTGAGGACGCCGAGCTGCAACTGCGGCTGTCCGAAGTTTGTGACGGAAAGTCGGGAGTTCTTTCCGGGTTTCGCGTGAAGGAAACAGGTGAGCCCGTCGATTGCGGTCCCGTCGAGCCTCAAGCAGTAGTCGCCATGTCGCCTCCAGCAGCTTTGGAACCAGTCTCTCAGGGGCCCTCTCTCGCGCAGGGAAGTATGATCGGCTTGCAGGAAATCTGCGCAGATATCGAAGCAACGGGCCGTGAGTATATCCTCGCTTCGGGTGGGGCTTTGAACTGCGAGGCCCTCACTTCGGGGAGACGTTATAGAGTCGTTTCTATTGGGGGAACCGCGCCCTTGGTCGCGGATGAGGCAGCCGTAACACCTGCGCAATTGGCAGCCCCCGCGCCCCGAGACAGATTAGCAACTTCAGCAATTGCAAGAGGGGCGTGCCGATACGAAATTGGGTCAGTTGATGAATACCTGACCGGAGGGAACGGTGTTCCATTCCGCTGTGTCCCCCAGGATGTCTTGCCATATGACAAGAATTCATCGGGAACAGCTGAGGCGCCGACGTCGAGCAATACGAGCAGAACGGCCTCACGCGCGCCCGTTGCAGTTCCTTCTGTTCCGGAGGGCTATGAGCCGGTTTGGACAGACGGGCGACTTAATCCGCAACGCGGTATTCCCGAGGCCGCGGCATCCTCATCTGAGGTGAGTTCTAAGGCTGCTGGCAATATGATTCAGGTCGGCGTCTTTGCCGTCTCAGCCAATGCGCAAAGAGCCATTTCTGCGTTGCAATCTGCCGGATTACCTGTCCAGCGTGGGAGCCTCCAACGTGATGGCAAAACTTTGCATGTCATCCAGGCAGGGCCAATTGGGGGCACTGGCGTCGCGGCGGCATTGCGGAGTGTGCGAGATTTAGGGTATCGGGATGCCTTCGTGCGATAAGGTCAATTCCCACAAATTGCCTGTAGCGCAACCCAATCTCCGTCATTCATAATCTTACTTGGATTAGGTTGGAGGACGATCGCTGCTTCGTTCATTTCGATGCTAAACTCGCCTGTAATATCAATCGCATCTGCGATTGCCCGAATGGAAATGCCTTTATCAACCAAAAGTGCAATAAAGTCTTCGTCGGGAGCGATTTCGTGTTGTTCGGATATGAGTTTTCGAGCGAAGCGCGATGCTGTTTCCTGATCTATTTTTCCAGTTGTCACCAGATTGACCAGCTCAAAAAATTTCAGGCTATCTACCAGTTCATTCATCGGTGACCAATCCGAGCTTGCCACTACCGCACTCGCGAGATAACCGGCGGAAATCGCCGGGCTGTCAAAATCTTCTACAAGTGGCGCTCCGATTGCAAAGCTCCCCCCGGGAAGACCAACCACTGTCTTGATTGCGTCCTTAACAATGTAGATGGCGCTGTTCTCTGAGTTTTCGACGACAGCGTTTCGCAGTGCATCCAACGCATCGTTGGCGAATGTTGATCGGCATGGGCGCCCCGTGATTTTCCAAAGCTCGGTCGCAATAGCTGCCCCAATCTCTTGCTCGGCTACTGATGGAAGGCTTTTCAAAGCCTGTTTCTCAAGCGCTGCGGGAACACCAAAAATACCGGCACAGGACACCGCGATGAACGTTAAACCACCGATGGCCAGCCGCAGTCTACCACTCCTCGGTTTCTTGCGCGCAATGGCTCGCCGGACGGTTTCGATGGCTTCAATCATAGTCGGATCATCAATTTCCAGCGTTTCGCTGGCCTCTGAGTCCGGTGCGAATAGAGCTGGCGTCCCGCCGGGGTTCAGCCGCTCAATCGCTGTGAGTGACCAATGTCCGAGCGGTCGCTCTGCAGTGTCTGTGATAATGATAGAAGAGAGACCGAACGATAGCATGACCTCACGCCGTTGGGCATCGGGGCCGTCCCGCCAAAGGGCTAGGCTTTCAAGGCGCTCGAATTTTTTGAGTGCAGTCTTTCCGCGTCGGGCCATCTGCGGTGTCTCTCCGATGATTTGTCGAAGCGAATGTATGCCCGAACACCCTCTGGGTGCCAGACCCATCGGAGAAAGAACGTCTCCCACAAATCCTTATTGTGATGATTTGGGGCGTACGGCTGAGATGGTCCGTATGCCCCGTTCGCGCTGTCAGGAAGCGGCTTTGTGTCTGGCCGGATTTCCGTAAAAAGTGCTGTTCTTCTCTGCCATAGCCACAAGGATCTGAGGGGGGGAGAAACGGGAGCCAAACTGCTCTGCAAGTTCACTGGCGCGCTGTGCGGCATAGGGTGAGCCGATAATGTCGAGCCAGCTGAAAGGTCCGCCGGACCACGGTGCAAATCCCCAGCCAAGAATGGCGCCGACGTCGCCTTCACGGATATCTGTGAGCACGCCATCTTCATATGCTCGGACTGCTTCGAGAACTTGCGCGAACAGAAGACGTTCCTGCACCAGTTGAAGGCTGGGTTGTGATGTAGCGGTCGGAAAACGCTCTGCGAGACCGTCCCAAATACCGGTGCGGCGGCCCTTTTCGTCATAGGTATAGAACCCAGCTGCAGCCTTCCTGCCGAGACGCCCCTGATCTGCCAACCAGAACAGAACCTCATCAACTTCACCGTCTGGATAGGCGTCACCTAACGCTTTACGGGTCGCCCTAGCGATTTTTACGCCAAGGTCGATCGATGTCTCATCTACAAGCTGAAGCGGTCCTAGCGGCATCCCGACAAGTCGAGCGGCATTTTCGATCAGTGCCGGTGCGACACCCTCACGAACCATCCGGATACCTTCGTTGAGATAGGGGATAATGCAGCGGTTTGCGTAGAAAAAGCGCGCATCGTTGACGACGATCGGCGTTTTTCTGATTTGGCGGACAAAGTCGAGCGCCTTGGCCACAGCACGATCACCTGTCTTTCTACCCTTGATGATTTCAACCAACATCATCTTTTCAACAGGAGAGAAGAAATGGATTCCGATAAAATTCTCTGGTCGATCGCTGGCTCCGGCCAGCTCTGAAATAGGTAGAGTCGAGGTGTTTGTCGCGAAAATGCAATCAGTCCCGATTTCTGCCTCGGCTCGTTTGGTGATATCGGCTTTGATGGTGGGATCCTCAAAAACCGCCTCGATGATCAGATCACAGTCTTTGAGATCGGCAACCTCGGTGGTCGCCAAGATGCGAGCAAGGAGTTCTTCCTTTTTCTCTGGTGTGGACTTTTTCCGGCTGATGCCTTTGTCCATATATGTGGCGCTGTAAGACTTGCCCTTTTCGGCTGCATCCTGCGTTTGATCCAGCAAGACGACGTCGATCCCAGCACGTGCAGCGACAAGAGCAATTCCTGCGCCCATCATTCCTGCGCCGAGGATGCCAACTTTCCTGACCGTTTGATCGGGGGATTCTGGTCTATTCGCCCCTTTTTCCAGCGCCCCTTTTGAAACGAATAGGGACCGGATCATGGCGGATGAGCTTGGGTTCATCAAAACATGTGTGAACCAGCGGGCTTCAATCTTGAGTGCGGTATCAAATGGAACCAATGCACCTTCATAGGCTGCAGACAGAAGGGCTTTGGCCGCTGGGTATACGCCCTGTGTGTTGCCGTTCACCATGGCATTGGCACCAACGTATGTCATGTAACCTGCAGGATGATAGGGAGCTCCTCCGGGCATTTTGTAGCCTTTTGCATCCCAAGGTTTCAGTAGGTCAGCGTCGGTTGCTGCGAGCACCCATTCTTTAGCGCGCTTCAGTAGGTCATCCGGTGCGACGCATTCGTCGATCAGACCTGCTCCGACCGCTTTTTTGGGGGAAAAGAGTTTCCCCTCAAGTAATATTGGCGATGCGGCCATTGCGCCCATTTTACGGATCAGCCGCGTTGTGCCACCCATGCCTGGGAAAATACCAACCTTTATTTCGGGTAGGCCTATTTTTGCGGTGGGATTGTCTGCGGCAATGATGCGATGGCAGGCCAACGGTATTTCCAGCCCGATGCCGAGAGCTGTCCCGGGCAGGGCCGCGACGATTGGCTTTCCGCCTTTATTCGTTTTGGCATCCATTCCGGCGCGCTCAAGTTTTCTGAGAATGCTGTGTGATTTCATAAGACCCGCCATCAGGCCTTCTGCGGGATTGTCGCCTGCGCTTTCCTTCATTTTAGCAATGACATTCAAATCCATGCCACCGGCAAAGTCTTTCTTGCCGGACGTAATGATGATCCCTTTGACATCTTGGTCTGAGAGCGCCCGCTCTACCAGTGCGTCGATTTCGTCCCAAGCTTCCAGACTCAGGACATTCATCGATTTATTTGGCACATCCCACACAATCGTTGCGACGCCATCGGGGTCCGTTGTCATCGTGAAATCGGGCATTTCAAGTCTCCTTTACGGGTGAGCTGACACGCGGCGTCCGCTCAAAGCGTTTGTTTTGACGTTTTGCGTCCTCAGACGCGTTCAATAATCGTTGCTGCTCCCATGCCAGACGCGATGCATAGCGTCGCGAGACCGACTTCTTTGTCTGAGCGCTCCAATTCATCGAGAAGTGTTCCGATAATGATGGCACCGGTTGCACCTAGCGGGTGTCCCATTGCGATAGAGCCGCCGTTCACGTTCACAAGCGCGGGATCGACATCAAAGGCCTGCATGAAACGCAGCACGACAGCGGCGAACGCCTCGTTGACCTCGAAAAGATCAATGTCAGAGATCGACATGCGATTGTCGGCAAGGATTTTTTCAGTGACGGGGACCGGGCCAGTTAGCATTATCGTGGGATCGGTTCCGATTTTCGAAGTCGCCTTGATCCGTGCGCGCGGTTTCAAACCCCATCGCTTGCCAAAATCCGCGTTGCCGATCAGTACACCCGCAGCGCCATCGACGATCCCGGATGAGTTGCCCGCGTGGTGAATGTGATTGATGCGCTCCAGATGCGGATATTTCATCAGCGCGACCTTGTCGAAGCCCGGCATGACTTCGCCCATCTCCCGAAAAGACGCTTTCAATGCGCCGAGAGCCTGCATGTCGGTTTCGGGGCGCATGTATTCGTCATGATCCAGTATCGGTAGGCCGTTTACGTCTTTCACCGGGATAATCGAACGGGAGAACCGTCCATCGTCCCAGGCGGCTTTTGCACGTTTCTGGCTTTCAACGGCGAGGCTGTCAGCATCATCGCGCGAGAAGCCATATTCGGTCGCGATGATGTCGGCTGAGATGCCTTGGGGCACGAAGTATTTCTCCATCGCCAGCGTCGGGTCCACGGCAATTGCCGCACCATCAGACCCCATCGGAACGCGTCCCATCATCTCAACGCCGCCCGCGATGTAGGCCTCTCCGCTTCCGCCCTTGACCTGATTGGCGGCAAGATTCACGGCCTCCATGCCGGATGCGCAAAACCGGTTGATAGACAGCCCAGGGATGCGTTCGTCCAGCTGGGAGGCCAGCACCGCTGAACGCGCCAGGCACCCGCCTTGTTCGCCGACTTGGGTAACATTGCCCCAGATAACATCCTCGACGGCGTGGCCGTCGAAATTATTGCGCTCACGCAGAGCGTCCATCACCTGTGCAGACAAGCGCAATGAGGTGACTTCGTGCAGGCTTCCGTCTTTGCGCCCTTTGCCCCGTGGGGTCCGGATCGCGTCATAGATAAAAGCTTCAGTCATTCTGTCCTCCTGGGCTCCGGTCTGATGGATTTCCGGGCATCAAATCATAGGGGTGTTTCCAATGTGGTAGCGCCTCAATTCGGGTAAGCCACCGGTCGATATTTGGCAGTGCCTTGCAATCAAAATCGAAAGGTTCGGGGTAGAAAAGATACCCACAACATGAAAAGTCAGCGATTGTGGGGCGGCCGAGGGCGATCCAGTCATTCTGCTCCAGATGCCGCTCCAATTGCTTCAGTGCCGAGTTGAGCCGCATAGAAAGAAAGCTGTTCACGTCCTTGTTCTTTCGGGATTTCGGCAGAAAATTCCGGTTGAAACGATGCGTGCCAGCGACGCCGGATAGCTTGTGATTATCAAACAGGATCCAACGCAGAATTTCCTCATCCTCGTCGTGGTTGGTTCCCCCGAACTTTCCGGTTTCTCTCGCAATATGGCGCAAAATGACGCCTGATTGGGTGAGCACTTTGTCGCCGACCACGTAGACGGGAATTTCACCCATTGGGTTGAGTTGCCGGAAGGCGTCGCTCCGACTTTCTCCGTGGAAAAAGTCCACAAAAACAGGGTCCCAGTCGACCTCGCTCAGTTGCAAGGTAAGCGCAACCTTGTAGGCGTTCCCACTCTCGCCGAAGCAATAGAGTTTTGGCTTCATCTCTTGCGCGCCTCGATTCCGCTCAAGAACAGGCGCAGGCGATGGGAGAAGGTGTCTTCGTTTATCACGCTGTCGAAATGTTCGAACAGGAATGACAATGCCTCACCTTCCTCCAGACCAGCCTCAGCCGCGAAGCGTTTCAGGCGGCGGTAGCCGTCTTCGGTCATCGCGACCGGAAATCGCCGGGTTAGGCGGAAGCGTTTGGGCATAAGGTCACCTCGTAATCTGCGCAGGTATCAGGGATCAGAAGCACTCCGCGTCGAGTGCCATAACAGTTTCTGCCCCGCTCTCTATTCGGGCCAGGTGGCTTGCACATGAGGGTAGCTGTCTTGCCATGTAGAACGCGCCTGTTTTGATCTTGGAGTCGTAAAACTCGCGATCTTCGGTGCCAGTATCCAATGCGTCAAAGGCAGCTTTGGCCATTCGCGTCCACATCAGGCCGAGGCAAACATGACCCATCATGTGCATGAAGTCATACGATCCGGCGAGCGCGTTGTTCGGGTTTTTCATCCCCGATTGCATGAAATACATTCCCGCCTGTTGGAGTTGTTTGGACGCGGTTTTGAGAGGGGTCACGAAGTCAGCCATGCGGGCATCCTCCGCATGGGACTGGCATTCGGATTTGACCAATTCAAAGAAAGCCATGATATGCTTCCCGCCGTCCTGAGCCAGCTTGCGGCCAACGAGGTCCAGAGCCTGAATGCCGTTGGCGCCTTCGTAAATCATCGCGATCCGTGCATCACGTGCGAATTGAGACATGCCCCACTCTTCAATGTAGCCGTGTCCGCCAAATACCTGTTGTGCTTGGATGCAACTGTCGAAACCGACGTCTGTCTGAAACCCTTTTATCACGGGGGTCAGAAGTGAGATCAGGCCATCGGCATCGGCATCGCCCAGTTTATGGGCACGGTCGATCAGATAGGCGCCCCAGAGTGTAAGCGCGCGGGCACCTTCGACGAAGCTCTTTTGTTCCATCAGATTTCGGCGGATGTCCGGGTGCACGATTAGCGGATCAGCAGGGCCGTTGGGGTTTTTAGCACCCGTAACGTCGCGTCCCTGAAGGCGATCTTTGGCATAGGCGAGCGCGTTTCGGTAGGCAGCTTCAGCTTGAGCATACCCTTGCAGGCCGACGCCAAGCCGGGCTTCGTTCATCATTGTGAACATTGCGCGCATGCCCTTATGCGCCTCGCCAACAAGGAACCCAGTCGCGCCGTCGTAGTTCATCACGCAGGTCGCATTCCCGTGGATGCCCATTTTTTCTTCGAGTTTTCCAACCGAAAGCGCGTTGCGTTCACCTAAGCTACCGTCAGCGTTGACGAGGACCTTGGGTACGATGAACAGGGAGACGCCCTTGATCCCTTCTGGCCCGCCGGGGATTTTTGCAAGCACGAGATGAATGATGTTTTCGGCTAGGTCATGATCGCCAGCTGAAATGAAGATTTTCTGACCGGTGACGCGGTAGCTGCCGTCGTCCTGCGGCTCAGCTTTTGTGCGCATCAGTCCAAGATCGGTGCCGCAATGCGGCTCGGTCAGGTTCATGGTGCCGGTCCACTCGCAAGTTGTGAGTTTTGGCAGGTAGGTCTGTTTTTGCTCATCCGAGCCATGAAACCAGATTGCAGAATACGCGCCGTGCGTGAGGCCTTGATACATATTGAAGGCCATGTTTGCCGAGACCATCGGCTCTTGGGCGGCGGTGTGAATGACATATGGCAAACCTTGGCCGCCATAAGCAGGATCGCAGTCGATCGCGGTCCAGCCGCCGTCGCGGACCTGATCAAAAGCCTGTTTGAAACCGGTTGGCGTCCGGACCACGCCGTTTTCCAACGTGCAGCCTTCCTTGTCGCCAATTACATTCAAGGGGGCGAGCACGTCACTTGCCAGCTTTCCGGCCTCCTCAAGTATTGCTGACGTGAAGTCGCGATCCAATTCGTCGAACCCCTCGATGGGCTGCTTGCTGATTTCGAGGACGTCGTGAAGCAAGAACTGCAGGTCTTTTGTCGGGGCAGTGTAAACAGGCATCTGTTGTGGCTCCGTCGTTTGTCGCAGCGCTTAGGCTGCTGATCCTTTTTTGAGAGTGGCAACTTTGTCTTCGCACCAGCGCATCTGGACTTTGAGATCGTCGATCGCCTGATCCAGCTCGCGGCGTTTTTCTTCCATTTCCGAGAGATGCTGCTGCGCCAGAGCGTAGGTGCGCTCAAGTTGGGTCAGTTGCTGGTCGCCCATGTGATAGAGCTCGAGCAGCTGACGGATTTCTTCCAATGCGAAGCCGAAGCGCTTGCCTCTGAGGATGAGTTTGAGGCGCGCGCGATCCTTGCGGCTATAGAGGCGTCTTTGCCCGATGCGCTGCGGTGAGATGAGCTCTTTCGACTCGTAAAACCGGAGGGTTCGCGGAGTTACCTCAAACTCGGCGCACAGCTCGCTGATTGTGTAAGTCTCTTCGTCCATCACGCGGCTCCTGATGGTCACTTGTATCCGTTGCGCCTATATAAGCCTGAGATTGACGTTAACGTAAGCGTAACGTGACGTCAGTGCCCGTCTGGTAATGGAAAAGTGAGATTAGGACAGGGTGCGGGTGGTTTCGTCGCGTAACTGCCGCAGCTCGGCCATGGTTTCTTCGAGCTGGCGCTTTTCTTCGCTCAGTTGCTGCAACTGTCGATCTGCCAGTTCAACCCATTTGCGCATTTGGGCGTCTGTGCCTTCTTTTTCGTAGATCAGAAGCCACTGGCGTATTTCCTCAAGTGGAAAGCCGAAGCGGCGCCCACGGAGGATGAGCGTCATACGGGCGATTTCACGAGGGCCGTAAAAACGGACCCGACCCTGACGTTCGGGAGACAGCAGTTCGATGTATTCATAATAGCGCAATGTGCGCGGCGTCACATCGAACCGTGCGCACATCTCTTTGAATGACAACCGCTCTGGTTCCATGAACACCTCCGTGCGGAAATCTAGCCGGAGGGAAAACGCTCAGCAACCGAGAAGTATGATGCTGCGACTTTCCTACAATTTTCCCATATGCAGCTGCTGCCACTTTGACGCGTTGTGCCGATAACATCCAGATCGAGAATTAGCGCTTGCAGCGGACAGAGCGAGGGGCGAGTTTGCGAACCGGAGGATCGTGATGTCCACTATTGACGATGAACGTAAACGAAAGATTGCCGCACAGTTTATTGCCGCATTGCCTTATGCGCGGGCGCTGGGGCTGGAGTTGGTGAGTCTGGCCGGACAGGTGTGCGAAATGCGCATGCCATATCGTGAAGACCTCGTTGGTCAGCCTGAAACCGGAGTGATCGCAGGCGGCGCGGTTTCGGCATTGATGGATACGTGTTGCGGGACCGCAGTTCTGATCCATCCTGAACCGCCGAGCGGCACGGCGACGCTCGATTTGCGGATCGACTACATGCGTCCGGCGACACCGGGGAAAGACATCGTGGCGCGCGCTGAATGTTATCATATGGCGCATAGCGTGGCATTTGTTCGGGCCACCGCGCATGATGGCGAGGGCGATACGCCGGTTGCATCTGTTGCGGCAACCTTCACCGTCGAACGGAGGGGGGCACGATGAAAAGACCTGAGCCGGTTCAGGTGGTCAAGCAACGAAGGGACACGGCCCTTCGAAATTTGGTGGCGGGCGTTCCCTACATCCAGTTCATGGGAATTCAGTTCGAGCGGCGCGGTGACGAATTAACGGCGGTTCTGCCTTATCGTGATCAGTTGATCGGCAATCCGATGTTGCCGGCCCTACATGGGGGCGCGACGGCGTCATTTCTGGAGATTTCCGCTGTAATCGAGCTCTCCTGGCAGATGCTCTGGGAGGATATGGAAAGTCCGGAGAAAAGAGACCCCGATGCCATTGCCCGCGTGCCGCGACTGCCGAAGACCATTGATTTTACGGTGGATTATCTACGTGCGGGCCTCCCGCGTGACGCCTATGCGCGGGCGCGGGTGAACCGCTCGGGGCGGCGGTATGCGAGTGTGCATGTCGAAGGGTGGCAGGACAACAGATCCCGACTATTTGCGCAGGCGACGGGACATTTTCTGATGCCGACCCGGGATGCCGACTGACCTCACGCACAGGCGGGTGCTGAGCATTGCACTGCCGATTGTCTTGTCAAACGCGACGGTGCCGATACTGGGTGCGGTCGATACGGGCGTGATAGGGCAGTTGGGGGAGGCGGCGCCGATCGGCGCGGTCGGGATTGGCGCCATCGTTCTCACGGGCCTCTACTGGATTTTCGGGTTCTTAAGAATGGGAACCACGGGCCTCGCCGCGCAGGCGCTGGGCCGCAAGGATGATCGTGAAGTATCGGCGCTCCTGGTGCGGGCGCTCCTGTTTGCTGCCCTTGCGGGTGGGGCAATCATCGTGTTCCAAGGATTGCTCTTTGCAGCAGCATTTCTGATCGCACCGGCGAGCGACGAAGTCGAGGCGCTGGCGCGGGATTACCTCTCGATCCGTGTATGGTCCGCACCTGCTGCGATTGCGATTTATGGCCTGACGGGCTGGCTGATTGCGCAGGAACGGACGCGGGCGGTTCTGGTTCTGCAGGTCGCAATGAACGGTCTCAACATCCTGCTCGATCTGATCTTTGTTCTGGGGCTTGGCTTTTCTGTCGGGGGTGTCGCGGCTGCGACGGTTGTCGCTGAATGGTCGGGGGTGCTCCTGGGGCTTTGGTTTGCAAGAAAGGCCTTTCTGGTCGGGCGTTGGGCTGAACCGGCTGTGCTCTTTGACCGATTGAAGCTGCGCAATATGTGGCGGGTGAACGGGGATATTCTGATCCGGTCTGTTCTGTTGCAGGGGATCTTTATCAGCTTTCTTTTTCTGGCATCCGACCTAGGCGATGTAACCTTGGCCGCCAATCAGGTGCTATTGCAGTTTCTTTATATCACGTCTTACGGGCTTGACGGTTTTGCCTTTGCTGCGGAGACCCTAGTGGGCCAAGCGCTGGGCCGGATGGACAGATTGCGGCTGCGGCGAGCGGCGATGTTATGTGCGCTCTGGTCCGGCGTTACGGCGCTTGTGCTGGCAATGGGATTTGGATTTTTCGGTGAGCAAATCATCGCGATCATGACCACGGCGGAGACTGTGCGCGATGCGGCGGGGAGCTACCTGCCGTGGATGGTCGCGGCGCCGATAATCGGCTTTGCGGCATGGATACTGGACGGGATTTTCATCGGGGCCACGCGGACGCGGGACATGCGGAATATGATGCTGGTTTCCGCCGCAGTATATGCTGTGAGTGCTGCCGTGCTTGTGCCGTGGTTTGGAAATACCGGACTTTGGGCTGCGCTGCTCATCAGCTTTGTGATACGCGCTTTGACGCTCGGCTCGCGGTATCCGGCGCTGGAGGCGGAGGTCGAGCTTAATTGAAGAGGGCCAGCACGGATTCCGGGGGTCTGCCAATGGCAGCGCGGCCATCGTGAAGAACGATCGGACGTTCGATGAGGACCGGATTTTCCACCATTGCATCAAGGATTTGATCGTCGGAGGCAGCGGCCAGTTGCAGGTTTTTGAAGGCCTTTTCGCCTTTGCGCAGGAGCTGAGATGCTGGCATTCCGAGCGTGATCAGAATGGCTTCGATTTCTGCTCTTGTCGGGGCGTCTTTGAGGTAAAGGCGAATGGTTGGGCTGTGGCCGTTATCCTCCAGTAGAGCGAGGGTTTGACGCGATTTGGAGCAGCGGGGATTGTGCCAGATGGTTGTCACAGCCAGCGCTCCCGATCTGTGCCGACCGCGGCATTAACGCTTTCGTAACCATCGCGCTTGAGCAGCGCGTCGAGGCCGTGGGCGATGTCATTGGCGAGGCTGATGCCGCCATAGACGAGGCCCGTATAAAGCTGCACCGCCGAGGCGCCGGCGCGGATCTTGGCGTAGGCTTGCTCTGCCGTTGCGACGCCGCCGACCCCAATGAGGGGAAGGCTTGTCTCGCCCGCAAGCTTTGCAAGGATGCGGGTGGACTTTGTGTATAGGGGCTGGCCGGAGAGGCCGCCGGTTTCGCTGCGGTGCGGCGACGAGAGGCCTTCGCGCGACAGCGTGGTGTTGGTGGCGATGATCGCGGAGAGGCCGGATTGTTCGGCAACGGTGGCAATCTCGGCCAGCTCCCGATCATCGAGATCAGGGGCGATTTTGAGGAAGATAGGTAAAGGTTTCGTCAGGCCGGCGTTGGCCTCCATCACACCGGCTTGGAGCGCCGAGAGCGCGGCGGCGCCCTGAAGGTCGCGCAGCTTTTCGGTATTGGGCGAGGAGACATTCACCGTCGCGAAATCAATATGCGGGCCACAGCAGGCGAGCACTTTGGCGAAGTCGGATGCGCGGTCGGCGCTGTCTTTGTTGGCACCGAGATTGAGGCCGACCACACTGCCAGCGGGCCGGTTGGCGAGGCGGGCGGCGATGGCCTCCATCCCGTCATTGTTGAAGCCGAAACGGTTGATCGCGGCTTGATCCTCGGTCAGGCGGAACAGACGCGGCTTGGGGTTGCCCGGTTGCGGGCGCGGGGTGGCAGCACCTACCTCGATAAAGCCGAAGCCACAACGTGCGAGCGGGGCCAAGGCATTGGCATTCTTGTCAAATCCGGCGGCGAGGCCGATGGGGTTGGGCAGGTCCATGCCGCAAAACTGCGTGCGCAGGCGCGTCGATGTGACGGGGCCGGAACGCGGACCAAGGCCCGTTTGCAGCGCGGTCAGCGCGAGGCCATGCGCCTTTTCAGGGTCCATGCTGCGGAGCAGTTTCAGGCCGATATTTTCGAGCGCTCTCATGCCATATCTTTCGGAAATTGGTGGTGCCCGTCGACCAGTGGCAGGGGGCGATGCCAGAGGATATCGGCCATGCGCAGCGGGCGGTAGAGATGGGGAAACAGCGCTCCGCCGCGGGACGGCTCCCAGCGCAGATCGGCGCCGAGTTGCTCGCTTTCAAGCGCGAGAAGGAACAGCCCGTCCTCCCCCGCGAAATGCTTGGCGGCTGTCTCTGCGGCCTGTTCAGCGGTGGAGAAATGGACGTAGCCGTCGGTGACGTCGATCGGCGCGCCGAGGGTCTCGCCCTCTGCCTGAAGCACGGCCCATTCGGGGGCGCGGAATATTTTGTAAATCAGCATGCCCCCTGATGCCGCCATGCAGCGCTGCGGTCAAGATCGGGCAAAAACAGCGATGCACAATCCATGCACAACTGATGCACATCTTATGCATATCGCACCCGCAGAAACTTTAAGAAACCGTTACGAAACGTCACTATAATTCGCCCATAGGTTAAAATTGACCGAATAGTAAAACCGCGTAAGCTGTGCGCATTCCAACTGGGGGAATCTAAAATGATGAGAACTTTGATGACGACCGGCGCTGCATTGGCGCTGACTGCGGGGGCTGCTGCGGCGGATTTCTCGCTCACGATTTTGCACACCAACGACTTCCATGCCCGATTCGAGCCGATCAGCCGATTCGACTCAGGTTGCTCCGCCGAGGACAACGCGGCAGGCGAATGTTTTGGCGGCACGGCGCGGCTCGTGACAGCCGTCGAAGCGGCGCGGGCGCGGGCGGAAAACTCGATCCTTGTCGATGGTGGCGACCAGTTCCAAGGGACGCTGTTCTACACCTATTACAAGGGCGCGATGGCGGCCGAGTTCATGAACAAGCTGGGCTATGACGGGATGACCGTTGGCAACCACGAGTTTGACGACGGGCCGGAAGTGCTGCGCGGCTTCATGGACAGCGTGAACTTCCCGGTGCTGATGTCGAATGCGGATTTCGCCGGTGAGGAACTGCTGGCAGGTGCCTTGCAGAAATCCGCCGTGATTGAAGTGGGCGGCGAGAAGATCGGTATGATCGGTCTGACGCCGGAAGATACCGACGAGCTGGCAAGCCCCGGGCCGAATGTGAGCTTTAGCGATCCGGTTGCCGCCGTGCAGGGCGAAGTGGACAAGCTGACCGCGATGGGCGTGAACAAGATCGTCGTGCTTTCGCATTCCGGCTATGGCGTGGATCAGGAGGTTGCCGCCAATACGACGGGCGTTGATGTGATCGTGGGCGGGCATTCGAACACCTACCTCAACAGCAGTGACGAGGATGCAGAAGGCCCGTATCCGACGATGGTGGGTAATACGGCGATCATCTCGGCTTATGCCTATGGCAAGTTTCTGGGTGAGTTGAATGTGGTCTTTGACGACGCGGGCGAGATTGTCAGCGCCGAAGGTGGACCGCTGATCATGGATGCCGAGGTTGCCGAGGACAGCGATACTGTGGCGCGGATTGCCGAGCTGGCGCAGCCGCTGGACGAGATCCGCAATATGGTGGTGGCGGAAGCTGCCGATGCGATTGAGGGCGACCGTTCGGTATGCCGCGCGATGGAATGTGCGGCGGGCAATCTGATTGCCGATGCGATGCTGGCCCGTGTGGCCGATCAGGGCGTACAGATTGCCATCCAGAACGGTGGCGGTATCCGTGCCTCGATCGACGCGGGCGACGTGACCATGGGCGAGGTGCTCACGGTGCTGCCGTTCCAGAACACGCTGGCGACGTTTGAAGTGACGGGCGAAACCATTGTTGCGGCGCTGGAGAATGGCGTGAGCCAAGTGGAGGAGGGAGCTGGGCGCTTCCCGCAGGTGGCGGGGATTTCGTTTACGGTCGATCTTTCGCAGGAGCCTGGCGCGCGTGTGAGCGATGTCATGGTTGGCGGTGCGCCGATTGATATGGCAGCGACCTATGGCGTTGTGTCCAACAACTATGTGCGCAATGGCGGTGATGGTTATGCGATGTTCCGCGATGCGATGAACGCCTATGACTTTGGCCCTGATCTGGCGGATGTGACGGCGGAATATATGGCCGAAAATGCGCCATATGCGCCTTACACGGACGGGCGGATCACGGTGATCGGCAACTAAGGTTTCCGTTTCTGGAAATGACGCCTCCGCTGGCAACGGCGGGGGCGTTTCCTTTTGCCTGCGGGCTGGTTTAGAATTGCCGCATGGACCATCCGCTGATTGATCTGATCAATGCCCGTATCGCCGAGGCCGAAGCGCGCGGCGATTTTGACGACTTGCCCGGCGCGGGAAAGCCGCTGCCGGAGTGCGACGATCCTGAAAATGCACTGCTGAACCGTTTGGTGAGGGAAAACGGCGCGGTGCCCGAGTTTGTCTCTCTGTCGCGGGAATTGCAGATGCTCAGGGAAGAATTGCGGGAAACCGGCGACCGGACGCGGCGGCGGGACATCATGAAAGAGATGTCGATGATGGATGCGCGGATCGAGATCGCGCGGAAAGCGTGGCGCAAGTAGATGTGCGGGCGGATGGCGACGCTTTTGCCGCATGATGCCATGGCGCAGCTATTCAGGGCGGCGATGGCGAATGATCTGCCCGAGGTGCCGAATTACAACGTCTGCCCCACGGTATCGGTGGCGGCGGTGACATCGGATGCGGCAGTACGGCGGCTGCGGCCGATGCGCTGGGGGTTTGTCCCGCAGTGGTACAAGGCGGTGAATGGTGGGCCGTTATTGATCAACGCCCGTGCCGAGACGATTGCCGAGAAGCCTGCCTTTAAAGCGGCGTGCCGCGCGCGGCGGTGCCTGATCCCTGCGGCGGGCTTTTTTGAATGGGAGCGGCCGGAAGGCGGGGAGAAGCTGCCGTGGTTCGTGCAGCGGGCGGACGGGGCGCCGATGGTCTTTGCCGGGATCTGGCAGGATTGGGAGGGCGACGGGCAGCGTCTGACGACCTGTGCGGTGGTCACGACCGAAGCCACCGGCGAAATCGCACGGATCCATCACCGCAGTCCGGTGATTTTGGAGGCGGGCGATTGGGGCAAGTGGTTGGGCGAGCAGGGACATGGCGCGGCGCTGTTGATGCGGCCCCCTGCGGAGGGGGTGGTGCGGACCTATCGCGTGGGTAAGGCGGTGAACTCCAACCGTGCCAGCGGGCCGGAGCTGATCGAGCCGCTGGACGACTGAGGCCACTGGACAAGCGTGCGGCGCTGCGGTTGAGATGGCGGCGTTGGTTTGGCCGAGGACATCCAGAATGACCGATATTTCCCCCCGCCTGATGGCCGCGATCCGGTCGCGGTTTGCACATGTGGACAGCTGCCCTTTCGAGGGGGAGCGGGTGTTTTTCGAAAACGCGGGCGGGGCGCTGACGCTGAACGCGGTGGTCGAAACTTCGGCGCGGATGGCGGCGATCCCCGATAATCAGGGGCGGGACAATCCGGCGTCGAAAGCGCTGTTGGAAATGATTGCCAAGGCGAAGGCCGATATGGCGGTGTTCTTTGGCGCGCCGGACGGGCAGTTCATCGTGGGGGAGAGCGGCACCGAGCTGCTGTTCCGTCTGATCCGCGCGGCGGCGCTGGGCGGGACGGGCGGCGTGGTGCTGGGCAGCACGCTGGAACATCCCGCGTCGCGCAGTGCGGCGGCGCGTTGGGCCGAGGTGGCCGGAAAGCGGCATGTGCTGGTCGCCCATGACGACGCGACCGGCACGGTGGATGCCGCGGCCTACAGTGCGGCAGTCACGCCGGAGACATCTGTGGCGACGATTGTGCACACCTCGCCCGTGACCGGCATGGGGGTGGATGTGGCGGCGGTTGCGGCGGCGATCCGTTCGGTCGCGCCGGAGTGTTTTATCATCGTGGACGGCATCCAGCACGCGGCGCACGGTCGGCTCGACATCGAGAGCTACGGCATCGACGGCTATGTGATCTCTCCCTACAAGGTATTCTCGCGGCACGGCTACGGGGTGGCGTGGCTGTCGGACAGGCTGGCGGCCCTCCCCCATGACAGCCTAATCGGTGCGCCGGGCAGCCCGTGGGAAATGGGCACGCGCGATACCGGCGCCTATGCGACCTTTTCGGATGTGGTCAGCTATTTTGAGTGGCTGGGCGGCGAGATCGACCCGAGGGCCGACCGCCGTGCCAAGATCAAGGCGGCGGGCGAGGTGATCCACCGGCAGGAGGCGCGGCTCTGCGAGGTGATGCTGCAGGGCAAGGGCAACCTGCCCGGACTGGCCCACCTGCCCGGCGTGGTGATCATCGGCGGGCTGGAAAACCCTGCGCGGGAGGGGCTTGTGTCCTTTGCGGTGGAGGGGCGTGACACCGCCGGGATCGTCGAGGCCCTGCGCCAGCGCGGGGTGCGGGTGCATATTCGGCGGGCGGATCATTACTCGGGCAATATCCTGACGCCTCTGGGATTGGAGACCTGTGTGCGGGTCTCGATGTGCCATTACAACACCGAGGCCGAAGTGGGCCGGTTCCTGACAGCGATGCAGGAGATCTTGGCGGGGTAGGGTGTGGGGGGGTGCTCGAATTGAATTCGATTTATTTCGGCATGATTAAAGAAAGCTGATTTTCGTTTTAAGGGGCTGAAAATTTCTCACATCTTTGGATGTGTGGTGCATTCGAGTTTCTAGTGAATTTTGACGCTTTCAGTTTTCTAGAAAGGCTAACACACCCGCTTTGTATTCCTCCCAAAGTCGATGCCCGGCCACCGGCAAATGATTTGCTGTCTCCATTATCCAGAGTTCAGCATTGAGTAACTCTTCGGCCAATCTCTGAGCCTCAGATACGGGATGAATGGCGTCATGCCTTCCGTGAACGATCAGAACTGGGCAGGTTATTTCTTTTAAAAATGAAGAGCTATCGACAGAATTTATCGCATCTCTTTGGGCAAGCTCTTCCTCTCGGGTCGTCGTTGCCTGGAAAACTCGGGCAGCGTCTATGATCGCTTCTAATGGACCTTCGGGAAGGTATGGTAGGAAAATTGCGGCATCCAGTTTCGCCGTTTCATTGTGCCAACCCTTCTCTACCAATTGTCGAAAGACGTCGTCAGACAGCGCTGTGCCCGTGCGCTGTGCCCGACCTTCGATATAACCCCCAGTGATCACCATACGGGAAACGCGCTCAGGATGATTTGCCGTGAAGCGAATAGCTGGATGAAAACCGGAAGAGTCAGCAAGAATTGCGAAGCGGTCAAAGCCTGCTGCGTCTGCAACCCTTTCGATATCTTCGGCCAATTCATCGAAGTCAAACTGATACCCTGACCCATGACCGTCGTGGGAGCCGTTCGTCGAAAATCTAAGTTGTTGGTGATGCCGCGAGAGCCAATCGCCGGTTTCTTTCCATATGGATGATGTCTGTTCCTCCAAAATATCCCAAGCGGCGGGACTAACGCGAATAACGGGAGAGCCTTCGCCCCGCACCCTATATGCGATGCTGGTTCCCCCTCGCCCTCGAAGATACCTTAGTCGTTCATTCGAGCGAAGAACTGGTGAGGCAGGAGCCGGCGAACGATCAGTGACTTCTACTGTGACGACCGGAACCACCATTTCAAGTCCACGTCGATGAACGGTGCGAATAATGGATTGGCGCTTTCCGTCATCTCCTACCGCTGCTCGAGCTGACGCGATGCGTGCCGATACAGCGCTTTCCGACACGATGCGCCCACTCCATACCTGATCGATGATTTCATCACGCATGACCAGCCTCTCTGAGTTCTCAGCAAGTAAAAGGATCAGATCAAAAACTTGAGGTTCTACAGGAATGGGCTCCCCGTTTCGTTTCAGACTCCGGCGGTTCGTGTCCAGTTCACAATCAGCAAAACGTAAGAACATCCGAAAAGCTGAGCCGAAATCTTAGATTTACGCAAGGCCCAACGAAAATAGAGAACTTCTAAAGGAATTCTAAGGAGCATCTCAAAGCAAGTGTTTTGTGAAGGTGTCAGTCTCGCTCCAAGCACAGGGAGACATCGAATGATAACCTTTACGGAAAATGCCCAATTCCAAAGGCACCCAAAACACTTGCGACATCTGAATGACGTCGCGCGGGAAAGCGAAATGGATAATGAGACCCGGCAGCCGACCTTCCGCGATTTCTTGGTGCAGGTATTCGACTGTGCACCGCGCCATGGGCAAGCACTAGGCTATCAGCCGCTCACTGGAACAAGAGTTTAACCCTAATTCTTGTTCTTTAATTAGACCGCTCCCCCGCGCGGTGAACACTGCAGCGGTTACTGCTCAGAAACGCCGCTCATTCCCCGCTTACACGAGGGTCTGGTAGAGTGTCCAGAGGGCGGTGAGGGCGAGGAAGACAAGGATCGGGCCGCGCAGGTTTTGGTGGGCGAACCTTCGGAACAGGCGGGCGCCGGTCCAGACGCCGAGCAGGATCGCGGGGCTGGCGAGGAGGGCGTAGAGGACGGTTTCGCGTGTCACCAGTCCGAGGGCCGCGAAACTCACCACCGACAGGGCGATAATTCCGGCGGCGAGTGCGCTGATGTTGGCGCGGGTGAGGGTGGCGTTTTCGCCGCGGGCGACGAGGGCTGTGGCAAAGAGGGGGCCGGCCATGCCGGTCAGCCCTTGGGTCATTCCCGAAAATGCGCCGATGATGTAATTGGCCCTCGGGGACACCAGCCCCACAAGGCGGGATTGCTGGGACATCACACCGACCGCCGAAAGCACGAAGATCGAGATGATAATCTTTACGTGGACCGGATTGATCACGGTCAGGAGAAGCGCGCCGACCGGCACGAAGATCGCGAACATCCCAAGGATGGGAAGCACGGTCTTGCGTTCGGCCTCGCGCAGGGCGGTGGGGATCAGGCCGAGGACGACGGGAACTTCGATCAGGACTTCGATCACAACCGCCTGTTTCGGCCCGTAGAGCACCGCCAGCGCGGGCACGGCGAGGAGGGCGGAGCCAAATCCGGTAAATCCGCGAATGATCCCCGCGATGAAAACAATTGCCATCAGCGCGAAGAAACGCGTGTCGAAATCAAGCTCGATACCCTCTGGCCAGATCATATGCGTCCTGTGAAAGCGGCCCCCGTCCACTCACTAGGGCGGCGGCTGCGGGGAATGTATAGTGCCACTTCGGATTTGGGCACGGTCCAGTGCGGCGCTCAGGTGACGACGGGGGCTTGTAGGAGCGACCACGCCTGTTCCAGCACGCGGCGCTGTGGGTGCGGCAGGCGGAGGAGGCGGATCAGAAGCGGGCAATCGGGGCCAGCGGCGGGCGCGCGGACAAGGCGGCCCGCGGCAATGTCTTCGGCGGCGAGAGAGCGGGGGAGCCAGGCAATGCCGATGCCATCAAGCGCATAGCGCTGGGCGGCGAGGGTGAGGGCGGTTTCGGCGCGTTTGTCGAGATGGGTTCCGGCGGGCAGTTGCCGCCAGAGGCGCTGTTCGAGGAGGCGCCCCAGAAAGACATCCGGCGGATAGGCGATGACGGGAAGCCGCTCGGGGCTGGCCGAGAGAAGCCCGGGCTGGCAGAGCGGGATCAGCAAATCGGTGCCCAGCGTGATGCTGTCGAGCGCGTTATAGGGCGGGATTTCGAGAGAGCCG
>JAEPMR010000079.1 GCA_017643845.1 Marivivens sp. | reverse complement strand
TTTTGCTGAATATCTAATTCGCATACTTCAGTATGCGGAAAATTTCTATCGTGCCTCATGTCGCTATTTTGCAAGGCCAACGTCGGTTTTGTGATCGAAAATGCCGAAAGCGATCATTGACGTCCCATTCAAAAACATGCGGAATGTTTGAGAGTGGGATGTCAGGCACGCGCCCTCCACGGGTCGCGGGCAGGATTTCCGACCCGTAACGATAGATGTGTCACAGGGAGATAAATATGACGCACGAAACCAAGAAGCTGCACCATGCAGCCTATATGTATGCAGATGAGGTAAAGCGTGGCGAACTGAGCCGCCGCGAATTCCTCACCCGCACCACCGCGCTCGGTGTGACGACGGCCGCTGCATACGGTCTGCTCGGTCTCGAAGCGCCGGTGCAGGCAGCAGCGCATGCCCAGATGGGCGGCACCATGCGTATCCAGCAGGAAGTGCGTCCGCTCAAGGATCCGCGCACCTGGGACTGGACCCAGATTTCCAACTTCTGCCGCGGCTGGCTCGAGTATCTCGTCGAAACACAGACCGACGGTTCCGTCCGCCCGATGCTGCTTGAAAGCTGGGACGTGAACGACGACGCCACCCAATACGTTCTCAACGTGCGTAAGGGTGTGATGTGGAACAACGGCGAAGAGCTGACCGCCGAGCACATCGCATGGCTGATCAACTACTGGTGTGACAGCGGCGTTGAAGGTAACTCGATGGCAACCCGTATGGGCTCGCTGATCGACGCCGACACCGGCGTTGCCCGCGACGGCGCGATCGAAGTCACCGGCAGCCACAGCGTCACGCTTACCCTGCCTGTGCCGGACATCACCATTATTCCGGGCATGGCCGACTACCCGGCCGCAGTGATCCACCCCGACACCAATGTTGACGACATCCTGTCGACCCCGATCGGCACCGGTGCCTATCTTCCCACCAGCCTTGAAGTCGGTGTCAAAGGCACGCTCGCCAAGAACGCTGACCACGAATACTGGGGCAACAGCGTTGACGGCTACGGTGGCGGCTATGTCGATGCCATCGAGTTCATCGACTACGGTACCGACCCGTCGTCCTGGCTCGCAGCAATCGAATCCGATGAAGTCGACATCCTCTACCAGAACGTCAACGAATTCATCGACATCGCAGACGCCATCGGCTGGGAAAAATCCGAGGTTGTCACCGGCGCCACCGTCGTTGTCCGCTTCAACCAGCAGGCAGAAGTCGACGGTAAGAAGATCTACGCCGATCATCGCGTGCGTCAGGCGATCAGCCAGTCCGTCGATAACGGCGTCGTGCTCGAGTTGGGCTACAACGGTCGCGGCGTTCAGGCCGACAACCACCACGTGGCTCCGGTCCATCCCGAGTATGCAGACATCGGTCGTCCGAAATACGACCCCGATGGCGCTGCCGCTCTGATGGCCGAAGCAGGAATGGCGGATTACGAGTTCGAACTGATCACGCTCGATGACGGCTTCAACAAAAACACCGGCGACGCGGTTGCAGCGCAGGTGCGGGATGCCGGCATCAACATCAAGCGGACCGTTCTTCCCGGCTCCACCTTCTGGAACGACTGGGATAAATACCCGTTCTCCGCAACGGAATGGAACCACCGCCCCCTCGGCGTTCAGGTTCTCGCGCTGGCCTATAAGTCCGGCGTGCCGTGGAACGAAGCCGGTTATTCGAACCCCGAGTTCGACGCCCTTCTCGAAAAAGCCTTCTCCATCGCGGATGCTGATGCACGCCGCGAAGTGATGCGCGAAATCGAAACCGTGTTCCAGAACGATGCCGTGATCATCCAGTCCTACTGGCGGTCGCTCTATCGTCACTACCGCCCCGGTGTGGTCGGCGGCGATATGCATCCGGCATTCGAAATCCACGTGCATAAGCTCGGCTTCTCGGCCTAAGCTAATTCCGCACACGGGCCGTCCCCTCGGGGGCGGCCTTTTTTGAGTCGCAGACTCAACCGCTAAATGAAAAAGTGGCGATCAGCGCCACCACAAACCGAACTGACAGGGGCGTCCATGGGACTATTCATCATTCGCCGGTTGGGAGTCATGCTCCTCACGGCGCTTTGCCTGACATTCGTGGTGTTCTTTCTCACGAACCTCCAACCGAACCTTGAGAAACTCGCGAAAACCGAAGCCAGCATGCGTATGAGCGACGAACAGGTCGTCTCGTGGCTCGAAAACCGCGGATACAACCGGAATGTATTCATCAAATACGGCGAATGGCTCGGCGTCGTGCCCGGCTATGTGATCGAGGATGACGAAGGCAATGTGCGTGGCCGCTGTATCCCCAGCGGCGGAACTGTCGAGGATGCCAGCACCTTCTGTGGTGTATTTCAGGGCTATTGGGGTTTCTCAACCGTGTTCAAAGACGGTGTCTGGGAAATCGTCACGGTCCGCCTCGGCCTCACGGCATGGCTGATGTTCTACGTGATGCTCGTCATGGTGCCCGGCGCCCTGATCATCGGCGTTCTGGCCGGTATGCGCGAAGGCTCCAAGCTCGACCGTTCCCTGTCCACGGTCTCGATCCTCACAACCGCAACACCGGAATACGTCTCGGGCGTCGTGTTCATTGCCATTTTCACTTCCTCCGCAGTCGGTTTGAAGTGGTTCAACGGCTCCGCCACCAGCGCCACCGATGACATTACCTTCGTCAACTTCACCCTGCCCGTCATGACCATCGCGCTCTACGGCATGGGCTACATCGCCCGCATGACCCGCGCCTCGATGACCGAAGTGATGACCGCGCAATATATTCGCACCGCGCGTCTCAAAGGCGTCAGCTTCCGCAACATCGTGATGCGCCACGCGCTGCGCAACGCGCTGATCGCGCCGTTCACCGTCATCATGCTGCAGTTCCCGTGGCTCCTGAACGGCGTTGTGATCGTCGAGACTTTGTTCAACTACAAAGGCTTCGGCTGGACGCTGGTGCAGGCCGCCGGCAACAACGATATCGAGCTCCTGCTCGGCGTATCTGTCGTGTCGGTCTTTGTGGTTCTGATCACACAGCTGATCTCCGACATCGGCTACGTCTTCCTCAACCCGCGCATTCGCATTTCCTAAGGAGCCGAGATTATGGATAATCTGACCTGGACCGGTTCCCTCGGAACCATACTTGACCCGATCCTCTTCATTCTGGTCACGATCCTCGCCATCAGCATCGTGGTGCAAATCATCATGTCGCTGTTCGTCGAGGCCCCCACCCTTCAATCCAACCCCGACGGAAGCCTGATTGCCCGTGGCGGTGCCTACGGACTCGTGTCGAAGGTGACCAACTGGTCGTTCCTCGGGACAGTCGCTGTTCTGGCGGCCTATCTCATCGGCGGTGTCGTCATGCCCTACGGCTCGGCGGGCATTGTCGGCGCCATGGCAAAGCAGTTCCTGCCCGTCTGGATCGCTCTGATCGTGACCTACGCGCTCTCAATCTACTACAAACGGCGGCTCGGTCTCTATGGCAAGCTCTTCGACAGCACCGTGGGCATGATCGGATTCGGTCTCGTCATGTTCTGGGTGTTCACCGCCATCTTCGCCGGTGTGTTCGACCTGATCGCGACCCATGACCCGCTCGCACAAGAAGCCGTGATGAAGAACAAAGTCCCCGGCACCTATATTCGCGGCGCCGAAGACGAAGGCCTCTGGCCGCACTACCTTCTGGGCGGCGACAACCTCGCGCGGGATAACTTCAGCCGCATGATCCACGGCTCGTGGGTGGTGGTGCGCATCGCGCCGCTGGCAACGATGTTTGCCTTCATGGTCGGGATCACCCTCGGCCTGCCTGCTGGTTACTACGGTGGCAAGCTGGACACCTTCCTGTCCTTCCTCGCCAACCTGATCCTCGCCTTCCCCGTGATCCTGCTGTTCTACCTGCTGGTGACGCCGGAGATGACCCAAACGGGTCTGCCGAGCTTCATGGCGGCGGTGCTTTTCCTGTTCCCGATCATCTTCGTGACGGTTCTGGTCAACAGCCGCTTCCACACCCAGCCGCCAAAGCGAAACATCATCCTTGGTGCCGCGCTTTTCGTGATGGTCTGGCTCTACCTGTCGCTGATCTCGCAGCCGGTCACGGTAATTGATTTCCTTCCGGCCTCGATGGACTTGTTTAACATTCCCGGCGGTATCCTTGTGGTGTTCGTCTCGGTGGTGTTCGTGAACTCGCCTACCGTGTTCAGGATCGTCCGTGGCCTCGCGATGGATATCAAAACCCGCGATTACGTCGCCGCCGCCCAAACACGTGGCGAAGGCCCGTGGTACATCATGCTGTGGGAAATCCTTCCTAACGCGCGCGGCCCGCTGATCGTCGATTTCTGTCTGCGCATCGGCTACACCACCATCCTTCTGGGGACATTGGGCTTCTTCGGTCTGGGCCTCCCGCCCGAAAGCCCCGACTGGGGCTCGACCATCAACGAAGGTCGCCGCCTGCTCCAGATTTACATCCATCCCGTTCTGCCGCCCGCACTCGCGCTTCTCAGCCTTGTGCTCGGTCTGAACCTGCTGGCCGACGGCCTGCGCGAAGAAAGCCTGAAGGACTAAGGAGAGAGACATGCAGAAATGGGACTATGACGGCCCGATCCTCGACATCGACCAGCTGTCCATCTCCTTCTTCACACGCCTGAGGGAAATTCCGGCGGTGATGGATTTCTCCGCCAAGATCATGCCTGGCGAGGCTTTGGGCCTCGTGGGCGAATCCGGCTGCGGTAAATCCACCGTCGCGCTCGGAGTGATGCAGGATTTGGGCGTCAACGGCCGGATCGTCGGCGGCTCGATCAAGTTCAAGGGCCGCGACCTGAACACCATGACGCAAGAAGAGCTGCGCGACATTCGCGGCTCGGAAATCGCCATGATCTATCAGGAGCCTATGGCCTCCCTCAATCCAGCGATGAAGATCGGTCGCCAGTTGATGGAAGTGCCGATGATCCACGAAGGCGTCTCCGAGGAAGAAGCCTACAAACGCGCCCTCGAAGTGGTCGCCGACGTGAAGCTCCCCGACCCTGAGCGCATGCTCAAAAGCTACCCCCACCAGCTTTCAGGCGGTCAGCAGCAGCGTATCGTTATCGCCATGGCGCTGATGTCCAAGCCTTCGCTCCTGATCCTCGACGAGCCGACCACGGCGCTCGATGTGACGGTTGAGGCGGCAGTGGTCGAACTGGTCAAGGACTTGGGCAAGAAATACGGCACCTCTATGCTGTTCATCTCGCACAACCTCGGTCTGGTGCTCGAAACCTGCGACCGCATCTGCGTGATGTATTCCGGTGAGGCCGTCGAGCGTGGATCCATCGAAGACGTGTTCGACAAGATGCAGCACCCCTACACACAGGCGCTGTTCCGGTCGATCCCGCTTCCCGGAGCGGATAAGAACGCCCGCCCGCTCAAGGCCATCCCCGGCAACTTCCCGCTGCCGCACGAACGCCCGCGCGGCTGTAACTTCGGCCCCCGCTGCGACTATTTCGAAGCGGGCCGCTGCGATGCGGGCGACATCGCCATGGTCGAGGTCGAAGGCGACGACCGCCACCAGACCCGCTGCCTGAAGTTCAAGGAAATCGACTGGAATGCCCCGCTTGAGCTGATGGAGCAGAAAACCAAAGGCGAGATCGGTGATGTTGTTCTGAAAATGGACAACCTCAAGAAATACTATGAGGTCGCCGCCAACGCCCTCTTTGGCGGCGGCAACAAGAAGGTCGTCAAAGCCAACGAAACCCTCTCCTTCGAGGCTCGCGAATCCGAAACACTCGCGATCGTGGGGGAATCGGGCTGCGGCAAATCCACCTTCGCCAAGGTGCTGATGGGGCTTGAGACAGCCACCGATGGCAAGATCATCCTTGATAACCGCGAAATTCAGGGCGTCCCCATTGAGCGGCGCGACACCCGCACCGTCGCGGATGTGCAGATGGTCTTCCAGAACCCGTTCGATACGCTCAACCCCTCGATGACCGTCGGGCGGCAGATCATCCGCGCGTTGGAAATCTTCGGCATCGGCAAGAACGACGCCGAACGCCGCGAGAAAATGCTCACCCTGCTCGATCTGGTGAAACTGCCCCGCGCCTTCGCGGACCGCATGCCCCGCCAGCTCTCCGGCGGGCAGAAGCAGCGCGTCGGCATCGCCCGCGCCTTTGCCGGTGGCGCCAAGATCGTTGTGGCGGACGAACCCGTCTCCGCGCTCGATGTCTCGGTTCAAGCGGCGGTCACGGACCTCTTGATGGAGATCCAGCGCGAGGAGAAAACAACGCTCCTCTTCATCAGCCACGACCTCTCCATCGTCCGCTACCTCTCGGACCGCGTGATGGTGATGTATCTGGGTCATGTGGTGGAGCTGGGCACGACCGATCAGGTCTTCTCGCCCCCCTACCACCCCTATACCGAGGCGCTCCTGTCGGCTGTGCCGATTGCCGATACCAAGGTGCAAAAGAAGCACATCGTCCTCGAAGGCGACATCCCCTCCGCCATGAACCCGCCCTCCGGTTGCCCCTTCCAGACGCGCTGCCGCTGGAAGAGCAAAGTCGCCGGTGGCCTGTGCGAAAAGGAAGTCCCCCCCATGCGCACATTGGCAGACGGCCATCAGGTCAAATGCCATCTGTCGCAGGAGGAGCTCGACTCCATGGAGCCCGTCATCAAGATCGCCGCGGAATAATCCTCCGCACCAAAATCACAAAAAGCCGGCCTCCGAGGCCGGCTTTTCTTTTTGATAGATGTGACGCCTCGTTACCCCTCCGGCGCCATCAGCTCCATCTCCGCGCCGTCCCGTACGGCTGTATAGAAACAACTCCGTCGGTTGGTGTGGCAGGCAGGTCCGGTTTGGCGCACCAGCAGCAGCAGGCAGTCACGGTCACAATCGACACGGAAATCAATCAGCTCCTGCACATGGCCCGAGCTTTCCCCCTTGACCCAAAACGCCTGCCGCGAGCGCGACCAATAGGTCACGCGGCCTGTCTCGAGCGTCCGCGCCACCGCTTCGGCATTCATCCATGCCATCATCAGCACCTCGCCGCTCACCGCATCCTGTGCGATTGAGGGGATCAGTCCGGCGTCATTGTAGCGCAGGGTGTCGGGCGCGAAAGTCATCAGATTTTCCTTTTGAATTATCGGCATTCCTGCCTATCTATGTCAGGTGACCGGCAAGAGGCAAACATGTCAGACTCAGACCTGATCAAACTCTACTCATCGCGCATCCTGGCCTTGACCACGCAGATGCCGCGTACCGAGCGTTTGACCGCGCCCACAGCCACCGCCAAAAAGCGCGCGCCGCTCTGCGGGTCGAATGTTACCGTGGATATTCAGGTCGAAAACGGGGTCATCACCGACTACGGGCAGGATGTAAAAGCCTGCGCCTTGGGGCAGGCCGCGGCCTCCGTTATCGGTGCCAATATTATCGGTCTGACCGAGGCACAGGTCCAGAAAGGCCGCGACGAACTCTACGCCATGCTAAAAGAGGCAGCGCCTGCCCCCTCAGCGCCGTTTGAGGGGCTCGAGGTTCTCGAACCGGCCCGCGACTATAAAAACCGGCACGCCTCTATTCTTCTGGCGTTTGACGCCACGCTCGACGCATTTTCTCAGGCACGCGAGGCCGCCAGCGCCTGACCGTCAGTCGAGGTGCAAATAGACCCGCCGGTTCTGTTTGCCCTTTTTCTCGATTTTGCCGATCCGCACCCGACCGATTTCACCCGTGCGGGTGACATGGGTGCCGCCGCAGGGCTGTAAATCGACGGTCTCGTCCTCATCGCCGATCCGTACCAGCCGGATGCGCCCGCTGCCGCGCGGCGGCTGCACCGACATCGTCTTGACCAGCCCCGGATTGGCGTCAAGTTCGGCATCCGTAATCCACTGCTCGCTGATCCACAGGTCGCGCCCGATGAGTGCGTTCAACGCGTCGGTGAGCGCATCCTTATCTTCCGGCGCTTCCGGCATATCGAAATCGAGCCGCCCCTTGTCCGCACCGATCGACCCGCCCGTTACCGGCAGCGGAATCACGACCGAGAGCAGATGCAGCGCCGTATGCACCCGCATATGCCGGTGGCGGCGCTCCCAATCCAGCTCCTGACGCACCTCGGCCCCCACTGGTGGCAGCGGTGCAGGCTCGGCAGGCACCAGAATGATATCCGCGCCCTCGCCCTTGACTGCGGTGGCTATCTCCATCGCGCCGCCATCCCAAACAAGCCGCCCGCTATCGCCCGGCTGTCCGCCGCTGGTCGGGTAGAAAATCGTCTGGTCGAGCACGATGCCGCCCTCTTCGGTCAGCGCCAGAACCGTTCCCGTCGCATCCCGCATATAGGCGTCATTGCGAAACAGCATGTAGCTCACGCCTCGTCTCCTCCGCTCTTCTCTGCTTGCGCCCATTTCGTGCCCTGCAGCACCTCCGGGTTCCGCAGCCAGATATCCCGCTGGGCAAACGGGATCTCGATCCCCTCTTCCGCAAAGCGCTTGGCAATCGCGTGGTTGAGGTCCGATTTCACGTTCAACACCCAATTCACATCGCGCAGGATCGCGCGGATTTCAAAATCGAGGCTGTCCGCACCAAATCCCTGGAACACCACCGCTGGCGGCGTCGACATCAATACCATCGGATGCGCCTCGGCAATCTCTTGCAGGATTTGCGACACGCGGTCGGTATCGGTGCCATAGGCCACACCCACCGGCACGATCACACGCCCCACGGAATTGCCCCGCGTCCAGTTGATCACCTGTCCGCTGATCAGGTCCGCATTGGGAATGATCACATCGGTCCGGTCAAAGGTTTCGATCCGCGTCGAGCGCACGGATATATCCCGCACATAGCCCATCTGCCCAGACACCTCGATCCAATCCCCTTCCGAGATTGGGCGTTCGATCAGCAGGATGATGCCGGAGATGAAATTCGACACCACATTTTGCAAGCCAAAGCCGATGCCCACCGAAAGCGCACCCGCGACAATCGCCAGCGACGACAGATCAATCCCCGCTGCCGTGATCGCCGCCACCGCCGCGAGCGAGATACCCACATAGCCCAGCCCGCTGACAATCGCGTTCTGCCCGCCGATGTCGAGCTTGGTTTTCGGCAGGACCGAGGCCCGCAACGTCCCCTGCACCAACCGCGTCGCCATGTAGCCGATGACAAACACCATCGCGAAAGTCACGAAGTCGCTGGGAGAGATCCGTGTCTCGCCCAGCTCGAACCCTTCACGGAACCGCGTCCAGATTTCCAGCAGGTCTTCGACCCGCGCGCCCCACACCACCGCCAGCACCGGCAGCGCCAGCAAAAACAGGAACAGCCCCACAAGCACCGGCAGCAACGCGTCCTGCCCGTCCTCGCGTGGGCCCGATACCGCCTCGGTTACATCCGAGACAAAGCGCTGTAGCAACACCAGCACCGCCAGCAGCGCAAGCGTCGTAACCGACGGATACAGGATCGCCTCCGATGCCGCCGAATATCCCGCCGCCGACAGCACCGGCGCGATCACCGCGACCAGCATACTGGCCCGCCCCAAAAGCCCCATGAACCGGCTGCGATAACTTGCTTGCGGCGGTGCCCAGTCCTCCGCATCCTGTTGTGCGGCACCTTCGGGTGCCTCGTCGTCATCGGTGTTTTTAGACAGCAGCCGCCCCAGCCGGAACAGAAACACCGCCATCACAATCTCGACCGGCAGCGTCATCACCGCCGCCGATACGCTCGACGCATCCCCCATCCGCACCAGCGGGATAAACAGCGCCCCGAACGCCAGCACCCATCCGAGGCTCGCGACGATCCGCCGTCCGCGCTCCAGCACATCCGCATCGAGCTTCAGCAGGTTTTCACCATGCGCGCCGCGATCGAAAAAACGCCCGCTGAGCCAGCGTCCGACCAGCACGTAAAGCCCCGCCTCAGGCAACAAATCCAAGAGCGCATTGCCACGGAACCCTAGAATATCCAGCGCCGTCAGAGCCTCGGCAAAGGCCACAAGCCCCAGATACGGGACCACAACGACACCCAGCGAAAAAAGCGCGTTCCATGCCCGCGCGCCCCGTCCCTCGCGCCGAACCACCTGCGTCCGCAAGCTGTCCCACAGCCTGCGCCCCCGCGCCCAGAGCGCGACAGCCACAAAAAGCCAGAGCGCCGCCTGCGGTGCGTTTTCGGTGAGCGTCCCGTTGCGCGCACGGTTCACGAATGCTGCAGAAATCTCGCTCCAAACCCCGCCAAAGCCCGACCCGAGCGCCGAGACCCCCGACGGCCAGTGTTCCGGGTTCAGCGGCGATGGTCCGCGTGTGGTTAGGCGGCTGGTTTCTCGCGCCCGCAGGATCCGATCGATTTCACGGATCAGCCCGTCGGCGCGGGCATAGGCTTCGTCGGCCAGTACCACCGGCGCTCTGAGC
>JAEPMR010000078.1 GCA_017643845.1 Marivivens sp. | reverse complement strand
TTCCGTTTCACCCGAATAGCCAAGCATTCCCGGGTGTGTTCATCCAAGATGTTGAGCGTTCGGAACGCTTTCCCGTCATCAGTTCGATGGTGCACGAAGTCATACGACCAGACGTGATTGCGGTACTCCGGACGCAGCCGGATACATGATCCGTCGTTCATCCAGAGCCGCCCCTTCTTAGGTTGCTTCATTGGAACCTTTAACCCCTCCCGCCGCCATAGACGCTCGACACGTTTGTCGTTCACTTGCCAACCTGCACCTCTCAGCAGAGCAGCAATCCGACGGTAACCATATCGTCCATACTGACGTGTCAGCTCGACCATATCGGCAACCAGGCGGTCTTCATCGGCACGCCCAACTGGTAACCGCCTTTGTGTCGACCGATGCTGCCCCAAGACACGACAAGCACGACGCTCCGAGATGTCGAACTGGCTGCGCACATGATCAATGCAGGCACGACGGCGTGAGGGGCTCAGTAGTTTCCCCGTGCGGCCTCCGATAGGATGAGCTTGTCCAGCGTCAGGTCCGATACCGCCCGCCGCAGCCGGTCATTCTCCTTCTGAAGCCGTTTGAGTTCCTTCAGTTGGTCGGTTCCCATTCCGCCATACTGCTTACGCCAGCGGTAAAAGGTCTGTTCTGTTATCTGCACTTCTCTGATGGCGTCTATGCGCGGCATCCCTTGGCCGCAAAGCACCTCAACCTGCCGTAACTTCGTGACAATCTCTTCAGGCTTATGTCGTTTGATTCCCATATCTCATCCTCCGGTTCCTAAATATACAGGCGGACCACTTCAGTGGGGGAGGATCACATTCCGCACGTGATGGAAACGATCCCATTGCTGTAGAACTTCCGGATCGTCGCGATGTGAAGGTGGGAGACTGCCTCACCATTGGTTTTCCTTCCAATAGGACGTTGGTCTTCAGCAAGTCCTCTGGCCAACGCATCCGGTAGACAGCATGGCTATTTTGAATATTGGTTCGATCAACTGGGATCGTGTTTATCATGTTGATCACTTTCCGCAGCCAGGTGAGACGCTCTCTGCGACGTGCGTGGAAATTGGTTTAGGTGGTAAAGGTCTCAATCATACGGTCGCCATTTACCGGTCTGGCGGAAAAGTAAGGCATCTGGGTGCAATCGCGTCTGGCGACAACTCTATTCGTCAAAAGATCGAAGCAATGGGGATAGCAACAGATGATATTGTCGGAACTGATGAGCGCGACACTGGCAGCGCCATCATAGTTGTCGATCAGTCTGGGGAAAATCAAATCATACTGGACCCGGGAGCCAATCACTTAATATCTAGAGACCATATTCAACGGGCCATTGATGCTCTTGATCCGGCAACCGACTGGTTGCTCATGCAGAACGAAACGAACGGCCTTTTTGAAGCTATCGCACATGCAAAAGGGCGGAACATCAAGGTCGCACTTGCTGCCGCACCATTTGATCCGGAAATAGTACTACCTTTACTAGGTTACATTGATCTAGTCGCTGTGAATGCGATCGAATTTTCCCAACTTTATGATGCGCTCGGCGGTGCTGACGCACTTCCACAAGATTTGGCGCTTTTCGTGTCCAACGGACAACGAGGGGCGCGTCTGAAATGGCAGGGGGAGGCGCTCGTAGCACCATCTCTCGATGTTGTCCCCGTCGACACTACCGGAGCGGGTGACACCGCGTTTGGTGCGTTTTTGGCGCAAATGGATCTCGGCGCATCACCGAACGACGCGCTTGCCTTTGCAATGACGGCAGCCGGGTTGCAAGTTACGCGTCGAGGTGCCGCGACTGCGATTCCGTTCGAAGCAGAAGTTATGGATGTCCTCAAAGGTCGGCTATCATGATTCCGATGGTCATCGATACCGACCCTGGAATAGACGACGCCCTCGCACTAATCTACGCGTTCGGCAGCGAAGCCTTCAATGTTGTCGGGTTAACGACCGTTTTCGGCAATGTACCTGTGCCCACTGCAACTGGGAATGCACTGTGGTTGCTCGAATGGATGGGGCAAGGTCATGTTCCGGTGGCCGAGGGCTCCCAAGGCCCGCTATCCGGTCAAGCACCGAGTTTTGCGCCAGAAGTGCATGGGGTGGGTGGCTTTGGAAACTTCAATGCGCCGGTTGCGCACGGTTGCCCCGTCGAGCTAGACGCGGCAGATTTTCTGATCAAAGCGTCTCGCGATTATGCTCAAGAATTAGTGATAGCAGCTTTGGGACCACTTACCAATTTGGCGGTCGCGCTTCAGCGGGATCCCACGCTGCCCTCTCGAGTTAAGCAATTGGTCGTGATGGGCGGTGCATTCACGGTGCCAGGCAACGTTACTGAATATTCAGAAGCGAACATCTACAATGATCCAGATTCTGCCAAGCTGGTTTTGTCGAATTTTGAGGGAATTAGATTTGTCGGTCTTGATGTGACCGATCAAATTCTTCTCACCGAAGCCGATTGTGATGCACTTACAGATACCGCCGGTGACCGATCGGAATTCTTGAAGGAGCTCACCGATTACTACCTAGATTTTTATGAAAAACGTAACTGTGTACGTTGCGCAAGCCTACATGATCCGTCTGCTTTGATTGCGATTTCCCATCCCGATTTTTTCGAATTTTCTAGAGCCAATGTCGAAATCATTAACTACGGAAGATTTTTAGGGAGAACTCAAATTCTGAGGGAAGGAAAAATCGCTCAGTATGCATCAGGCGCCAGTGCGAAATTGGTACGAAACGAGTTCACGGCTGTTGCTCAAAAATTCTTGCGCAGGTGACATCGAGATATTGAAAAATTCACTATTTTGATAGGGAAGAGTGTCCAGTCTGAGGCTTTTATCTTTGTACATGGAGCGAGTGGTACTCGCTAGAAGGGGCGGTTTGCGGACGTTCGCTGCATCCGCGTGCCTCGAGGGCGTCGAAGAAGTACCGGACTTTGGCGGCGTCCGGCTCCAAGGCTTGATCATTGGTCAACAGTCGATCAGATTCTAGTTGTATTGATCCCATACGCCATTCGTGGATCGAAGCTTCTCAGGCTCTAGAGTAGTCAATCCCCTTCACCGCAACATGTAACTCTGGGTGTGCTGCCATCACTTGTCTTGCCATCGTTTCCAAATGTTCGACTACATCCTGCAACGACATCCACGCATTTGTATCGGGGTGCCGCCATCGTTTCGCCTTAGCTTGGCAAATTAGAAGACACCCGGCACGACAATTGTCATGTTGCAGGTATTGACCGACTAGCTGGTCGCTTAGAGCATGCTCTAACTCGCGAACACTCCATGTCTCTCTTTTCAATTCGACTGTCGCGTACCCAGGCATGGCCCTCGGGTGAAACCGGATGTCTGGTCGGTTCTCATCGACAACAACAGCTTCTTGTGTGAAACCAAAAACGCCGTGATCTGCTTTACGAAGCCAGAAAGCTATCGAGCGACGCAGTTCCGTTTCCTGATCTAGAAGTCGAAGTGCGTCGACTGGAGAATCTTCCGCATGCAAAATGTCATGCTCGAAGGTGTCGAGTTTCGCCATCATGGCCGTGAAAAGCGATTTGTGGTCGAACGGAACGAAGGCACCGTCTCGGTCTAGTGCTTGGTACGCGGCAACCGGATGGGCGGTCATATCGCTTATTTGCGCTGCGATCTCGTAAGCCATCTGGCGCAAGCGATCTGGCATGTGGCCGAGCTCAGGTTGTTCGGCTAGTTCATGGATGGCAACCAGTGTTTCCGGTAGCCTTAAGTTCAGAAGCGTCTCAAGAAGGAAGGATCGAGCGTTTTGGGCATTATCACGTAGGTCTGGCGTGTAGGTGCCTTCGTGCTCGATATCCTCATCTCTCCGAACGGCTTGGTAGGCACGCAGCACTAAGTATTTCACGAGAGGGACACGGCGATCATCTGGTATTTCGGTTAAGTCAGGCACACGTCCAGAGTGACGGTCACCAAAGACCGATGCGAATACATCAATTGCGTTTTGACGGCTTTCGGCACTACTTAGATTTTCGGTTTTGAGCAGGAGTTGTCGGCAACCTGCCTCTGCATCAAGTGCTGCGAGAAGCGATAGGGCGAAGCCCGTCGACAGGCTTTCGCCACTAAGTGTTTCTTCTAGCGCATTCTTTGCCTGCTCACGATGTTCTGCCCCGCCTTCCTCCTCAATGATACGGATTGCATACTCTAGAGCGTTCCTCGCGCCTGCCTGCTCAGCCGAAAGGAAGTCTGCAATTCGAGGGGCGATGCGGGTAGCTACCGCGGCTTTCATGTTTGCCGTCCCGTGGTATAATATGTCATGAAAAATATCGGCCCGTCCGATATCGGCAAGCTGCTGCAATTGCGCCAGTGCCTCCAAGGACACTACTTCCCCGACCGCATTTGGGTGCGCCTGATCAAGCATGGATATATAGCTGCCGAACCCATTTAATTCGACACATGAGATCCTCGCGGCTCGAACGGCTTCGTCATGAGTCAGTGCAGTTGCCCAACCGTCTGATTCGGACTCTGCTTTAACTGCAGCCAATGCGAGCAGCCAACTGGCTGGATAGCTATTGCGCTCTTCGAGTGTCCGTTCGCTTTTTAGCTGAACGTCAGTTTGCCGCCAGAAAACCGATAACTCTTGACGGTATCGGTCTAGAAAGTCTCTACCAAGTGCGCGAGCAATGATTGCGCTATCCCAATGCCCCCATGTGCTGTCACGACTGATGCCTTGGCTGATAACTTTCCTTGCATCGTAAAGAATCCCGAGCCGCCTGTCCGAACCCATCAGAAAATCCGGGGACGCCAATATCTCGTTGCGCCACGCTTTCCAGTCTTCTATTCGCTTCGCTTCTTCCGCTTCGCGCTCAGCCCGCCTTGCTTCCCTCTCGATCTCCCATTCATCAGGTTCACGAGGCTGAGGGTTGCGAACGTTTGCGAGGGATTCAAGCCAGTCTTCTCTATCAGCAACGAGCGCCTCAATTGAGGCCGCAAGCTCCGTTTCGACTTTAAGATCATAGAAATAGATCAACGCCTGAAAAGCGATGCCACGGCGATTGCTAGGTGCTTCTGCAGATACAAATCGAAGCAACCAAGATTGGTCTTCTTTGTCGAATCGAATTGACCGCCTGCTTGCCGAAACGGCACGAATGAATCTAGGCCAGTCTTCCTTATGGCCCTCTAGATCGTCGGCCATATCGAGGCATGCCCAGAAATACGCCTCTCGAAGCCTGGGATGTACTTCTAAAGCAGACCAGATTGCCTTGGTTTCCTTTTCAGCGATGATGCTTTCATCCCGCTCCCCAAAATGAACTGCTATTGCAAGCGCCCTTGCCCAAGCGGTCGCGTCTTCGGCACTTTCCGGGATTGTCGCGTGACAGCTCGCAACTAACCCATCTTGGTAGTGATCTTTTGGAGATCGAGCTTGGTACATTCGGCAATCAGGTTGTCGTGTCGTCCAGATGGACTCAACCAGTGCATCTCTCAAAGCAACTTGCTCTTCCCGGCCAAGGCCGTCGGATTTGGTAACGCGGTATATGGTGTAGTTCAGACCGTGGACATCGTTTGGCGTGTTGTCCAATGCATCCAACAACTGCAAGAAATCGCTGACCCCGATCAACGAAGGCACCATTTCCGGCAGAACGTTCCTTATGACGCGCTGCGGGAGAGACGAACCCAAAACGGCTTGTGCAAGATTTTGTTTCTGGGCCTGGTTTCCTGCGGCCAAAACGCCCCAAGACGCGTAGGTACGATGATGTGGCTCCAACGTGTTGTCCAAAGCCGCTGCGAGCGAAAGGTCCGCGCAATCCGGCATTGGCGTTAACCAGATCATCTCCAAAAGGAGTTCACGGCTGTCATGACCAGTATAGGCATCCTCCCACAATTCTCGAACGAGATCGCTAAGCTGGGGGTGTGCTACTCGCTTTAGCTCGTCATGCCCGACGCCCGCGCGACACCAACCCTTACCCGCGTATTGAGGAACGTATGCCCGTAAAACCTCTGCCCGGATGTCCAAAGATAGCGCACTGGGCAAACCTTGACGGAACAGCAGCGCCGGTTCGCGCTCGAGTACCATTCGTCGGATATCAACATGCCACAGCGCAAGCCAAGCCGCGACCGGAGCCATACTGGGTTTTACGACTGCTTCGCCTCCGAGCTCTCCAAAGAGTAACGCAAACAGAGATCGATTATGGATTCCATCTGACCGCAAACGGTCGAGGCGTAGTGCCGCCAAGTACTCTTGCGTGGCGCGATGGTGAAATCTGACGGAGCCGATACCGCTCGGATCAAAGAGGGATTTTCCTATGAGCTCTTGCTGTTCGTCTGGCGTCCAATCGATCAAGATATCGCCAATATCTAATTTCTCAGGATCTCCGCTCTCATTAACCGTCAGCGTGCGCTTTTTTAACAAGAACAGGGCGAGTGCGATCCGCTCCGCGCCTTGTTGGGCCTTCTCGACACTTAATGCCTGCCGCTTGTTGGGGTGCTTCTCTCGCAGTTTTCTCTGAATACCAAGCCGAAGTTGATCTTCCAAGGTGCCCAACTGCACGTTGGTGGACAATTGGTCAAGCGCATCGATTATTTCAGCGGGTAGACGATAAAGATGCCAAAAATCATGGGATTCCAAATGTTGGCAAAATGCGTCGGCATATGATGGCGAATAGCTTTGCGCAAACTCTCGTATCTCATCCTTGCTTAGCGGGAGAAGGGTGACGATTGTTGGAGAGACGCTTTTCGAGGCGTCAGGGGCTTCTTGAGGTGATGAGATTTTCCCTTGTTCGGCTTTTGACTTTGAAATCACCTCCAAAAAGAATTCTTCACTGCCCTGATCGATCTGTGCGGCGTGCGATGATGGCTGCCGGGAGAATTGGCGTTTCAGCCATGTTATGACCCGATCAACCGGGTTTCCGGTATTGTTGCCGGTTCGAAGGTGTCCTCCGTCACTTTGACCCGACTTGTTCGATAGTACTGTCGTCTCCCCACTCGAAAAATGAACTCGTTGGGCCATACAAAACGGTTCGAGGTGTTGTGAGTCAATTTGTGATTGCCAGTCTGCCGGCCGACAAGAAAGCACAAGTTTCGTTCGAGCAAAATGCGGTTCACACGCCCTTTGGAGTTTTTTCACAGCAGAGCGTAAGGAGCCTTCTCTGAGCTTCAGCTCGTCCAAGGCGTCCAAGAAGAAGTATGCCACAGCCGTGGGACTTTGCCTCCATCTCTCAAACGCCTCGAGGTCTGCTGGAAGCATGGCGTTTTCCAAGTCTTCGTCGTGAAGTCGTTCCAACGGAATGAAGAACGCGTCGTTTCCCGATGCACGAAGCTTCTCGACTTGTTTTTCGAATTCTCGTGTTTTTCCGGTACGCCCCTCACCCAGAATTACTAAGGGCGTCATTTCAAGTAGGTCTGGCCACTCGTAGACGCCATCGGGTACCGACCCAAAGAACGACAAGTAGTCGGGGTCTCTGAGTTCAACCTTTTCAGCGAGAGCAAATCTGCGAGATACTGAAATATAGTTCGCCATAACAATCATTTGACTTTAGGGGTATCGAATTTGAGGATGCGCCGGATTGCGCAGTCCCTTCGAGAGGCTAGCGGCCCGAGACCAAGGATTGAAGGATCATTTTTGGAAAACTGCGACGCAGCATGTTGCCATCGGATCAAAGTCCGGCTTGGGCCAACACCGCAGCTCAGTCGGCAGGCACAAGTTCGCGGTCTTGACGGGGCGATTTACCGAACTTGCGCGAGTATTCTCGCGAGAATTGTGCGGAGCTTTCATAGCCTACGGCGAATGCGACTTCGGATATCTTGGCACGGCTCGTCCGCAGGTCGTCTCTGGCCTTCAGTAGACGCAAGTCCTTTTGGTATTGGAGTGGCGATGTTCCCGTCACGGCTTTGAACTGCTCGAAGAACGAGGAGTTGCTCATCCCGATCCGTGTTGCCAGCTCCCCGACGACGATGGTTTCCGATAGGTTCGCCTGAATGTCTCGCGTTGCCATATGGATGCGGCTGGCAGTGCTTTCGTGCCAGAGGAGCCTTTGCAGGACTTGCGCATGTGGCCCGATCAGAAGCCTTGCATGGATTTCGCGGGACGTGATCGGCGCCAACAGTTTCCTTGTCTCCTCTTCCTCGCACTGAAGGAAATATCGGAGAAGTGCGTCTGTCAGACTTGGATCGGTGTCACACAAGCAAATCGAGAATGGATCGGAAGACGGTGCGTTCAATGCGGGCAGCACCGCGGGGGCCAACGCCCTCAGAAGGTCGAGGTCTAGTGGAAAGACCAAAGCCGTGTAGGGGGACTCTGTGGACGCTTCTGTAATCCGCGAAACAACTGGGAGTGTATGGCTCACGATGAGGGATTGTCCGGCGTCCACTGTAAGTGTTCGGGTGGTGGACCCCACCTGCTTTGCACCCTGCAAGATCAGACAAAGAAGCGGTCGATAGACAGTCGCAGTTAGGTCGGTCGTTGCGCGATGCCGCAAGAGGTGGGTACCGCTCAGGGCATGATGAAATGAACCATCAGCGATGCCTGCTTGATCGAGCAACGCGGTGATGTGTGATAACAGGTTCTCGCTCATCTTCTCGAAGGCCTCCCAAAGGACGCCTTTCGATAGCATTACCACGCGCACCGCCAATATAGAAATCTCCACTTCTGGAGGATCAGGCAAGTATTTTGGCCAATTGGAAAAGAAAGAAGCGACTGATGCGACTAACGTGATCATGACACAACAAAGGAGACCAACATGCAAAAGGTCATGATCACCGGCATCGCCGGCGGGTTTGGAAAGCCGACGGCGTTCGCACTTCTCGAAAAAGGCTATCAGGTTGCGGGAAGCGTCCGTAGTCGTGAGAGAAAGAGCGCCGACGCTGTTGCGGAGCTTGAAGCTGCGGGAGCATCGATTGTCGAAATAGATGTGACCGACACGGCCAGCACCGAGCGTGGGATGGCCGAAGCAATCACACAACTCGGCGGCATCGACGTCCTGTTCAACAATGCCGGAATTGGCTCTTATGGCATTCAGGAATTGATGTCGCCAGAGGATATGGCGCGTGTCTTTGGTGTGAACGTCATGGGCGTCCAGCGCGTCATGCGCGCAGCACTGCCACATATGCGGGCGCAGGGCCGGGGGACGGTTCTTTATACCTCCAGCCTGATCGGCCGGATCGCGACGCCGTTCTACGGGACCTATTCGGCCTCGAAATGGGCGCTGGAGGCGATTGTCGAATGCTATCGGACGGAGCTGTCAGGCTTCGGGATTGAATCCTGTATCATCGAACCCGGTGCCATGCCGACAGCCTTCTTTGATGGTATGATTACTCCGAAAGATCCCGAGCGTGAAGCACAGTATTGTGAGTTTGCAGCTGTTCCAGCCATGTCAGCCTCCGGTCTGGCCCAGATGCTGGAGGCGACACCTGATCAACGCCCCGAACGGATTGCGGAGGCGGTCGTCGCTCTTCTCGACATGCCTTTCGGGCAAAAGCCGTTCCGCACTGTTGTGGATCATGTGGGCGTTGGCCCGCAGATCGAGAGGTACAACGAAGTGCTGCACGACGTGACGCGCAACGTCATGACCAGCTTCGGCATCGAAGACATGCTGAAACTCAACGCCTGAAGGAGATAATGCATGAATACCATTCTGATCACCGGCGCCTCATCGGGCATAGGAGAGGCCACCGCGAGACATTTCCAAGCCAACGGATGGAACGTTGTCGCGACCATGCGCAACCCCGACAGCGTGGGTGACCTTGCCGAACTAGACAATGTCCAGGTCGAGCGTCTCGATGTCACCGATCCGGGCTCGATCGCCGCAGCAGTCGCCGCCGGTATCGACCGGTTCGGCAAGATCGATGTCCTACTCAATAATGCAGGCTATGGGGCCTACGGTGCGCTGGAGGCATTCTCGATGGAGCGCATACGTCGCCAGTTCGATACCAACGTGATCGGCCTGATGGAAGTCACGAAGGCCGTGCTGCCGCAAATGCGGGCGAACCGCACGGGCACAATCATCAATATCTCATCCATCGGCGGTCAGATCACATTCCCGCTCGGCACGCTTTACCATGGGACCAAGTTTGCGGTCGAAGGCCTATCGGAGGCGCTCCATTACGAGCTTGAACCGCTTGGCATCCGCGTCCGTATTGTCGAGCCCGGGATGATCAAGACCAACTTTGGCGGCAGTTCATTCGACTTTGCCATGGAAGAGGGACTTTCTGACTACGCACCGATGGCCGAAGCCATGGGACGGGTGTTTGGAAAACTGGCGTCCAACCCATCAGCGCCCAAAACCGTTGCGGAAGTGATCTGGGAGGCCGCCAATGAAACCGGCGATCGCCTCCGTTTCCGGGCAGGTGCCGATGCAGTGGCGTTGTTGGACAAACGCAAGGCACAGGACGACGCCACCTTCCTTGGC
>JAEPMR010000077.1 GCA_017643845.1 Marivivens sp. | reverse complement strand
GATTGGAAACAGATGATGTCCTACAAAAACGACGTCATCGACGGCAACACCAAAGGCATCGAATTCCTGTTCAAAAAGAACAAGGTCGACTGGCTCAAGGGCTGGGGTTCCATCCCCGAGGCCGGCAAGGTCAAAGTCGGTGACGAGGTGCATGACGCCAAGCACATCATCATTGCGTCCGGCTCCGAGCCCTCCTCCCTTCCGGGCATCGAGATCGACGAGAAAACCGTCGTCACCTCCACCGGCGCACTTGAATTGCCGAAAGTGCCGAAATCCATGGTCGTCATTGGCGCGGGCGTGATCGGGCTGGAACTCGGCTCCGTCTACAAGCGCCTCGGAACCGATGTGACCGTGGTCGAATTCCTCGATGTGATCACCCCCGGCATGGACGGTGAGGTTCAGAAAGTGTTCCAGCGCCTCCTGAAAAAACAGGGGCTGAACTTCGTCATGGGTGCCGCCGTGCAAGGCGTCAAATCCGCCAAAACGAAGAACACCGTCACCTACAAACTCCGCAAGGATGACAGCGAGCACACCATTGATGCCGAAGTGGTGCTCGTCGCCACCGGCCGCCGCCCCTACACCACGGGGCTTGGCCTCGATGCCCTCGGCGTCGAGATGACCGAGCGCGGCCAGATCAAGACCGACAGCCACTATGCGACCTCCGTCAAAGGCATCTACGCCATTGGCGACGCCATCGAAGGCCCGATGCTGGCGCACAAGGCCGAGGACGAAGGCATGGCGATTGCCGAGCTGCTGGCAGGTCAGGCAGGCCATGTGAACTACGATGTCATCCCCGGCGTGATCTATACCCACCCCGAGGTCGCCTCTGTCGGCAAGACCGAAGACCAGCTCAAGGATGAGGGCCGCGCCTATAAGGTCGGCAAATTCAACTTCATGGGCAATGGCCGCGCCAAAGCAGTGCATGCCGGTGACGGTTTCGTAAAAATCCTCGCGGATAAGGAAACCGACCGTGTGCTCGGGGCCCACATCATCGGCCCCGCTGCTGGCGACCTGATCCACGAGATCTGCGTCGGCATGGAATTCGGTGCCGCAGCCGAAGACATCGCTCGCACATGCCACGCCCACCCGACCTTCTCCGAAGCGGTGCGCGAAGCAGCCCTCGCCTGCGGCGACGGCCCGATCCACTCCTAATCGCGCTCGCAGAACGTCTTGCACGGGCCGCCATAGGGCGGCCCGTTTGCTTTGCATAGGCAGAGAACCCGAATACTCGCGCAAAGCCCGCAAATTTGCTAATGTGGCCCTATGCCACGCGATTTCCCCCCAAGACTGAGCCATAAATTCTACCTGACCGAAGGCGGCGGCGAGACGGAACTCCTTTACAAATGGGGCTTGGAGTTACCAGAATTCTCGATGTTACCGCTGCTCGATGATCCGAAGGCATGCGAGATCGTCCGCGCGATGTATTGTCGTTATTTCGATGCCGCCGAGAAACATGGCACCGGTATGCTGATCCTCGGCCACGATTACCGCGCCAGCCCCGACTGGGGCGCCAAGCTCGGCTACTCCCCTGAGAAACTGGCTGAGATGGAACGGCGCACGATTGCCTTCCTAGATGATATGCGGCGCGCCTATGCCGGTCGGGTGTCGGATGTCTACATCGCCGGTTGCATCGGTCCCCGCGGGGATGCCTACGGCACGGGTGAAAACATTACTGAGCAGTCCGCACTTGAATACCATTCAGTGCAGCTCGCCAATCTCAAGGAAACGCCAGCAGACATGGCAATCGCTGTCACCTTCAACAACATCGCCGAGTCCGTGGGCGTCATCCGCGCCGCCGAAAGATTCGATATTCCAATCGGTGTCAGCCTGACGCTTACATCCGAAGGCCGCCTCCGCTCAGGCCCCAGCCTGCGTGAAGCAATCGAAGTGATCGACGAGCGCACCAATGGTGCTGCTGCATGGTTCGGCACCAATTGCGCGCATCCGCTCGAATTTGCAGACGCCCTCGCGGATCAGGGCGCGTGGCTCAACCGCCTCCGTTACATCCGCCCGAATGCCGTTCGCATGGAAAAGGTCGCTCTGTGCAAGCTCGGCCATTTGGAGGACGGAGATCCTGTTGAGCTTGGTCAACAAATGGGCGAGGTGGCCCGCCAACTTCCCGATGTCGATATCATGGGGGGCTGCTGCGGCACTGACGAGCGGCACCTTGGCGAAATAGCAGCCAACGTTAACCGCCTCCGCGCACTCGGCACGGATTGAAACTCACGTCTTCAGCATCCGCAGGCCCTGCGTCACATCCGTCCGCACTGCGAGCCGCAGCCCCGGTTCGTCACCCGCCTTCAGTGCGGCGATGATCAGCTTGTGGTGATAGGGCGGCTCCGTGCGCTTCAGCCGCCCGTAGAGCGCCCGCATCGTCGGCCCGAGCTGGAGCCAGACGGTTTCCGTCATCGCAAGGATCGCCGGAGCCTGCGCCCGCAGGTACAGCGTGCGGTGGAATTCGAGGTTCATACGGATGTAGCCCGACGCATCCTGCCGCGCGACCATCTGGCTCACGCCGTTGTTGATCGTCTCCAGCCGCTCGATCAGCGCGAAATGCGCCCGCGGCAGCGCCCGCATCGCCAGCTCCGGCTCCAGCAGCGCCCGCACCGCCGCCAGTTCCTCAATCCGCTCGTTTGTCAGCTCCGGCGTGGAGACCCGCCCCGACGACGAGAGAAACAGCGCCCCCTCCGCCACCAGCCGCCGCACCGCTTCCCGCGCGGGCGTCATCGACACGTCAAACTGTTTGCCCAGACCACGCAGCGTCAGGCTCTGCCCCGGCTCCAGCTCCCCATGCATGATCCGCGTGCGCAGCGCACGATAGACCCGCTCATGAGCCACCCCCGATAGATCACCTTGTCTCGACTGGATCAGCATGGCCTATCTCTGCGGGGCTTTGGTGCAGAGGTCAATCTCCAAACCGGATCCGCAACAGCGCATCCCCCTCCGTCCGCAGCCAGGCGCGATGTGCCGCGTAATCCGGCATCAGCTCGCCGACCGTCTGCCAGAACGCCGCGCTGTGGTTCATTTCCCGCAGGTGACTGACCTCATGCGCGGCCACATAATCCAGCACCGCAGGCGGCGCCATGACCAGCCGCCAGCTGTACATCAGCCGCCTGTCTGACGAACACGATCCCCAGCGGCTTCGCGTATCGCGCAGCGCCAGTGCCGCGTAGCTCACGCCCAGCCGCGCCGCATAGCGGTCGCTCGCCTCCGCCAGCGCGTCCCGCGCCCGCGCCCTTAGAAACCCGCGCAATGTCTTTCCCGGCATCGTCGCTGTTGCGGGCAGTTCGATCCGCCCGTCCGCCACCCGCACGGCGCGGCCGTGGCCGCGCACAATCTCATGCGCCACGCCACCAAATGGCAGCATGCCACCGATGGAAACCTCCGCGCTCGGCCCCACCTGCGCCACCTGCGCGCGCACCCAATCGGCCCGATCCTCGGCAAAAGCGATTCCCTGCGCCTCCGCCACACCCTTGGGCAAGGTCAGCGTTACAGCCCCGTCCAGCCGCGAAACCCGCAGCGAAAGCCGCCGCGCCCGCGCCGAACGGCGCAATTTCACCTCCAAAGGGGGGTTGCCATGCAATACATACCGGCCCATATGCGCCTTCTACCACAATCCGGTGTCAAAGCCTTTGACACCTCCCTCGGCTTATGGCAGTTGGCGGCGATCCACTGCAAGAGCATGACAGAATTGAAGGGATAACCATGCCCAAAGAAGAATGGGGTACAAAGCGCGTCTGCCCGACCACGGGAAAGCGCTTCTATGACCTGAACGCCGATCCGATCGTTTCGCCCTACACCGGCGAAATCATCAACATCGAAACCGGCAAGACCCGCACAATGATCGCGGATGCCGAAGACGCGCAATCCGCAAAAGCCAAGGCGGAGACCGAGGAAGATGATGATCTGATCCTCGACGACGATGACGACACCGATGTCGATCTTGGCGATGACGTGCTCGACGACGACGATGACGATACCGTCTCCTTCGACGATCTCGGCGACGTTGCCGGCAACGACGACGACTCCTGATTTTTTCGCTCAGGGGCGGGATTTTCCACTTGATCTCGCCCTGAGCGCCGCTTAGAGAGCGGCACGCAGGCGATACACCTGCACCCGGATGGGGCCTTAGCTCAGTTGGGAGAGCGCTTGCATGGCATGCAAGAGGTCAGGGGTTCGACTCCCCTAGGCTCCACCAAATTTTCTCCCAAAATCGCCACTCGCCAGACTGAACCTGTCGCCCGCATCGGGCCGGGCTGACCCCTTTTACAGCGTTAATTTCCAGCACAGAACAGCACGCCTACCACCCTGAAGTGCGGCGGCAAAAGCGGTTCCACCACCGGTATTTTCAACCGGAAAGTATGTGCATTTTCGCGCACTGGCCCCGCAGTTTCCGCCCTTTTCGACACACCCGCGCAGGACCATCTACCGCTCATTCACCAACTCTGAGCGAGACAAAAAATGACCAAGCACATCCTCCGCCTCGACGCCTCCGTCCGCAGCAGCAATTCGGTCAGCCGCGATCTCACGGACCAGATCGTCAGCCGTTTCACCGACGCAGAAGTCACCGTGCGTGATCTTGCAGGCGGCCTGCCCCTGATCGATGAGGCATGGGTCGGCGCGAATTTCACCGCACCCGATGACAGGACCGAGGCCCAGAAAGAGGCGCTGCGCCTCTCTGACGAGCTGATCGCAGAGCTGAAGGCCGCAGATACTCTGGTGATCGGCCTGCCGATCTATAACTTCGGCGTGCCCGCAAACCTGAAAGCATGGATCGACCTCGTCGCCCGTGCCGGCGTCACCTTCCGCTACACCGAAAACGGCCCCGAGGGTCTGCTGAACGGCAAGCGCGCGATCATCGCCTTCGCCTCCGGCGGCACCGAAACCGGCTCCTCCATCGACTTCGCCAGCGGCTACCTGCGCCACATCCTGTCGTTCATCGGCATCACCGATGTCGAGTTCGTCTCCGCAGATCGCATGGCGGTTGATGCGGAAACGGCAATGAAGAACGCCAAAGAGCAGATCGCAGCCCTGAAGGTCGCTGCCTAAAACGCACCCCCAGCGCGGGCCATCACCGGCCCGCGTCACACCACGGTCAATTCACCGCGTTTTCCGGCTCGGCCTTCATACCCACCTCGATAAACTCGTCGAGGAAGACCCCCATCAGCTCAACCCGCGAGGCAACGCCCGCCTTCTGGAACAGGTTGTGCGAATGCACCTTGACGGTTCCCGCCGAGCACTTGCGATATTCCGCGATCTCAGCCGTGCTCGCCCCCCGCAGGAGCAATAGCGCGACATCGGCCTCCGCCCCCGTCAGGCCCCATTCCTCGAACCGGAATCGCACATGTTCGTCAAAATCCTCGCGCAAGCTACGCAGCACTTGTGACTGCCGTTCGTTACGCAGGCGCAGCTGCCGCAGATATGTGAACAAGAGCGTCATACCACTCGCCAGCAGCGCCACGGACAAAATCTCGAACACCAAATGCAGGAGATCCCCCGCGCCGTACCCCTCCTGCTTCGAGAGATGGTCGCTGATATCCAGCACCACATCCTGAAGAAAGAACAGCGCTGCGGCGCCCATGCCCCACATCACGACCGTCGCGACGGAGGCGTTGATATCTGTGTGATTTTGTCGTGCCATAATCTCGCGATAGTGCCCCCGAAACCGGCCATTTGCCAGCCTAAACCACTGGTATAGACGCGACAAATATGGCCTCCTTAACCTCCGATATATTCCAAAATCCCCAGTTTCCATCATCTGTCGGTCATCAAGCGCACACCGCGCCAAGACACATAGGAGACCAACATGAAGTTCACATTCGCCGCGGCCCTAGCCCTCGCAATCGCCGCTACGAGCGCCTCTGCAGAAGATGTCGTGCAAGACCGTATCACCAGCCTCTTCAGCGACGGCTTCACCCATTTCAGCGTTAGCCGTGGCAGCAGTCGCACCGAGATCGAAGGCTATTCCAGCGACGGGCGCGAGATCACCGTTATCATCGACAGCGTCACTGGCGAGATCCTCTCCGAGCAGGTCGAACTCAGCGACGATGGCCGCGCCCGCGACCGCATCCGCAGCATCGAACGCACCCATGCCGAAGACAACGACGATGATCGCGAAAGCTCTGGCAGTCTAAGCTTCGACGATGACGACGAAGGCGATGATGACCGCTACGAGCGCCGCTCCAGCCGCAGCGACCGTGAGCGGGATGGGCGCGACGACGACCGTTACGAAAGCAGCCGCTCCTTGAGCTCTGGCAGCGATGACAGCTACGAACGTGATGATCGTGATGATGATCGGGATGATGACCGCTATGAGCGCGACGATCGGGATGACGATCGGTACGAGCGTGATCATGACGATCGTGATGACCACGACGAGCGTGACGATCACGACGACGACTAAGGTATAGTCACCCCTTACCACGCGCACCGCCAATGCTTTGGCGGTGCGCCCTACCCCAGCGAATATCCCGCGCCGCGCACCGTGCGCAGCGGGTCACTTCCACCATGGGCCTTCAGCGCCTTGCGGAGCCGCCCCACATGCACGTCCACGGTGCGGGTATCCACGTAGATATCCCTGCCCCACACGCGGTCCAAAAGCTGCTCGCGGGACCACACGCGCCCCGGCTTTTCCATGAATGTGCTCAGCAGCCGGAATTCCGTCGGGCCGAGCTTGACCGTCTCCGCCCCCCGCATCACGCGATAGGTCTCGGCATTGAGCGTGATATCCTCGTATGTCAGGACCTGCCCCACACTCGCAGGCCGCGTACGTCGGAGCTGCCCCTTCACACGGGCCAGAAACTCCGAGACCGAGTAGGGCTTGACCACATAATCGTCCGCACCCACTTCCAGCCCACGCACCCGGTCCACCTCCTCGGCACGGGCCGAGAGCATGATCACCGGCAGGTTGCGCGTCTCGGCGCGCGTCTTGATCTGGCGGCAAATCTCGATACCGGACACATTCGGCAGCATCCAGTCCAGCACGATCAGGTCCGGCTGTTCTTCTTCAATGAGCATCAGCGCCTCGTCGCCGGTTTCGGCGGCACAGGTGCGATACCCCTCGGACTCCAGATTATAGAGCAGGATCTCGCGCTGCGACGGCTCATCCTCGACCACCAGAACCAGAGGTTGCAACTGCGACACGGTCCCTACTCCGGTTTCGACACATAGGCCGTATCATCGGCCTTCGGGCGCACATCGTCGGGCATCTCGCCCGTCACCAGATAGATCACCTGTTCGGCCATATTGGTGACCAGATCACCCATCCGTTCGGTATTCTTTGCCACGAAATGCAGATGCATACAGACCGTGATGTTGCGCGGGTCTTCCATCATGAAGGTCAGAAGTTCCCGAAACAGCGCGTTGTACATCTGGTCCACATCCAGATCGCGTTGGCGCACCGCCTCGGCCAATGTCGCATCCCGCCGCACAAAAGCATCCAGCGTATCGTTCAGCATTTCCTGAACCTCGCGCGACATCCGCCGCAACGCCCCGTTGGTTGCATCCATCCGCCCGCTTTCGGCCAGAACGATGGTGCGCTTCGCGATATTCTTCGCGTAGTCCCCCAGCCGCTCCAGACTGGCCGACAGACGCAGCACGGTCAGGATCGTGCGCAAATCCGATGACACCGGCGCCCTGAGCGCGATCACCCGCTGGCAGGCCTCATTGATCGACAGTTCCAACGCATCCACGGCCTTGTCGCCCGCGCGGACGGTCTCGGCCAGATCCACGTCACGGCCTTGTAGCGCCTCGGACCCCTTCAGGATCGCCTCTTCGACCAGACCGCCCATTTTGGTCACCAGCGTCTGTATCTGTTCCAGATCGCGGTCATAGGCCGACGCAATATGCTGTTCGTTCATATGTTCTGCTCCTTACCCGATCCGGCCGGAGATGTAGCTCTCCGTGCGCGGGTCTTCGGGGTTGGTGAAAATCTTGTCGGTGTCGTCGAATTCAACGAGGTTGCCGAGATGGAAAAAGGCCGTCTTCTGGCTCACCCGCGCCGCCTGCTGCATGGAGTGGGTCACAATCACCACTGAATACCGCGCGCGCAATTCGTCGATCAGCTCCTCGACCTGCGCCGTCGCGATAGGATCAAGCGCCGAACACGGCTCGTCCATCAGCAACACTTCCGGCGCGGTCGCCACTGCCCGCGCAATGCACAGGCGCTGCTGCTGCCCGCCCGAAAGCCCCGTCCCCGGCGCAGTCAGGCGGTCTTTCACCTCGTCCCACAGAGCTGCGCGGCGCAGCGCCTTTTCCACGATCTCGTCAAGGTCCGCCTTCGAACGCGCCAGTCCGTGAATCCGCGGGCCGTAAGCTACATTGTCATAGATCGACTTGGGGAAAGGGTTCGGCTTCTGGAACACCATTCCCACCTTTGCGCGTAGCTGCACCGGATCAACCCGCGCGTCATAAATATCCTCGCCATCGAGGTGGATATCCCCTTCAACACGGCAAATGTCGATCGTGTCGTTCATCCGGTTGATACAGCGCAGAAACGTCGATTTTCCGCAGCCAGACGGCCCGATAAACGCCGTGACGGTCTTGTCGGCGATCTCCACATTGACGTCCTTGATCGCATGGGTCTCGCCGTAAAACACCTGCACGTTGCGGGCGGAAATCTTGGTCTCGGTCATTGCTGTTTTTCTTTCTGCAAGTCCTTGGTCAAACATGGCGCGGCTCCCCTACCACCGCCGCTCAAAGCGGCGACGCAGGATGATGGCACCGAGGTTCACCACCAGAAGGAAGGCAAGAAGGATCAGAATGCCCCCCCACGCCCGCTCATAATAGGCCGGATCGGCCCGTTTTGCCCACTCATAGATCTGCGCGGGCATGGCCGAGTTCGGGTCCATGAATCCGCTCACAATCCCATCGGGGGCATTGGTGGCAATGTAGCCCACCATCCCGATCAGCAGGAGCGGCGCGGTTTCGCCCAGCGCTTGCGCCACCCCGATGATCGCGCCGGTGAGGATACCGGGCATCGCCAAAGGCAACACATGGTGAAACACCGTCTGCATTTTCGACGCCCCGATCCCCAGCGCCGCATCACGGATCGACGGCGGCACCGATTTCAATGAGGCACGCGTCGAAATAATCACCGTTGGCAGGGTCATCAGTGTAAGCACCAGCCCCCCAACTAATGGTGCGGATTGCGGCAGGTGGGCAAACTGGATGAACACCGCCAGACCCAGAATACCGAACACAATCGACGGCACCGCCGCCAAGTTGGCGATATTCACCTCGATCAGGTCAACAAGCCGGTTCTTCGGTGCGAATTCCTCCAGATAGATCGACGCAGCCACCCCCAGCGGCAACGACAGGCCGACCACCACCAGCATCATGAAGAACGAGCCCATCATCGCGACCCCGATCCCCGCCTGCTCGGGCCGGCTCTCCGATGCATCAGCGCCAAAGATGAAGTCCCAATTGAACTTCCGCGCCACCAGCCCCGCCTCGACCATCTGATCAACAAGGTCCAGATGCGCCGCATCGAGGTTCTTGTCCCGCTCCAGATCGGCCCGCACGACGCGGCCTTTCATATATCCGTCCACACGGCTTGAGGTCAGGAAATTGAAACTGACAGTCCCGCCAATTGCATTTTCATTGGACAATACAAACTCGCGCAGCGACGCACCCGCAGATTCAGACAAGATCTTCAGAAGCGTCGCCTCGTCCATCTCGGTGGCGATACCCGCGCTTTCCAGCGCGTCGACCAGCGCGCCACCAACGATTGCCTTGTATTTCGATGTCTTGACGAACGAGGCTTCCGCCTCCTCAATCACCGTCTGATCCAGCGCAATATCAACCGTCAGGAACGTCTGCGTAAACGCCCGCGTTCCGTTGCTCACAATGGTCGTCAGCAGCGCCAGCAGGAAAAACAGACCCACCGCAATCGCAACGATTCCGTAGGCTTTGAACCGGCGTTCAGCACGGTTACGGGTCTTGGTCCGCGCGTCCTCGGCAAACAGGGATTTATGCGTCTCGCTCATTCGTATTGCTCCCGGTATTTGCGCACGATGTAGAGCGCCAGCACATTCAGCCCCAGCGTCAGAACGAACAGCGTGATCCCCAGCGAAAACGCTACCAGCGCCTCTGGCGAGGAAAAGTCGCTGTCGCCGGTCAACTGGCTCACGATCTTCGCCGTCACTGTGGTCATCGCCTCAAACGGGTTGAGCGACATCCGCGCCGCCGCGCCCGCGCCCAGCACCACGATCATCGTCTCGCCAATCGCGCGGCTCGCGGCGAGCAGGATCGCACCCACGATGCCCGGCAATGCAGCAGGAAGCACCACCTGCCGGATTGTCTCCGACCGCGTCGCACCCAGCCCCAATGACCCGTCGCGCAGCGCCTGTGGCACCGCATTGATGATGTCATCCGACAGCGAGCTGACAAACGGGATCAGCATGATCCCCATCACGAGGCCAGCGGTCATCACCGCCGTGCCGCCCTTCATCCAGCCGACGCCGAGCAATCCTC
>JAEPMR010000076.1 GCA_017643845.1 Marivivens sp. | reverse complement strand
CGGCTCGCCCACTGCCTTGGAACGGTAGATGGTGGCTTCGGGGTTTTCGCCGTCCCACAGCGCCACGTTGAATTCGCGCGGGCGGTCGGAACAGGCAGGGATTTTGTAGGTGGAGGGCGCATGGGTGCGCAGGCGGCCTGCATCGTCCCAGACGAGCTCTTCGGTGGTGAGCCAGCCTGCGCCCTGCACATAGGCGCCTTCGACCTGCCCGATGTCGAGCGCAGGGTTGAGGCTCTTGCCGACGTCATGGAGGATATCTGCACGGAGAATGCGGTTCTCGCCGGTGAGGGTATCGACGACGACTTCGGTGATTGCAGCGCCATGGGCGAAGTAGAAGAACGGACGGCCCTGGCCTGCGATGCGGTCCCAGCTGAGATCGGGCGTTTTATAAAAGCCGGTGGCCGAGAGGCTGACGCGGTTCTGGTAGCAGGTGGCGGCGGCTTCGGCGAAGCTGATGCTTTCGCGCCCGATCTGCACGCGGCCATCGGTGAAGTGCACCTTGTCGGCGGTGGTCTGGTGCAACTTTGCCAGTGCATCGGCCATGCGGTCACGGATCGTGTCGCAAGCGATCTTGGCGGCCATGCCGTTGAGATCGGAGCCGGAAGACGCGGCGGTGGCGGATGTGTTGGGCACTTTGGCGGTGTCGGTCGCGGTGATTTTCACCAGTGAGGGATCGACGCCGAAGCGGGACGCGGCAACTTGTGCGACCTTTTGAAACAGGCCTTGGCCCATTTCGGTGCCGCCGTGATTGAGGTGGATCGAGCCGTCCTGGTAGACATGCACCAGTGCGCCGGCCTGATTGAGATGGGTCAGGGTGAAGGAAATGCCGAACTTCACCGGAGAATAGGCGATGCCGCGTTTCATCAGCGGGTTGGCGTCGTTCCATTCGGCGATTTCGACGCAGCGAGCGGAATAGTCGCTTTGCGCTACGAGGCGCTCGGTCATTTCGTGCAGGAGGAAATCACGCACTTCCATCCCGTAGGGGGTGGTGTTGTCCCGCACCTTACCAGCGCGGACATCGGCCATGGGGGCATAGAAATTCGTTTGCCGGACGGAGAGCGCATCGCGGCCAAGGTAATGCGCGATGTGATCCATCACGCGTTCTATGCCCAAGACGCCCTGCGGGCCACCGAAGCCACGATAGGCGGTGGCGGATTGGGTGTTTGTCCTCAGTCGGTGTGAAGTGATGCGGACATGATCCAGCAGGTAGGCGTTATCTGCGTGGAGCATCGCGCGGTCGGCGACGGGGATCGTGAGGTCGAGCGCCCAGCCGCCGCGGGTGAACTGCTCGAAGGTGATGCCGGTAATGCGTCCTTCGTCATCGAAGCCCACATCGTAATCGATACGGAAGTCGTGGCGCTTGCCGGTGATCACCATGTCGTCGTCGCGGTCATAGCGCATTTTACAGGCGCGGCCGGTGGCGCGGGCGGCGATGGCGCAGGCGCAGGCAAGTGCGTTTCCCTGGCTCTCTTTGCCGCCGAAGCCGCCGCCCATGCGCCGTGCCTCGACGCGCACGGCGTTCATCAGGACGCCAAGGGCTTCGGCGACTTTGTGCTGAATTTCGGTGGGATGTTGGGTGGAGGAATGCACCACCATATCGCCGCCTTCTTGCGGCAGGGCGAGGGCGGCTTGGCCCTCGAGGTAGAAATGTTCCTGTCCGCCCATTTCGAGCCGCCCTTGCAGGCGGTGGGTGGCGGCGGCGAGCGCGGTATCGGCGTCCCCCTTGGACCATGTGCGGGGGCCGTCCTCGAAATAGCTGCCTGCGGCGAGGGCGGCATCCACCGTCAGGATCGGCGTTTCGGTTTCGTAGCTGATTTCGGCCAGCCGCGCGGCGCGGCGGGCGGCGTGGTGGGAGGTCGCCACGACGAGAAAGATCGGCTGGCCGACGTAATGAACGGTGCCGTCCGACAGGAGCGGTTCGTCGTGGATCGAAGGCGAGACATCATTGGCGAAGGGAAGATCATCCGCCGTTAGGACCGCGACGACGCCAGACGCGGCGCGCACAGGGGTGAGATCAAGCGCGGTTATGCGCCCACGCGCCACGGTCGAGAGGCCGAAGGCGAGGTGCAGCGTGCCTGCGGGAACAGGGATGTCGTCGATATAGCGGGCTTGGCCGGTGACGTGCAGCGGGCCGCTGTCATGGGGGAGGGGCTTGTGGACGCTCATGGCCGCACCTCCAGCACATTCACCGTGTGACCGGCGAGATCGTGGAAGTAACGGAGCAGCATGTTCTGTGCAGTTTCGAGCCGGTAGTCGGCAGAGGCGCGCATATCGGTGAGGGGAGTGAAATCCTTGGCAAAGGCAGGAAGTGCAGCGGTGATGGTTGCTTCGGTCCACGGCTGGCCGATGAGCGCGGCCTCGACCGCGCTGGCGCGTTTGGGGATGCCCGCCATGCCGCCAAAGGCGATGCGGGCGGCGGTGACGGTGCCATCTTCGATGGTCACGTTAAAAGCGCCGCAGACAGCGGAGATATCCTGATCGAAGCGCTTGGAGAGCTTGTAGCCTCGCAAGGCAGGGGCGGATTTTGGCAGGCTGACGCCGGTGACCAATTCGCCCGCCGCGCGGTCCTGTTTGCCGTAGTCGATGAAGAATTCCTCGATTGGCAGATCGCGGCTCACGTCGCGGTGGCGCAGGTGTAGGGTGGCATCGAGCGCGATCAGAACCGGCGGGTTATCCCCGATGGGGGAGCCGTTCGCGATATTGCCGCCGATGGTGGCTGCGTTGCGCACCTGTTCGGAGGCGTACCGGCGAATCATCTCGGCATAGGAGGGGTGATAGACCTCCATCAGCTCGCGCAGGGTGGTCATGTTGACGCCCGCACCGACGCGGATCAGATCGCCGGAAAGGTCAACCTCGCGCAGCTCGGCGCATTGGTTGAGGAAGGCGAGTTTGGGCAGGTCGCGGAGTTGTTTGGTGACCCAGAGGCCGACATCGGTGGCACCTGCGACCAGCGTGGCGTCGGGATTGTCGGCATACCAGTGGGCGAGGGCGTCGAGTGTGGTTGGGGCGATGTCGATGGCAGTGACCTCTGTGCCGTGGAGGTCGCCATCGAACCAGTCTGGTGCTTGCACCCCTTCGAGGGATTCGGCGGCGCGGATAATCGGGGCATAGCCCGTGCAGCGGCAGAGATTGCCTGCCAGAACATTATCGTGATCGGTGCGGCCCTGCTGATGGGCGGCGACCATGGAGGCGATAAAGCCGGGGGTGCAGAAACCACATTGCGAACCGTGGTGGGAGACCATCGCCTCTTGCACCGGATGCATCTGACCATCGGGGCCGGAGAAGCCCTCTACCGTGCGGACAGATTTGCCGTGCAGCTGGGGAAGGAAAAGAATGCAGGAGTTCAGTGCGCGGGTGCCGCTGCCATCGCTGACGACGACCGTGCAAGCGCCGCAATCGCCTTCGTTGCATCCTTCTTTGGTGCCTTTTAGGTGGTGGTCCTCGCGCAGGAAGTCGAGGAGGGTACGCGTTGGGGTGGCCTCAACCCGTACGGTCTCTCCGTTGAGAAGAAACGCGATCTCGGTCATGCCTGATCTCTGTCGCCTTCTGTTTTGCGGCTTTGCCGCTTTGCGCTGGTCCGATGCGACGTAAAACCAGCGCCCCCTGTTGTGACTCAGCAAAACCCGACTCCGTTCACAAGGCAAGTGTGTCGCACCCAGAAAATGGAGAAAGACCTTCAAAAAATTGCGAATAGTCAAAAATGAGGCGGAAAAATCTATTAAGTTGAACGATCTGCGTAATTTTCGCCCGTCGCGAGCGTAGCGGGTGAGAGCCGCGCGATTCCGTCTTTTCCGTCGTCGAGGGGTGGGGTAGCGTGCGGGAATGACCAGTCAGCCGCGCTTTATCCATCTCAGAACCCACACGGAATACTCGCTCCTAGAGGGGGCGATTCCCGTCAAAACCCTACCCGGAATGGTGAAGGCGTTTGGCCAACCTGCGGTGGCGGTGACGGACAGCAACAACCTGTTTTGCGCGCTGGAATTTTCGGAATATGCCAGCAAGGAAGGCATCCAGCCGATCATCGGCTGCCAGTTTGACCTGCAATATATGGAGCCGGAACCGGGCAAGCGCCCCGAACCTCCTGCGCCGATTGTGCTGCTGGCGCAATCCGAGGCGGGCTATATGAACCTGATGAAGCTGAACTCGGCGCTCTATCTGGATGCGGGGGGTGAGCTGCCGCATGTGACGCTGGAGGATCTGGAGGCGCATTCCGATGACCTGATCTGTCTGTCGGGCGGACCGGACGGCCCTGTGGGGCGGCTCTTGAGGATGGGACAGAGATCCAAGGCCGAAGCGCTGATGGCGCGGTTGGCGGCGATCTATGCAGACCGGCTCTATGTGGAGTTGCAGAGGCATCCGGCAGAGGACGGGCTGCCCGAGGCGGAGCGTCTGTCAGAGCGGGGTCATGTGGAAATGGCCTATGCGATGGGCCTGCCGCTGGTGGCCACGAATGACGCCTATTTCCCAAAGACCGAGCTGTATGAGGCGCATGATGCGCTGATCTGCATTGCCGAGGGAGCCTATGTGGACCAGCAGGAGCCGCGCCGCCGCTTGACCGCGCAGCATTACCTGAAATCGACCGAAGAAATGGCGACACTGTTTGCCGATCTACCCGAAGCACTGGAAAACACGGTGGAAATCGCTCAGCGCTGTGCATTCAAAGCCTATAAGCGCGATCCGATCCTGCCGAAATTCGCCGATGACGAAGTGGACGAGCTGCGGCGGCAGGCAAAGGAGGGGCTTGCCGCCCGACTGGCGGTGATCCCGCATGCGGCCTCGGTCGAGGACTATGAAAAGCGGCTGGAGTTCGAGCTGGGCATCATCGAGGGGATGGGCTTTCCCGGCTATTTCCTGATCGTTGCGGATTTTATCAAGTGGGCCAAAGATCATGACATTCCGGTGGGGCCGGGACGGGGTTCAGGTGCGGGCAGTCTGGTCGCCTATGCGTTGACGATTACCGACCTTGATCCGTTGCGTTATTCGCTGCTGTTCGAGCGCTTTCTGAATCCCGAACGCGTATCGATGCCGGACTTCGATATCGACTTCTGCATGGATCGCCGCGAGGAGGTGATCCAGTATGTGCAGGAGAAATACGGGCGCGAGAAGGTGGCGCAGATCATCACCTTTGGTGCGCTTCTGTCGAAAGCTGCGGTCCGCGATGTGGGGCGGGTGCTGCAAATGCCCTACGGGCAGGTGGACCGGCTTTCAAAGATGATCCCTGTGGAGGGAGTGAAGCCCGTTTCCATTGCCAAGGCACTGCAAGACGAGCCGCGCCTGCGGGAAGAGGCACGTAATGAAGAGGTCGTGGACCGGCTGCTGACCTATGCGCAGCAGGTGGAGGGGCTGTTGCGCAACGCCTCGACCCACGCGGCGGGCGTGGTGATCGGGGACCGTTCGCTGGATGAGCTGGTGCCGCTCTATCAGGATCCGCGTTCGGACATGCCCGCGACGCAGTTCAATATGAAATGGGTCGAGCAGGCGGGGCTTGTGAAGTTCGACTTTCTGGGCCTCAAGACGCTGACGGTGGTACAGAACGCGATTAACCTGATCCACAAATCGGGCCGCCCGCTGCATGTGGCCGAGGATGGCAGCACGATCTACGAGCCGTTCGAAGGGGCCGAGAATGACATCGGGCAAATCCCGCTCGATGACGAAAAGACCTACAAGCTCTATTCCAGCGCCAAGACGGTGGCGGTGTTTCAGGTGGAAAGCTCGGGCATGATGGATGCGCTCAAGCGCATGAAGCCCACTTGCATCGAGGATATCGTGGCTCTGGTGGCGCTCTACCGCCCCGGCCCGATGGAAAACATCCCCACCTATTGCGAGGTGAAGAACGGGCAGAAAGAGCTGCAATCCATTCACCCGACCATCGATTACATTCTGGAAGAGACCCAAGGCATCATCGTCTATCAGGAGCAGGTGATGCAGATCGCGCAGGTGATGGCGGGGTATAGCCTTGGTGGTGCCGACTTGCTGCGCCGCGCGATGGGTAAGAAGATCAAGGAGGCGATGGACGCCGAACGGCCGAAGTTCGTTGAAGGGGCCAAGGCCAATGGGGTGGATCAAAAGAAGGCGACCGAGGTTTTCGACCTGCTCGAAAAATTCGCCAACTACGGCTTTAACAAATCCCACGCGGCGGCCTATGCGGTGGTCAGTTATCAAACGGCATGGCTGAAGGCGAACCATCCTGTCGAGTTCATGGCTGGTGTGATGAACTGCGATATTCATCTAACCGACAAGCTGGGCGTCTATTTCCAAGAGGTGAAGAAGGGGCTGGGGCTGGATTACATCCCGCCATGTGTGAACCGCTCGCAGGCGACGTTCGACGTGGAAGATGGCAAGCTCGTTTATGCGCTGGGCGCTTTGAAGAACGTTGGCGTAGAAGCGATGCGGCTGATCGTGGAGGGACGCGGGGAGCGGCCTTTCGTCAACCTCTTCGATTTCGCGCGGCGGGTGGACATTAAGCGGATTGGCAAGCGGCCACTGGAGATGCTCGCGCGGGCGGGGGCGTTTGATCAGCTCGACAGCAACCGGCGACGGGTGTTCGAGAGTCTAGATCCGCTGGCGGCCTATTCTGCGGCTGTGCATGAACAGAAATCTTCCAATCAGGTCTCACTCTTTGGTGATGCGGGAGAGGATTTGCCAGAGCCGCGCCTGCCCAGATGTGATGACTGGCTGCCGGCCGAGAGGCTGGCCGAGGAATTCAAGGCGATCGGATTCTACCTCTCGGGTCACCCTCTGGATGACTACATCGCGCCGCTGAAACGCAAGGGCGTGCTGACGCTCGATGAGGTGACGGCCAAGGCCGAGCGCGGCGCGTGCATCATAAAGATGGCGGGGACGATTGCGGGGCGTCAGGAGCGCAAATCGGCGCGGGGGAACCGATTTGCCTTTGTGCAGCTGTCGGATCCGACGGGGCAGTATGAGGTTACGATGTTCTCGGACACGCTCGAAGCCTGCCGCGACTATCTGGAAACCGGTGCGCAGGTGGTGCTGCAGGCCGAAGCGACTATGGAAAGTGACCAGCTCAAACTTCTGGCACGGTCCGTTTCACCGATTGATACGGCGGTTGCCGATGCGGGGAGCAGCGGGCTGCGGGTGTTCATCGAAGAGGAAGAAGCAGTGGGCACCGTCGCGTCATTGCTGGAAAAGGCGGCACGCGAAGGCGTGCGGGGCGGCCGCGGGCCGGTCTATTTCTGCCTGATGGGGCATGGGCTGCCCGGCGAAGTCGAAATTGATCTGGGGCAGGATTTCCCGGTGAATCCGCAGATCAAGGGCGCGTTGCGCAGTCTTGGCGGAGTTTTGGAGGTCGAGGAGGTCTGACCGGCAGGCGGTGGTTGCCTTTGGTCCGTGACTGGCGCATGAAGCGGGTAGTTTCTGGAAGCCGGTTGAGCCTTATGACTTTGTTTCGCACCCTTTTATCGTCGCTCGTCGGGATTATAGCCGCGGCAGGAACTGCCAGTGCCGATCCAAACTTTCCGTTTGAAGAATTTCCAGAACATCTGGCCGGTGTGGATACCGGCTATCTGCTGCCGCCAGACACGTTCAAAGGCTATGTAGGCTCGCAGCAGACGGCGCCGAACACGACCTCGGGCACCGGCAAGCAAACCTATTTCGGCGGTGCGCGCTGGCGGCATGGCACTCAGGCGCAGGCGGCATGGAATATTCAGGTTTTTGATGACCCGCCCAATGCGCCGATCAATGGAAGGCTGTCCAACATCACCTATTTCTCGTTCGGTGGGGATTTAAAGCTGCCGTTGACCGAGAGCGAAAGGCTGGGAGCCGCGCTGCGTGTTGCGGCAGAGGCGGGTTTCTATCGTGCGGGTGGGCCGGACAATAGCGCAAAAGGGCGTCAGACCTATGGTTTCGGCGTGAGTTTGCCGGTCACCTGGCGTCTGACAGAGCGCTGGGCGCTGGGTGCGGATGCAGGCGTGACCTTCCTGCCAGACACCCAGCAGGGGGAGACCGGATTTGGCCGGCGGCTGACTGCTGGAGCCAGCGTGATTTGGCAGCCGGTGGACCGTCTGTTTCTTCATGCGGGTGCGAAGGGCGTGCGGCGAGAACTGGGAGCGGCGGCCATCGATGCGCCGGGGCCGGGCGATCCGCAGCTGCTCTGGTCCGCAGGCGGGCGCTGGGCGCTAACACCGCAAATGGCGCTGGATCTTTATGCGACGAACGGGTTCGGGGTCTCCCCGATCACCGATGACATGCTGTTCTTTGCCGACAAGCGGAATCCGTCTTTCGGGCTGGTTCTGAGCTATGTGCCGAGCCGCCGCGACGAGCCGATTCCGCGTTATGCGCCGTTTGTCGAGGAACGGGTGACGGCGCTGCGACCGGAGGGTTTTGCGGACGGGATCACCATCACCAGCCCGCAAACGCTGGCACCCGATCAGCTCAGGGTGCGGGCCTCTTATACTGCGAGCGGGAATTATGCGCTTTCGGGCTATTTCACCACTGATCCCGATATCCAGTATGATGTGACACTGGAGCAATATGCGATTGATCCGGCGACCGGCTTTCGTTCGGCGGCGGTGGAAGACCTGCGGTATCAAATTGGCGGGCGCTGGCAGGCAATGGATCAGCGCTACGGGCATCCGTTCAGCCTCGGTTTCCGAACGTTGGTGGGGCGCGATATTCGCAAGCCAACCACTGGCGTGATCTTCGGCGAGGCAATGGCAGCGCGCGAGTTTGGCGACTGGGGGCAACTGGTGCTGAACCCGCGCTACGGCGCGACAGGCAATGGCGGGCGCTACGGGGTTGGTCTTGGCGCGTCGGTGGCGCTGGGTGACCGGACGGTGGTGATGGGGGAATACAGCTACACCGGACCCGCGCATGGCGATGTCTGGGCTGTGGGCGTACGGCATGATCTGGCGGGAACGCCGCTGAGCGTTGAAGCATTTGCAACCAATGCGGCAGGGCGTGAAGGGATCGGCTCGGTTCTGGCGCGCGGGAGTACGGATTTCGGTTTGGCGCTACACTGGGAACGCCGGTTGGGGTGGTTCTGAGTTTTGTAACGGACGTGTAAAAACCTCTGAAAACTGGCGAAAAGCCGCCATGTGCCCTTGGTGTTTGCGGGGATGCAGGGTAGAGAGAGCGCGAACATTGACGCCGCATCGGGGGCTGACTTGAAAGAACGTGTCGATACGCTGATCAAGGAGCGTGCGCCTTGGCTCTACAACGGCAAGTGGTATGTCGGTGTGATCAAGCGGAGCCTCGAGCTGCTGCTGGATTATGACCGGACGCTGGCGCGGGGCAATCGCTACAAGGATATGCCGCTCGACGGGATCATGGGCGAGCTGGACGAGCTCATCGCGCGGAAGGTGGATATTTCGGGGCTCGAGAACCTGCCGGAAAGCGGGCCGGTGCTGATCGTGGCGAACCACCCCACCGGGATCGGTGACGGGATCGTGCTGGAGCATGTGTTTGGCAAGGTGCGCAAGGATGTGCGTTATTTTGCCAATGGCGACATCAATCGTGTGTTGCCGCAGTTCAAGGAAATCGTGATCCCTGTCGAATGGCGCACGGAAAAGCGCAGCATGTCCGCGATGCGACAGACGCTGGAAGCCTATAAAATCGCTTATGATCAGGGTGCGCTATGTGTGATTTTCCCGTCAGGCCGGATCGCCAAGCGCCGTGGCCGGTGGCTGCACGAGCGGGAGTGGATGGCGGGCGCCGCAACGATTGCGCGCAAGTATCAGGTGCCAGTCGTGCCGGTGAATGTGCAGGCCAAGAATTCATGGCTGTTCTACCTGTTCGACGTCCTGCATCCGACGCTCCGGGATATTACGCTGTTTTACGAGCTTTTGAACAAGGGCAAGGAGCCTTTTAAGGTCACCATCGGGGCGGCAATCCCGTCTGACTCCCTGCCGCGCAATCCCGATGAGGCGATCAAGCATTTGCAGACGCAAACGCTGAACCTGCCGCCAGAGGGCTTTGCGCTGGAGGGCTTGCTGCGGGTGTCGAAAACGCCGCTTGATCCGGCACAGGATCGGCGGCGCGGCTATGCAGGGGCGGTGCCGACGCCGACACAGGGCGGCTGATCTTTCTCGCTATTCCTCGCGGACAGCGGCGACGCGGAAAAACAAGAGGCGTGTGGCAATGCGCCGGAGAGTGCCTTCGGCATCATAAGTGAGGGTCACGGGCAGGTTCTTCAGGCCGACAATCCCGCCATGCCCCGGGCCGGCGATGATTTCGTAACGGCCAGAGCAGATTTGCCCAGACGCATCGGTCTCCGGTTCGGAGAGCGTGATTTCGACGATCCGGCGTCCGTCATAAAAGGCGCGGGTCTCGCCGCAAAGGCCGATGTCGAACAGTGAAACGAGTGCCTCCAGCGGCGATGTGACGGGGCGGTCGATGCGGCCGGTATCGCTCATTTCGGTGAGGTCTTCGGAAGGGTGGATTTCGGTTTCTGTCGCGGTAGTGCCTGAGAAAACTAGACGGTAGAGGCGGCGGTCGCCATCGGCGGCGATGCGATCGGCGAGGAAGATGCGGTTCCCCACGCCATGCAGAAGATCCACGCGGGCGACATAGGTGCCGTTGAGGAAGCCGAAGGGCATGTTGTCGGTCGCGGAATCAAGCCAATGCGCCCCGTCGGTGGCGATGTTGAGGGTCATGCGTCCGACCTCGCCGCCAAATCCCTCGAACCGGAATTGATGCGGTTCTGCATGGGAGGGGGCTGCACCGAGCGTGGCGAGAACAAGGGCGGAGAGGAAACTGCGGAGCATGGAGTTCTACCAGTGGGGCGGTTTCTGATCGGCCAGCGGGATGGTGCCGGATTCGGCCACTTCGCGCTCGGCCTCGCGCTCCATCAGGACGCCGAGGCGGCGCTTCAAGACGGCGATCTCTTTGTCCTGACGTGCGACTTCGTCGGAGAGGTCTTCAACGGCGCGGGTCAGGTGGGCGATCCGCTCTTCGAGGGAGGTAATATCTGTCATGGTTCTGGGATAACCAGTTTTGCCCGTGTCACAAGTGGAATCGACGGGATCGCCGTTGCCCCGCATCGCCATGCAGGGTAAAGGCTGGCGCGACCAAGACCTGAGGTTCCGATGGCAAAGCAGAAGAAACAGCCCCGGCCCAAGGCGATTACGCCAAAGGGCTTTC
>JAEPMR010000075.1 GCA_017643845.1 Marivivens sp. | reverse complement strand
AAGCCGCGACCGCCGCTCCCGCCGCCGCCGTATTGTCCGGCGAGCCATCGATTCCGGGGGCAAGGCTTGTCGTAATCCGCCCCCGCCAAGGCAAATGGGGCTGACCGGCCTGCCCCGTCCACGGATCGGTCAAGGTATTCGATTGCGTCTGCGCCATCAGGATAAACGGATAGAACAGAACCGCCTTTCCACTGGCCCGAATTGCGCGGATCGCCTCAATCACGCTCTGATCCGTCGGCGTGCCCCCATAGAGCGTGGCACCCCCTTCCGATGGCACGACCTCCGCCTCCGCCCGCCCGATGCCGGACACCACCCAAGGCATTGCTTCCGCGTCGATCCCTTGCGGCTCGACGCGCGGCTCCAGCCTGCATGCGCCGCATCGCAAATCCGTGCCGAACCAGGACACCACCAGCGAGACCGAGCCACAGTTCGGCAGTTCGCCGTTCAGCGCTTCCAGAGAAGTCGCAAAATCCGAACCCCCACTGCCACTGCTCACATTTAACGGCGCGCTTTCGCCAAACCCGGCCTCACCATAAACAGCCCTTTCCGCCAGACTGTATTCCCCGCTTCCCGGGATCAGCGCCACCCCTTCGACAAACCGTGCCGGATCGGACTGTTCAATCGGCAGACCGGCGGGACTGGGCCGGATCACCTCGAACGAAAAGGACGGTACCCTGTTGCCAAACCGCGCCAGATCGAGCGCTTCGATCACCACATATGCGGTGCCACGATAGGCAGGGGCCGCGCCCTGGACCGCCTCGATCAGCGGGTCTGGCATTTGGGTTTCACTGCCGTTATAGACCCGCATCGCCAGGCTTTCCGGCGCGATCTCGGTGCCTTCTGCCCATATCCGCCCGACGCGCGTGATTTCGCCCTCGCACAACGCCAGCGCAAGGCTGACCCTGTATCCGCCATCGTCGACGGTTGGTCCCCCTCCCTTGCCTCCGGTAGAACCATCATCGCTCCGGCTGAATTCCGTTGCCCAGATGATCGAACCTGCCACCCGCGCCTGCCCGAACACCTGCGCGAGTGCCTGCCCCTCGCTTGCGCCGGAAAGGCGGAACCGGTCCGGGCCACCATCGCTCCCCGTTTCGCGACCAGAGGTCAGACCCTCGTCAATCCGCCGCCCGACCGCCGCGCCGATCGCCCGTCCAATAACCGCCGTTTCCAGCCCCAGCACCGATCCTCCGATCGCACCACCGGCTGCCATTCCCATCGAAGACAACAGAATTGTCGCCATGACCTATACCCCCTCAGGAATCCGAAACCGCGCGGCCAGACATTGCGCCCAGACGCCAGACAGTCCTGTCTCCACAACACCCCGTCCCGAATACGCATGAATGAAACGTTCTTCCGCCCCACAGCCACTCTGGATACCCAGATGCTTTGCGATCGCCCTCGGGCGCATCCGAAACAGCAGAATGTCACCGGGCCGCGCAGCCCCCTCGGCAACCGGCGTCAAATGGCGCGCAGCGGCCTGCCACAATATCTCATTTAGTCGGCTCTCCCCCCAATCCGCGCTGTAGGGTGGCGGAATCTCAGGCGGCATTCCGACGACCTCCTCCCACACCCCCAAAACCAGCCCGAGGCAATCCGCGCCAGCGCCCTTGCACCGCCCCTGATGGCGATAGGGCGTCCCCAGCCAATCGCGCGCGGCAGCAGCGATCGCGTCGTCCCTCATCGCAGCGCCCCACCATCGTTCACGCCGCCCGAACGCGGCACTCGCATCCGCCAGTCATCCCCCGGAACATGCGGGAACCCGCGAAAATTCAGCAGGTTAGCGAACTTACCCGCGCAGGTTTCCTCTGTTCCGTCACATCCGACGACCAGTGTCACCTGATCGCCCGGCTCCGGCTCGACCGGCATGGCTGTCTCTAGCACCAGCGTCCGACGTCCGTCACCAGCCCGTCGATCTAAGGATATGCCCGCCGTCACACCCGCACAGCGCCCGTTTCCCACCACCATCAGCCCGCGCGTAAATGCGCCGGCCTCGGCGGTCGCGTCGGTCAACACGTCGATCTCCGCCCCCCGAACGGCACCAATCTGCGCCGCAACACGGCGGCTGTCTTGCCCCAGATCAACACCGCACCGTTCATCCCCAAGCCGCGCCCCACAAAGCGGCTGAACCGTTCGCACGATGCTTTTGTCCAACGCCGCCGACAGGCTCCGTAGCTCGGCCCGAAACGCCCCATCCTCACGATGAATCTCGCCGATCGTTCCGCGAAAGATGATCTTCCGCATCTCCGGCGCTCGCCAGTTGACCAGCCAGCTCGTCACCTCCGCGCCGTCAAAACGGCCGAGGATAATATCTTCTTCCCGCAATGCCGCATCGCTGATCGCACCGACCACCTCGCTGTTGTCCACCGCCATGCCCAGCCTGCGATCCACCGCCCGTGCGCCCAGCCCCGTATCCGCCGCGAACATCAGCCCGTCAAAGCTCAGTGCCTCATCATGATCGGTAAAACCCAGACGCACGCCATCCCTGCGCCGGATCTCCCACGCACGGCACAGCGTCGTGACCCCGCCTGCGAGATGCTCTTCGATCCCCGTCATTGCCGCAGCTCCACCACCGGCACATCCGGCACCGCTCCGGCATCAAACGTCGCAAGCGAGGTCTCCAGCCGGTCGCTGTCAAACCGGACCGGCACGTCAAACTCGAACCCGGCCGATATCTCGGCCCCGTGATCTGGAGGTGTGAAAAAGCGGATCACACCCGTCAGCGGATCGAGCGCGTAATCCACATCCGGCCAGACCTGCACCCCGCCAACCGCGACACGCACCGATGCCGCAACAGGCTTGGTAATCGGACGCGCATAGCTTTCATCGCCGGACCGGTAGAGCTTCTGAATTTGAAACTCCGTCGTCACCTCGTCGCCCTGCCCCAAAATCTGATCCAGCGCATCCGGCGCTTCTGATGGCAGACAGCTCTTGTGATCGCTCCAGTCCTTCCAGCGAAACCCGTGCAACGGCCCTCGCCGCGCTTCGAAGAAATCAATAAGCCGCGCCACATCATCCAGCGATCGCAGGCCCATCCCCGCATCATACCTCCGTCGCGAATGCGCCCAGGGCGAATTGCGCTCCTCGTGACCGGAAACCAGCGTTACAATCTCGGTTCTCCGTTCCGGTCCGCCAAGAGCGCCAAAGCTAATCGATGGCGGAAATTGAATGTCATGAAACCCCATTTTCCGCTCCTTATGCGTTGCGCTGGCCCTGCCCGATCAGGCGGCCAAGACGTGCGGCGATCTGCGATTGGCTGCGCTCGAAGCCGCGCACATCCGGCGTCGAGATATTCATGGTCACATGGACATTTCCGCCCCCCGCGCCTTTCACACCCAGTTTGCCATCAGCGCCGCGGCTCAATGGGAGGATTGCCTCGGGCCCCGCTTCGCCCATCAGCCCCGTCCGCCCTCCGCGCATCTCAAATGTCTGCGGCGCCGAAACAATCCCACCGCCCGCAGGGTGCGAGGCCCGCCCGCTCTGGAACACCCCGCCACGCGCATAGGGCATGACCGACGACACAATGCCATTCAGCCCCTCTGCCATTAGCCCGCCGAAATGATCGGTCACTGGCCGCATCGCCGCCGAATAGACTGTGTGTGACACCGAACGACCCAGCCCGCGCAGCACATCACCCAGCCCGCGCCCGTCGATCACCAGCCCGTCAATCGCGCGCCGCAATCCTCCGGAAAAGCCTCTCTCCAGCTCGCCCAGGTCTCGTGTCGTTTGTGCGACGCTCCGTTGCAGGCCGCTCAACTCATTGCGAAAAACTGCTGCAAGCGCCCCGCTCTCCGCCATACTGTCGCCCAAACGTTCCAACTGCCCGTCAAACGCCTCGTTGCGGGTATCGAACTCATCCATTTCCATCCTGTTCCTCCTTATCCGGGAACTGTGCACAAAGTGCCTCGAACCGGTCCCGCATCGTCGCACCGGCGGCGATGCCAGCCTCCGCCCCACCTACGAGCAACATCAGTTCGACCGGCGTCAGGCTCCAAAAATCGCGTGGCAACAATCTCAGCCCACCGATCCCGGCCCGCATCAGCCCCGCCCAATCCAGTGCTCCCTGTTTCATTGCGGTAGTTTGAACGCATGCATCAAAAGCGCTGCCGCCTGCCGTGCCGCACCTGCCGCACCCCCGCCGATCTGTGCGGTAAGCAGATCGTCCTCGCTACCGTCCCAGCCACCCCCGCGCAGCCCCGCCACAATCAGCGCCAGCACGTCGCGGCTCTTGACCGTGCCACCCTCGAACCGCTCCAATAGAGGCATCAATCCCTCGTCACCCAGCCGCATCTCCAGCTCAGCCAAAGCGCCCAGCGTCAGTCGAGCGGGCCGTTTCACACCGTCGATCTCGATGGTGACATCACCTCCCATCGGCCCGCCGTCCCGCATCAGACCGCAGCCGTAAAGGTGAGCGCCCCCGCTGACGCCAGCGACAGTTCGTAAGTCGCCTCTCCATCGTAATCTCCGGCATATTCCAGCCCCGAAATCACGAATCCGCCCTGCACCGTTCCAAAATCGGGAACGATCACCTGAAATTCCGGTGCCTCGCCATCGAAAAAGACCTGCCTCGCCCTCGCGTCACTCGCCGCATCCTTGAATACGCCAGACCCGCTGATCGCCGCCGTCTTCACCCCGGCACCCGCCAGCAGTTCCCGCCAGCCGCCGCTGCTCTCAAGGCTCGTCACATCTACCGTTTCAGCGTTAAACGCGATCCGCGTAGCCCTTAGCCCCGCCAGTGTCTCGAATTGCCCGCCGCCGCTCAGATCAACCTTTATCAGCAGGTCTTTTCCGCTTTGTGCCACCATTTCTCATATCCTTTGATTGCGAATGTTTGCCGCGCCTAGTCGTCCTCGAGCCGCGCCTCAAAAGTCATTTCGATCTGCCGTTGGTCTCCCGTCCCCAATCGCCGCGCACGCGCACGCCGAAACCTGAGGAAACTCACCGCGCCCCGCGTCAGCGCAGGTGTCGCACCGTCCAGCAGGTCAGAGATCATCGCTGCCGTTTCCTTGGCATCGCCAAAACCGGCCTCCGTCGTGGTCACGGTCACCGAAAACCTGTGCAGCGCACCCCGGCCCGCTTTGTCGCCACGGGGCCGGACGTCCTCAGGACCAAGCGTTACGAAGGTGGCAGGCGGCGTGCCTGCCGGAAGTGCATCATAAATCGCCCCGTCCACACGCGCGGAGAGCACCGTATCCGCAGCCAAGATCCCATAGATTGCTGTCTGCAGCGCTGCTGATTGGCCGTAGCTCATGTCGCACGCTCCTCTTCGGCATGACAGATCAGGTAACGCGCCTCCGCATCCAGCTCTGTCACCGCCAAAACATCGAAGACCCGCGTCCCCTCCCGCAGCCGCTGGCCCGCAACAGGACGACCCGAATGGCCCTCAGGCTCTGCCCGAACTATGATACGGTATCGTGCACGGCTTAGCGCTCCGGCGGCGCCTCGCGCCTCGCGTCCGCTGCGCCCGTCTACCTCGGCCCAGAGCGCACCGAGGGCGACCCAGTCGCGGCGACGTCCACCCGAACCGTCGGCGCTCTCCACCGGCGCTTCAAGCACCAGCTTCCGTGTGAGCTGCGGCCCGCTCATGACCATTTCCGTCCTGCCGTCAGCCGCAGCCGCTTGTGCCGCGCGATCAGTGCATTGACACCATAGGGCAGCGGCTCCACCGCGCCCGCACCGCTCGCAGTCCGCGTTTCATAGAAATGCGCGGCAAGCATCAGCACTGCCTGCGCCAGATCGCCCGGAAGCGCGGCCCATGTCGCGCCCAGCCCAGCCTCGAACGTGATCTTCACAACGCCACGATGTGGCACATCGGGATGCGGTGCCAATCGCGGCGCATGCGCGTCCTGCACCAGCCTGTAGCCCGCCGGATCCAGCGCCGTTTCCGCTCCGTTCGCGTCAATCTGCACGAGCGCTGTGACTGCACTGACAGGAGCCACTCCGAAGTCATAAACTGCCCCGCGCGGCGCTTCCGTAACCGTCACGCTGAATTGCCGCGCCAGCAGGACCTTTCCCGTCTGCGCCTCAATCGAGGCCAGCGCCGCACGCAGGCATCCGGTCAACAATCCATCCTGCAAACCGTCCTCTGCAAAGCCGGTCCCCAGCCGCAGGTGATCGCGAAACACGGACACAGGCAGCGCCGCATCGGTCACAACTGTTTCTTCCACTAACATTGATTGGTTTCTCCGGTTTTCGGTCCCTGCAAACGCCCTAGATCGGGCGGGCGCGCACCGGCCGTGCCGCACGGACGGAAGGGGTTGCTAGACACCACGGCCTTCATTTGGCGCGCGCCCCAAAGCACGGGGCGATTTCCGCCCCGCACTTTCTCCGGCCCGCCTTAGGCGGTGCCGAACTTCATCAGCTTGATTGCACCGAAATCGCTCACCGCGCCTCCGATCCGCTTTGTGGCGTAAAACAGCACATGCGGCTTTGCCGAGAACGGATCGCGCAGCACCCGCAGATCAGGCCGCTCCGCAACGGTATACCCCGCACCGAAATCGCCGAAAGCAATCGAGAAACTATCATTGCCAACGTCGGGCATGTCCTCGGCAATCAACACCGGGTACCCCATCAGGCGCGCCGGTTCCCCAGCCGCCAGCCCGTCCGACCACAGAAAGCGCCCGTCAGCGTCCTTGAGCTTGCGCACGGTTCCCGCGGTCTTGGAATTCATGACGAAATTGGCACCTGCCCGATATTGTGCCCCGAGCGCATAGACAAGCTCGATGATCGGATCCCCATCCACAATCGCGCCCAGACTTCCGGTGGTGACATACCCCAGATTGCCCCAGCTCCACAGATCGTTGTCCACTGTTGGATAGCTTAGAAACCCTGTCGGCTTGTCGACACCGTCGCCATTGACAAAAGCCGCCGCCTCGGAGCGGGCAAACTTGTCGGCGATGCGCTGCGCGAGCCACCCTTCGATGTCGAAAGCGCTGTCATCCAGAAGCCGTTGCGATGCTTTCGGCAGGGCCGACAACTCGTGCAACGGAATGCTGATCCGGTCGATTTGCGGGGTCGCGCTCTCGGTGACCGATCCCGTTTCAGAGGCCCACCCTGCGCCGATATCCGCATGATCGACCAGCACGTCATAAGACGTCGCATCCACCGACACCACAGAGGCCACCGAGCGCAGCGACGCCGTTGCACTGACCGTGGAGCGGATCGTTTCCGATGTTTGCGGATCCACAAGGTAGCCACCGTCTGCCGCCACTGCGCTCGACATCGCTTTGGCATCCAGTTCCAGCCCCCGCAGACCGTCGTCCTCGCCAGTGCGCACATAAGCGGCAAAGGCCTTCGTATGAGGGAGCGCGGTCTCCGCGCTCATCGCCAGCGCCGGTCGCGCCGCGCGGATCATCTTCTTTTCCAATTGGGTCATTCGGGTGTCCTGCTTTTGAAGTGTTTGTTGAATAGCGCTGCTGAATTCACTGATTTCATGTGTGAATTCACCAATTGCCGCCTTGATTTCCATGTCCTGTTCCACTGGCTCTGCCGCTTCTTCCGCTTGCGTCATTTCGTTTGCCTCCTTTGATTTTCGATGAGTGCCGCCCGGCCTCCGGCCAATGTGCCCGTGGCCTTGCGCAGCCCGTCTGCCCAGGTCAGTGGAATCTCGCCCACCGCATCGGATTTCCGGCCGATCCGCGCCTCTTTCAGCATCGGAAACGTGACCAGCGACACTTCCCACAAGTCCACCTCAAGCAGCCGCCGGCCCCCGTCCGCGGTTTTCTCCGAACACAAGGTGCGGTAGCCGATCGACAATCCATCAATGGCCCCCGCAGCGATCAGCGCCGCAGCCTCACGACCCTGTTCGAGCCGCGTCAGAATGCGCCCCTTGACCCAGAGCCCGCGCCCGTCCTCCCGCACCTCGTCCCAGACCCCGATCGGACGCGCCGGATCATGCTGCCAGAGCATCTTGACCTGTCCGCCCCGCGCCACCAGCTGCGCCAGAGACCGCGCATAGGCCCCCTGAGCCACCCGATCACCGCCCTGATCTCGCACCTCAAAACAGGACGCATATCCGCTGATTTCGTGGCCGTCCGTGACCTCTATCCCGTCAGCCACGCTGGTAAATTTCCGTTCCAGATCCATCATGCAGCTCCCCGCATCTCGATCAGCGCCCGCAGCAGCTCCAGCATCATCAGGCCGCCAGCGACCGCCGCCAGAACCCATACCTGCCGCTCCAGCCGTTCCATCATTCGTTCGATCCGGCTCAGACGCACATCCACCGTCGCCAACCAGAAATCCGTGACCGGTCCCGCCCCGCTCTCCCGCGCCTGCCGCGTCATCTCCACCAGATCAGCCGTCATGTCCGACCTCCTGCGCGGGCAGACCGAGCAGCGCCCGTTTTTCCGATTGAGAGAGGAAGTCAGCCCCTGAAATCCGTCGCCATTGCGCCTCGCGTTCCGGTGCCAACGCAGGCACCTGATCCAGATCGGGCCGCAGCTCGAATTCCTCGTCCAGATAGCCCGCGAGCCATGCCCCAATCGCGGCCGTGACCTTGGCTGCCAGGGGCAACACCGTCAGCCTGTAGAACGCACGGTTCGCTTCCTGATAATTCGCATAGGTCGCATCTCCCGGTATCCCCAAGAGCATCGGCGGCACACCAAAGGCCGTCGCAATCTCCCGCGCCGCCGCTTCCTTGGTTTTCTGAAATTCCATGTCAGAGGGCGAGAAACCCATCGGCTTCCAATCCAGCCCCCCTTCCAGCAGCATCGGACGCCCCGCATTTCGCGCGCCCTGATGCTGGCTCTCCATTTCCGCCAGCAGACGGTCATATTGATCCGCGCTCAGCGGAGCCTGCCCATCCCCACCGGTATAGACAATCGCTCCCGATGGCCGCGCGGCATTGTCCAGCAGCGCCTTCGACCACCGCGACGCGGCATTATGGACATCCAGCGCGGTTGCCGCTGCCTGAAACGGCGATAGCCCATAATGATCATCCTGAGGATGAAACCCGCGAATATGACAAATCGGGCTTGCACTGTCTTGAACGGCGAAGCGGTGCGTGCGCCCGTTGACCGCATAGTCGTAGCCCACCGGCCAGCCTTCCGGCCCCGGCACTACATGCATGCGATCCGCGCGCAACACGTGCAGCTCTTGGGGCGCCTCGCCCAGCCCGCCGCCCACCGCTTCCAGATAGGCATTGCCGGTCAGCAGCAGATGTCCGTATGCGGCCTCCAGAAACGCCGCCCGCCCCTGCACGGCATTCGGTTGCGCCAGCAGGGACAGTACCGGATGTGCTTCAAAACGGCGCTGCGGCGTTTGCAGCACCAGCGGCAACGCGCTCGCGGCCTCCGCGATCAGCGTCACAGCGCGGTATCCGACGGGATTGGCGGTAAAGCCGATCCGCGTCAGCGTCACCGCATCGCGCGGACTCCACGCCACGCGCCCGCTGCTGCCCCACGCAGCGACACGCCCCGCCGCCGAAGCCTTGGCCTCCGTGACCGCGACCTGTGGCTCCACGCCGGTTTCCGCCCGTTTCAGAAAATCAAACATCCGCCTCTCCCGATCTGCACCGGCGCCGCTTTGCGCCCGTCGATAGAGAAAGACTGCCCCACAAACCCTGCCGATCTCCGACCCCACCGAACGGTGGGGCCGGCAACGGCTCAGAGCACCCGCATCCGTGGCCTACGCCACTGGCGGGCAGGCTCGATCACCAGTTCATGCAGAGCCCACACCAGCGCATCCACACGGTCCGGCGAACCGCGCCCCGCAAACCCGCTCCTGCACATCTGGCCCATCTGGTCCTCCAATGCCTGCAATCCGCCCAGATGCCGTACACGCCCTTGCTCGTAAAGTGCCGCGACAGGTTCCGCCCGCGCCGCTTTCCCATGGGTCGCCCGCACCGCACGGAACGGCACAAGCGGATCAATCTGCCGGATTACCGATTCCACCAGCGCCCCACCCTGATTGACCTCCGCCACCAACCGATCCGCCCCATGACGTTCGACCGCCTGCAACGCCGCGCGCGCCCATGCATCCGGTGCCGCCGCTGAAACAGTGGCATCTTCCAACACATAGGCACACCAAGTCTGCGGCGGACCTTCACAGATCACCCCCGCGACCACGATCCCGCAATCGTCAGAGCGCTGATGCCCGCTGACCGGCGGATCCACCGCCACCACAATCCGCGACAGCGGCGGTGCGTTTGAAATCCGTGCCGCTTCCACCACTTCGGACGGCCAGAGCGCGCCCTCCAGATCATCAAGCAACTCGCCCGAAAGCTCCTGCCGCCCGAGCCGCGTGCCCCCGTAGCGCCGCGTGACTTCTTCCAGAAAACCAGGCGCAAGGTTGGCGCGGTTGGCCTCTGTTGGAGCATGGGTGGTCACAGTACTCTCTCGCGCGAGAACATCCCTCAGGACAGGCGATTGTCGTGGCGTGGTGGTGATCACCGCACGCGGATCGTCACCTAGCCGCAGCCCGAACTGGAGCATGTCCCACGTGTCCTGCCCCTTGCGCCACTTCGCCAGCTCATCCGCCCATGCCGCATCGAATTGCGGCCCGCGCAGCGCTTCGGGGTCATGGGCCGAAAACAGTTGCGCCGTCGCGCCATTCGGCCACACCAGCAGACGGCGCCCGGGCAGCCACTCGGGTCGCCGGTCCGGCGGCGCGCAGGCCATGATCCCGCTGTCTCCGAAAATCATCACCTCACGCGCCTGATCAATCGTCTCGCCCACCAAGGCAATCCGCCGTGCGCGTCCCGCCTGCCGTGGTGTCGCGCCTTCGGCCATCTGGCGCACCCATTCAGCACCGGCGCGCGTTTTCCCCGCACCGCGTCCGCCCAGGATCACCCATGTCCGCCAGTCCTCATGAGGAGGCAGTTGATGCGGCAAGGCCCAAAATTCGAACAGATACGGCAACGCCCGCAATTCATCCGCCGTCAGGCTCTCCAGAAAAGCCTCCTGCACCGCTCCCTGAACGGAGGCGATCCAGTTTGCGCCGGATGTCATCTCGGATTTGCGCGAGATCTTCGCCGGCTTCTGCAAAGCCACCTTTTCGGGCCAATTCATCATGCTCCAGCGCCTCCTGCGCATCCACCACCAGGTCAAATACCGTTCGAACAAGCTCGATCACCGCCACCCTGTCATCAGGTGTGTCGTCGGCGGCCATCAACCGCCGCAGCTTCACCAGAACCGGCGCAAACGGCCCGTCCTCGGTTGTCCAATGTTGTGTCATGTCAGTTCGTTCCTGCGTCCAACTCCGTCGCAGGTGCAGTACAAACGGAGCCGCGATGCGCCGCTCCGTTTGCCGGTGTCCAGCAGTCGCGAGCTTTGCCCTCCCGCCACCGCCGGTCAACTGATTTCACATCAGCCCGTTCCGTTAAGGTATTGATATCGAATGATACCTATTCGTTACCATCCGCCGCATCCCGCCGCTGCTGCGCTTCGATCTCGCGCCACAATGCAACGTTACGGTTATGCTCGGCCAGCGTTTCGGCAAAAACAT
>JAEPMR010000074.1 GCA_017643845.1 Marivivens sp. | reverse complement strand
GTCTTGCCGTGGTCAACGTGACCAACAGTACCGATGTTTACGTGCGGTTTCGTACGATCAAACTTTTCCTTAGCCATGGTGGGCTCCTCTTTTGTCTTCAACGGTGCGCTTGGAAACGCACCCTACGGGGTTGGTGTAGGGTGCGCGGCGAACCGCGCACCGCCGGATTAGGCGTACTGCTTCTGAATCTCGTCCGAGATATTCTGCGGAACGGGCTCGTAGTGATCGAACTGCATCGTGAACTGCGCGCGGCCCGAAGACATAGAGCGCAGCGTGTTGATGTAGCCGAACATATTGGCGAGCGGAACAAAGGCGTTGATCGCAATGGCATTGCCACGCGTGTCTTGGCCCTGAACCTGACCACGACGGGACGTCAAGTCACCGATGATGCCACCGGTATACTCTTCCGGCGTAATCACTTCGACCTTCATGATCGGCTCGAGCAGTTTCGCACCGGCTTTCTTCATGCCTTCGCGCATACCCATGCGTGCAGCAATTTCGAACGCCAGAACGCTGGAGTCGACGTCGTGGAACTTACCGTCGATCAAAGCAACCTTGAAGTCGATAACGGGGAAGCCAGCCAGAGGGCCGCTATCCATAACCGACTGGATGCCTTTTTCGACACCGGGGATGTATTCTTTCGGAACAGCACCACCAACGATGCGGCTCTCGAAGGAGTACCCTTCGCCCGGCTCGGTCGGGGAAATGACCAGCTTGACCTCAGCAAACTGACCCGAACCACCCGACTGCTTCTTGTGGGTGTAGGTGTGCTCGACTTCGTGGCTGATGGTCTCGCGGTATGCCACCTGCGGCGCACCGATGTTGGCCTCGACCTTGAATTCACGCTTCAGACGATCAACCAGAATGTCGAGGTGCAATTCGCCCATGCCCTTCATGATGGTCTGACCAGATTCGATGTCAGTTTCCACACGGAAAGAGGGGTCTTCCGCAGCCAGACGGGCCAGGCCCGCAGACATTTTCTCCTGGTCGCCCTTCGTCTTGGGCTCGACCGCGATCTCGATCACCGGATCAGGGAAGGTCATGGTTTCGAGAACCACCGGTTCCTTCGGATCACAAAGCGTGTCACCGGTTGTCGTATCCTTGAGACCTGCAAGAGCGATAATATCGCCAGCAAATGCCTCTTCGATCTCTTCCCGGTTGTTGGAGTGCATCATCATCATACGACCGATGCGCTCCTTCTTGCCTTTGGTCGAGTTCAGGATCGAGTCACCTTTATTCATGACGCCCGAATAAATACGGGTGAACGTCAGAGAGCCGACGAACGGGTCGTTCATGATTTTGAACGCAAGACCAGCGAACGGCATGTTGTCGTCCGCGCGGCGCGCGATGTTCCGAGTTTCCTCTTCATCACCGGGCTTAAAGCCCATGTAATCGACAACATCGAGCGGGCTCGGCAGATAGTCGATCACCGCGTTGAGAAGCGGTTGAACGCCTTTGTTCTTAAATGCAGAACCACCAAGAACAGGAACGAAGTGCAGCGCCAGAGTGCCTTTACGCAGCAGAGCACGCAGAGTCGCAATATCGGGCTCGTTGCCCTCAAGGTACTCCATCATGGCTTCGTCGTCTTCTTCGACGGCAGCCTCGATCATCTTACCACGCCACTCTTCCGCCTGAGCCTTGAGTTCATCACGGATCTCAACCTGAACCCAAGATGCGCCGAGGTCTTCACCCTTCCAAAGCCACTCTTTCATAGTGACGAGGTCGATGAGGCCCTCCAACTCGCTTTCAGCGCCAATCGGCAGGGCGACGGGCACAGCCCGCGCACCAGTGCGGTCTTCGATCATGCGAACGCAATTGAAGAAGTCAGCGCCGATCTTGTCCATCTTATTGACGAACACGATGCGCGGGACCTTGTAGCGGTCAGCCTGACGCCACACAGTTTCTGTCTGAGGCTCGACACCGGCGTTCGCGTCGAGAACGCAAACAGCACCATCGAGAACCGCCAGCGAACGCTCAACTTCGATGGTGAAGTCAACGTGACCAGGGGTGTCGATGATGTTCAAGCGGTGCTTTTCGGTATCAGCGGTCTCACCGTCTTCGGTGCGCTCCCAGAACGTGGTCGTCGCAGCAGAGGTAATCGTGATGCCACGCTCCTGCTCTTGCTCCATCCAGTCCATGGTCGCGGCGCCGTCGTGAACTTCGCCGATGTTATGGGATTTTCCAGTGTAAAACAGGATCCGCTCGGAGCAGGTGGTCTTACCTGCATCGATGTGAGCCATGATCCCGAAGTTACGGTATCTGTCGAGGGGATAATCGCGTGCCATTGGTTTCTACCTCTAGGGTTACCAGCGATAATGGCTGAACGCTTTGTTCGCGTCGGCCATCTTATGGGTGTCTTCACGCTTTTTGACCGCGGAACCACGGCCATTCACGGCGTCGAGCAATTCGCCAGCAAGGCGCTCTTCCATCGTGTTTTCATTGCGCGAACGGGCGGCAGAAATCAGCCAGCGGATCGCGAGAGCTTCGCGGCGCTCAGGACGAACTTCGACCGGAACCTGATAGGTCGCACCACCAACACGGCGGGAGCGGACCTCAACGGACGGCTTGATATTGTCAAGCGCCTCATGGAACACCTCAACAGGTGCCTTTTTCAGCTTGGACTCGACGCGATCAAATGCGTTGTAGACGATTTTCTCAGCAACCGATTTCTTACCATCGATCATGAGATTGTTCATGAACTTCGTCAAAACCCGATCGCCAAACTTGGCATCAGGTAGAACTTCACGTTTTTCGGCGGCGTGACGACGCGACATTGCGGTCTCTCCTTACTTCGGACGCTTGGCGCCGTATTTCGAACGACGCTGCTTACGGTCTTTGACACCCTGGGTATCGAGAACACCGCGCAGGATGTGGTAACGGACGCCCGGAAGGTCTTTCACACGGCCGCCACGGATCAGAACCACAGAGTGCTCCTGAAGGTTATGGCTTTCACCCGGAATGTAGCTAATGACCTCGTAGCCGTTGGTCAGGCGCACCTTCGCAACTTTCCGCATAGCGGAGTTCGGCTTCTTCGGGGTGGTGGTGTACACGCGGGTGCAAACACCGCGCTTCTGAGGGCACGATTCGAGGTGCTGCGACTTCGATTTCGTAACTTTAGGCTGACGCGGCTTGCGGATCAGCTGCTGGATCGTTGGCATTGGGCTTTTTTCCCTATCCTACACATGTGTAGCGGCCCCGTAGGTCCGCGGTTATCGACAACATGCTAAACGCGTCCGAATAGCACAAAAAACCCGCAGGCGTTCCCTTACCGGAGGAACGGTGCGGTGAGCTTCCAGAGGATCGGGGCAGCATTAGCCCGGATCATGACCACTACAATTCTGATATGCGGACAAGGGGAACACCCCGCGCCCGGATGTGGGGCGTATAGGGGGAGTCGGGAGAGGTGTCAACAGGCCCCGGATGCCACGAAGTTCGCCCATGATTCTTGGAGGTCAGTCAGATTTATTCCGAAACGATGAAACAATTGGGCATCGATTTCATCATCACTATAGGTGCGTCCGGTATCGCGGCCCTGACCGAAGGAAATGCCACTGTCGTTCCCACTGTGGACCCCTCTCAGGAACATCGGTTGATCCTGCCAGCTATACACATCCATGTGTTGCCAAAGAAGATGATGTTTGTAGTCCAGTAGCCCTTTGGGATGAGACGGACGCGTGTAGATTATTAGAGCCGGTGTCCACAATCTATGGATTGCCGGCTGAAGTGTCAGCTCAGCTCCCCTAATTTCAAACAAGAAACCACGTGGGAAATCCAAGGCCAGCTTTGGTGCATTACGAAAGAATGGCCTTAGTTTTGGAAAATATGAGCGCGCCATGGCAACGAAATCGGTTGCCAACGCATCGTCATCGTCAAGCCGCCCCTCTGCAACGACGGTCGCGCGAGGATCCCGAAAACGTTGCATGAGCTCGCGACATTGTTCGCGATGCGGCTGGCCCTCCGGTACAAAGATTGGTCGAATTTGCGGAACGCTACTAACACTTTCAAGAACTGCCTCACGGTAAGGCGATGGCAGGTGCTCTCCTAGCATCAACAAGAGTTTGAAGCGGTCGTCATTCTGTGAGCGAATCGAAGGGATCAGGACGTTTCGCAACATCCAGAGCCGAAGTCGCAGACGCTCCGGCGCATAGAGATGCGTCCGTAGTTCATCCATGGACGAAAATTTATGTTCAAAGGCTTCAAGGCTCGCTGGAACTGACCAACGGCAGAGCAGCAAGACTTGTACGTGTGGCTCGGGCATTTACCCTCCCAGCGAGTTCACGCACGATCATCGTAATAGCGCGCGGGCTGTTCAACAATAAATTGTGCTCAAACGGCCGGAATTCTGGCTCGGTTCTTTGCCAGCCGTCGTTCCCGGTAAAACGTAAAAATGCCTGTCCCTACCACCAGAGCTGCGCCTATCAGCGTGACAGGTCGCGGCCATTCCCCAAACACCAGCCACCCGAGAAGAAGTGCAACGATCAGTGAGCTATAGCGGAACGGAGCCACAAAACCGACGTCGCCGACTCTCATTGCCGCGACCGAAGCGATATACCCGCCGACGAGGAACACAGTCGCACCAAGCAAATTGAACGCAGTTGAAAGAGCTAAAGGTGACCACTCAACAGAGATCGCTCCAAATCCAGCAAAAAGCGTTACACCGACCGATGCCGCCAGCGCGACGACGATCGACGGCACCGACGCCGACATTTGTCGCGCAGTCAAATCGCGGACAGTAACGCAGATGACAGCAAGCAAGGCATAAAGTGAATAGACTGTGAAGCCTTCTGTTCCGGGGCGGACAATTAGAAGGACTCCGAAGAACCCGATGGTAATCGCTCCTAAACGGCGCCAGCCGATAGGTTCCGACAGAAACACAGCGCTTGCCAATGTCACCGCAAGAGGCAGCGCCTGAAGTATCGCGCTGACATTCGCCAGTGGCATATGAAACAGCGCGGAGAGGAAAAACCATGTGGATGCGACTTCCATCACAGTTCGTGCAATCAAGAACCAACGATCTTTCAGCCCCAAGCCGGATGGGAGGGCTGACAGAAAATATACCAATACGATAAGCAAACCAGTCGTCGCACACCCACGGAGGAACATCGTTTGGAATAGTGGCAACTCGGTCAGAAGTGATTTCATAAAGGTATCGTTGACGGTGAACGCCGTCATGGATGCCATCATAATAAGCGCGCCGCGCGCATTGTCGGAAAGAGTCACCATGGCATTCGATAGCAAGAGTTCCTGCGCCCCGCTACTGATATTCACAAACAAAAAAGGCCCCCATCTGGGGGCCTTTTTCTTGATACTTTTTACAGGACTTATTCGTCGCCTGCATCTCCGCCAACGTCAACGTCAGCGACGTCGTCCATCGCAGGTGCGGCCAAAGCAGCAGCGGCCTCAGCCTCTTCACGGCGCACGTCAATAACCTGCTGGTCGCGATCAGCTGCAATCCGGCGCACGCGCGTCGTCGCACCGCCGGTTCCCGCTGGGATAAGCCGTCCGACGATGACGTTCTCCTTGAGACCAATGAGCTTGTCGCGCTTGCCTTGAACCGATGCTTCGGTGAGAACCCGCGTGGTCTCTTGGAATGAAGCCGCCGAGATAAACGACCGCGTTTGCAGTGATGCCTTTGTAATCCCGAGAAGGATCGGCTCGCCACTTGCTGCGCGCCCGCCACGTGCCAGAGCCTTCGCGTTGGCATCGTCAAACTCGGCTTTGTCGACATGCTCGCCTTTGAGCAGGGTCGTATCACCGGAGTCCATGATCTCCCACTTTTGGAGCATCTGACGAACGATTACTTCGATGTGCTTGTCGTTGATCTTCACACCTTGGAGTCGATAAACGTCTTGCACCTCGTTGATCATATAGTCCGCGAGTGCCTCGACACCGAGGATCGACAGAATGTCATGCGGCGCGGGGTTGCCGTCCATGATGTAGTCACCCTTCTGGACATGATCACCTTCCTGAACAGGAATGTGCTTGCCTTTAGGGACCATGTATTCAACACGCGTGTCACTGTCATCCGACGCTTCAATGGCGATGCGGCGCTTGTTCTTGTAGTCCTTACCGAAACGCACGTAGCCATCAATCTCAGCGATGATTGCGTGATCTTTCGGACGACGCGCTTCGAACAGTTCAGCCACCCGCGGCAGACCACCGGTGATGTCCTTGGTCTTCGCGCCTTCGCGAGGAATACGCGCGACAACATCGCCAGCCTCAACCATCTGACCATCTTCGATCGACAGAATGGCGTCGACAGACATTGGGTAGGTAACGGGGTTTCCGGCTTCATTGCGAACGGGCTCGCCATCATCACCAACAATGATGATTTCTGGCTTCAGTTCGTTACCTTTCGGCACCGAGCGCCAGTCAGTCACGATCCGCTGGGTCATGCCCGTCGCATCGTCAGTATCCTCACGAACAGCAATACCGTTCACGAGGTCGACGAAGCGTGCCTTACCACTCTTCTCAGCAATGATCGGGAGCGTGTAGGGATCCCATTCGAACAGCTTGTCGCCACGGCTGACTTTGGCGCCTTGCTTCACGAGAACCTTGGAGCCATAGCCAATCTTATGGTGCGAAAGCTCCTCACCCGCCTCATCCATGATGGCGATGACCATGTTCCGACCCATCACGATCTGTTCGCCAGCGGCGTTTTCCAGAAGTGATGCGTTACGGAACTCGATCTTACCAGCGGCAGATGCCTCGAGGAACGACTGCTGGCCACCCTGTGCAACACCACCGATGTGGAAGGTCCGCATCGTCAGCTGTGTACCAGGTTCACCGATCGATTGAGCAGCGATAATACCAACAGCCTCGCCGATATTCACGATTGTCCCGCGCGCCAGATCACGGCCGTAGCACATCGCACATACGCCATCTTCCGACTCACAGGTCAGCGGGCTGCGAACACGGATTTTCGCAACGTTCGCGTTATCGATCAAATCCGCACGACGCTCATCAATCAGATCACCTGCGGAAACGAGTACTTCGTCAGTGCCCGGGCGCAGAACATCATCAGCAGACACGCGGCCAAGGATACGTTCAGCAAGCGACGACACGATTTCACCGTCGTTCACAGCGGCTTCCACGGTGATTGCTAGATCAGTTCCGCAATCTTTCTCCCGAACGATGCAGTCCTGAGCAACATCCACCAGACGGCGGGTTAGATAACCTGAGTTCGCCGTTTTCAGAGCGGTATCGGAGAGACCTTTACGAGCACCGTGCGTCGAGTTGAAGTACTCGAGAACGGTCAGGCCTTCCTTAAAGTTCGAGATAATCGGCGTTTCGATGATCTCGCCCGATGGTTTCGCCATAAGGCCACGCATACCACCCAACTGCTTCATCTGAGTGACAGAACCCCGTGCACCAGAGTGAGCCATCATGTAAACGGAGTTCGGCTCCGCAACGGCACCGTTCTCATCTTTCCGCTCGGCGGAAATCGTCTGCATCATGGCTTCGGTCACGCGGTCGTTACACTTCGACCATGCATCGACAACTTTGTTATATTTCTCGCCCTGAGTAATCAGGCCGTCCATATACTGCTGTTCAAAATCCTTGACCTGATCACGGGTCTCATCGACCAGTGTCCACTTGGAGTCTGGGATTACCATATCATCCTTGCCGAAAGAGATGCCGGCACGGAATGCTTCACGGAAGCCCATGGTCATGATCTGGTCACAGAAGATCACGGACTCTTTCTGACCACAGTAGCGGTAGACGGTGTCGATCACCTGCTGGACTTCTTTCTTCCGCAGCAGGCGGTTAACGAGGTCAAAAGGCGCCTTTGTATTCAGCGGCAGCAAGCTTCCTAGACGCAAACGACCGGGGGTCGTTTCGTAGCGCTTGATGATTTCGTTTCCTTCATCATCAACCTGCTTGATCCGTGCATTGATCTTGGCGTGCAGATGCACCTCGCCCGCCGCAAGAGCGTGCTCGACTTCCTCGATATTCGAGAAAGACATGCCCTCGCCCTTCATGCCTTCACGCATGATTGTCGTATAGTAGAGGCCAAGAATCATATCCTGCGACGGCACAATGATCGGCGCGCCGTTGGCAGGCGACAGAACGTTGTTCGTCGACATCATCAAGACGCGCGCTTCCAGCTGGGCTTCCAGCGAGAGCGGCACGTGCACAGCCATCTGGTCACCGTCAAAGTCGGCGTTAAATGCCGAACAAACGAGCGGGTGCAGCTGGATCGCCTTACCTTCAATCAGAACCGGCTCAAACGCCTGAATTCCCAAGCGGTGGAGCGTAGGGGCGCGGTTGAGCAGCACGGGATGTTCGCGGATAACCTCATCGAGAATATCCCAAACTTCCGGGCGCTCTTTTTCAACCAGCTTCTTTGCCTGCTTCACAGTGCTGGACAGGCCTTTGGCTTCCAGACGCGAATAGATGAATGGCTTGAAAAGCTCGAGCGCCATCTTCTTGGGCAGACCACATTGATGCAGCTTAAGCTCCGGACCGGTCACAATGACCGAACGACCCGAGAAATCGACGCGCTTACCCAAAAGGTTCTGACGGAAGCGACCTTGCTTCCCTTTCAGCATGTCAGAAAGCGATTTCAGCGGACGCTTGTTGGCACCCGTGATGACGCGGCCACGACGACCGTTATCGAACAGCGCATCAACGGATTCTTGCAACATCCGCTTTTCGTTACGCACGATAATGTCGGGCGCGCGAAGCTCAATCAGACGCTTCAGACGGTTGTTCCGATTGATCACCCGACGATAGAGGTCGTTCAGATCAGAGGTCGCGAAACGGCCGCCATCCAGGGGCACCAGCGGGCGCAGTTCCGGCGGGATAACCGGAATGACCGTAAGGATCATCCATTCGGGCCGGTTTCCGGACTCAATGAAGCTCTCTACGATCTTCAGACGCTTGATGATTTTCTTGGGCTTCAGTTCGCCAGTGGCTTCCTTAAGCTCTTCGCGCAGCTGCTCGGCAGTTGCTTCCAGGTCGATCATCGACAGCATTTCACGGATCGCTTCAGCACCAATATTCGCGGTGAAGGCATCCATGCCGTAGGTGTCCTGAGCGTCGAGGAATTCCTCCTCTGACATCAACTGGCCATAGGTAAGATCAGTCAAACCCGGCTCGATCACGACGTAGTTCTCGAAGTAGAGAATGCGTTCAAGATCACGCAGGGTCATATCCAGCATAAGGCCGATCCGGCTCGGGAGCGACTTGAGGAACCAAATATGTGCGACTGGCGCTGCCAATTCGATATGGCCCATGCGCTCGCGGCGCACTTTCTGAAGCGTAACTTCAACACCGCACTTCTCGCAGACCACGCCGCGATACTTCATGCGCTTATATTTGCCGCACAGACATTCGTAATCTTTGATCGGTCCAAAGATACGGGCACAGAACAGACCGTCGCGCTCCGGCTTGAAAGTACGGTAGTTGATGGTTTCCGGCTTTTTGATTTCACCGAAAGACCACGAAAGGATCCGCTCCGGCGAAGCAAGAGAGACTTTGATTTCATCAAAGGTCTTAGCCGGTGTGAGCGGGTTGAACGGGTTGTTGGTCAATTCCTGGTTCATTTTGCGTCCTTACATAACAGGGGAAGGGGGGAAGTGAGGCAAATGCCTCACTCCTCATCCTCCGCATCCAGGAGTTCCATGTTGAGGCCGAGGCCCCGAACTTCTTTCACGAGCACGTTAAACGACTCCGGCACGCCGGCTTCGAAATTGTCCTCGCCCTTGACGATCGATTCATAGACCTTGGTCCGGCCTGCGACGTCATCCGACTTCACCGTCAGCATTTCCTGCAAGGTGTAAGCCGCGCCGTAGGCTTCGAGGGCCCAAACTTCCATCTCACCAAAGCGCTGACCACCGAACTGTGCTTTACCACCAAGCGGCTGCTGGGTGACGAGGCTGTACGGTCCGGTTGAACGCGCGTGGATCTTGTCGTCGACAAGATGGTGCAACTTCAGCAGGTACTTGATGCCAACAGTCACAGGGCGGGCAAACTGCTCACCGGTACGACCGTCAAAGAGAACCGACTGACCGGATTCGGAGAACCCAGCACGAACCAGCGCATCGTTCACGTCTCCCTCTTTGGCACCGTCAAAGACCGGCGTAGCAATCGGAACACCACGCGTCACGTTGCCTGCGGCTTCGATCAACTGGCCCTCGTCCATCGGCGCGATGCCTTCGTCATAGACGTTATCGCCATAGGCGATTTTCATAGCATCGCGAACCGGCGTCAGATCACCGGAGCGACGGTACTCCTGAAGAGCTTCGTCAATCTGCACACCCAAGCCGCGCGATGCCCAGCCCATATGTGTTTCAAGAATCTGCCCAACGTTCATACGCGAAGGCACACCCAACGGGTTCAGAACGAAGTCGACAGGCGTACCGTCTGCGAGGAACGGCATATCTTCCATCGGTACGACCTTGGAGATAACACCTTTGTTCCCGTGACGACCGGCCATTTTGTCACCCGGCTGAAGCTTGCGCTTCACCGCAACGAAGACTTTGACCATCTTCATCACACCCGGCGGCAGATCGTCACCACGGCGGACTTTTTCGACCTTATCCTCGAAACGGGCATCGAGTTGCTTCTTCTGCGCCTCGTACTGCTCGTTCAGGGCTTCAACGTGCTGTGCGTCCTGCTCTTCTTTCAGCGCAAGCTGCCACCACTGGCCGCGGCTCAATTCAGAAAGAAGTTCCTCAGTGATCTCGGAATTTGCCTTGATGCCTTTCGGCCCCTTAACAGCAACTTTGCCGAGGATCATCGACTTCAGACGTGCATAGATGTTCCGCTCGAGAATCGCGAGCTCGTCATCACGGTCACGGCCCAGACGCTCAACCTCTTCACGCTCGATCTGAAGCGCACGTTCGTCTTTTTCCACACCATGGCGGTTAAAGACACGCACTTCCACGATCGTGCCGAAGTCACCCGGCGGCAAGCGCAGCGATGTATCCCGTACGTCAGATGCCTTTTCGCCAAAGATGGCGCGCAGCAGCTTTTCTTCCGGGGTCATCGGGCTCTCGCCCTTCGGCGTGATCTTACCGACAAGGATGTCACCAGGTCCGACTTCCGCACCGATATACACGATGCCGGCTTCGTCGAGGTTCCGCAGAGCCTCTTCACCAACGTTCGGAATATCGCGCGTGATCTCTTCCGGCCCGAGCTTGGTGTCACGTGCCGCGACTTCAAACTCTTCGATGTGAACCGAGGTAAACACGTCGTCCCGCACGATACGCTCGGAGATCAGGATCGAGTCTTCGTAGTTGTAGCCGTTCCAAGGCATGAAGGCGACGACGACGTTCTTGCCGAGCGCCAGTTCACCCATATCGGTGGACGGACCGTCTGCAATCACCTCGTCCTTGCCAACTGTGTCACCCACTTTCACCAGCGGACGCTGGTTGATGCAGGTGTTCTGGTTGGAACGCTGGAACTTGCGCAAACGGTAGATGTCGACACCCGGATC
>JAEPMR010000073.1 GCA_017643845.1 Marivivens sp. | reverse complement strand
CAGCGCTCGCCGGCTGCACCATAACCCGCGCCGACCAAAGCATCCGCAGCCTTGTCCAGATCAGCGTCCGGCATGATAATCATGTGGTTTTTGGCACCACCGAAGCACTGGGCGCGTTTTCCGTTCGTTGCGGCGCGGCCATAGATGTATTGGGCGATTGGCGTTGAACCGACAAAACCCACAGCCTGAATCGTATCGTTGTCGAGGATCGCGTCGACCGCGTCCTTGTCTCCGTTCACCACCTGCAAAACACCATCGGGCAGGCCTGCCTCCTGTAGCAATTCGGCAAGCATGATGGACGTGGACGGGGTACGCTCAGACGGTTTCAGGATCATCGCATTTCCCGATACGAGTGCCGGTGCCATCTTCCACAGAGGAATCATCGCGGGGAAGTTGAAGGGGGTGATGCCGGCAACCACGCCAAGAGGCTGGCGCAGGGAATAGAGATCAATTCCCGGTCCGCCATTATCGGTGAATTCGCCTTTGAGCATATGTGGTGCGCCCATGCAGACCTCGACCACCTCAAGGCCGCGCTGCACGTCGCCACGCGCGTCGGGAAGGGTTTTTCCATGCTCACGGCTGACACATTCTGCCAGCTTGTCCATGTTTTCATTGATGAGTTGGCCGAATTTCATCATGACGCGTGCGCGACGCTGTGGGTTTGTTGCGCCCCATTCCCGCTGGGCTTGTGCAGCATCGGCAACAGCGGCGTTCAGTTCCTCGGGCGTTGCTAGCGGCACGCGGGCCTGAACCTCACCTGTGGCCGGATTGAATACGTCGGAAAATCTACCGGATTTTCCGGCAACGCGCTTTCCGTTGATGAAATGTGTTAGCTCTTCCATGGGTCAGCCCCCTGTTTGAATCTCATGTCCCCGCTAGGGTAGTCTTGCGTTTTCGCTGGAAAAAGCGGAAATATCGAAAACTAATTTTGCATTAATGCAAAGGTTCGACGCTGTGAACTGGGATGATGTGCGGGTGTTTTTGGCGGTGGCTCGGGGGGAGAGCCTCTCTCGGGCCGCGCCGGTTTTGAAAATGGATGCGGCGACGGTGGGGCGGCGGGTTGCCCGACTGGAGGAGAGTGTCGGCGGCGCGTTGTTCGTGAAGTCGCCGACCGGCTACACGATGACCGAATTCGGGCAGCGTGTCTTTGAGAGAGCGATAGGGGCTGAGGAGGTTCTGTCGCTGGCGTTCGATGAGGGGCAGCGACAAGGAGGCGGGCTGCGCGGGCAGATACGGATTGGCGCGCCGGACGGGTGCGCGAACTTTCTGCTGCCGCAGGTATGTGCGCGTATACGTGCGGACAATCCCGAACTTGAGTTGCAAGTCCTTGCGCTGCCCCGGGTCGTCAATCTGTCAAAGCGGGAGGCGGATATGGCGATAACGGTCAGCCCGCCGCAGGCGGGGCGCTTGCTTGTGCAGAAAATCACGGACTATCGATTGCATCTCGCGATGCGCGACGATCAGGACAGCCCGAAGACGAAGGCCGATCTGAAAGCGCGGACCATCGTGGGGTATATCCCCGATATGATTTTCGACAGTGAATTGGATTATCTGGGTGAACTTGGTGCTGGCACGGTTCAGATGGCATCGAATTCCGTCGCTGTTCAGTTGCAAATGCTGCGGCAGGGTGGGATCGGGTTTGTTCATGATTTTGCATTGCCATTCGCGCCCGAACTGGTTCGCACGCTGACACATGAGATCTCCCTGACACGGGCGTTTTACCTTGTCCGTCATGCTGCGGATAGGCGTTCTGAGAGATTGAGCCGGATCGCAGCATTGTTGCAGCGGGAAATTCGAAGTGAAGTCATGCGATTGGAGGCACAGGTCACTTGACACAGCACCGTCCGGAGAGGACGCTGAGAGTGAGGACCAAAAGGAGATCCGAATATGCTCGTCAAACAGATCCTGAAAGCCAAACCAATTGCTGAAATTCTTACGATCCAGCCGGATGCGGCCCTCTCGGAGGCTGTCGCATTGTTGTGTGAAAAGAAAATCGGTGCGGTGGTTGTGGCGAAGGAAGCGGGCGTGCCTTTGGGGATATTATCGGAGCGGGATGTTGTGCGGGAGTTGGGCAACCGTGGCGCGGCCTGTCTGACGGATCTGGTTCAGGATTACATGACATCGAACCTGACGACCTGCACCGAAGAGGATTCAGCGGATCGCGTGCTCGAACTGATGACCGAGGGGCGGTTTCGCCACCTGCCTGTGATGGCGGATGGGAAGATGGTTGGTCTGATCTCCATCGGTGACGTGGTCAAGGCACGGCTTTCGGAGCTGTCGATGGAAAAGGATGCGCTTCAGGGCATGATCATGGGGCATTAAGCGCCCTTGCATTTCGGCGGGTGATATAGTTGCGTGCGCGCGACACGACCGACGGAAAGGACGACACCAATGCGCATCGGACTCTATCCGGGGACTTTTGACCCGGTCACCGAAGGGCATATCGATATTATTCGTCGAGCGTGCTCATTGGTTGATCGGCTTGTGATCGGCGTGGCGATCAATCGTGACAAGGGGCCACTCTTTTCATTGGAAGAACGGGTGGCGATGATAGGGGCCGAGTGTGTGCCGCTCGGGGCGGTCCATGGAACGGAGGTCGTTGTTCATCCGTTCGAGAACCTTCTGATCGATTGCGCGCGTGATGTGAATGCGACTGTCATCATTCGTGGGCTGCGGGCAGTGGCCGATTTCGAATACGAGTTCCAGATGGTCGGGATGAACCGGGCGATGGACGACAGTATTGAAACCGTCTTCCTGATGGCCGATGCCAAAAACCAGGCGATTGCATCGAAACTTGTGAAGGAAATCAGTCGCTTGGGCGGTGATGTGACGAAGTTTGTTCCGCCGTCCGTCAAGGCTGCATTGCAGGAAAAGCTCAAGTAATCATCAGACTGTTCAAACGGAAAAGGCCGCCCAGGGGCGGCCTTTGTTGCGTCCTGTGCGGGGCGATCAGATCAGTTTGCCCATGGCAACGGCAGTGTCGGCCATGCGGTTCGAGAAGCCCCATTCATTGTCATACCAGCTGAGGATCCGGCACATGGTGCCGTCCATGACTTTGGTCTGGTCAAGCGCGAAAGTGGAGCTGTGCGGATCATGGTTGAAGTCGATGGAGACATTCGGCTGATCTGTTGCGCCCAGCACACCTTTAAGCGGGCCACTCGCTGCGGCGCGAATGGCATCATTGATTTCTTCAACCGTCGTCGCACGGGCGGCGGTGAATGTGAGGTCAACCACCGAAACATTCGGCGTCGGGACACGGATGGCCACACCATCCAGTTTGCCGTTCAACGACGGAAGAACCAGACCGACCGCCTTCGCTGCGCCGGTGGATGTCGGGATCATCGACATTGCTGCGGCGCGGGCGCGGTAGAGATCCTTGTGCATGGTGTCCAAGGTCGGCTGGTCGCCCGTGTAGCTATGGATTGTGGTCATAAAACCTTTCTCAATTCCTATCGCGTCGTGAAGGACTTTTGCGACAGGGGCGAGACAGTTGGTGGTGCAGGAGGCATTGGACACCACAAGGTCATCAGCGGTCAGGCTGTCGTGGTTTACGCCGTAAACGATTGTCTTGTCTGCGCCCTTGGACGGAGCCGAGACAAGCACGCGCTTTGAGCCGTTTTCGAGGTGAATGGCGGCTTTCTCGCGGTCGGTGAAGATGCCCGTGCATTCGAGCGCGATATCCACGCCATCCCACGGCAGCTCGGCCGGATTGCGGATTGCTGTAACCTCGATCGGGCCACGGCCCACGTCGATTGTGGTTTCGGTGGTTGTGACCTCACCAGGGAAGCGGCCATGGACGGAGTCAAAGCGGATCAGGTGGGCGTTGGTTTCAACGGGGCCGAGATCGTTGATCGCCACGACCTCGATGTCGGTGCGGCCGGATTCGACGATGGCGCGGAGCACGTTGCGGCCGATGCGGCCAAACCCATTGATAGCTACTTTGACGGTCATGTCTCTTCTCTCCGAAGGCGGACGATTGAATATTGGATTGTTGGCGCTAACATCGCGATTTTAGCGCTAACGTCAACAGGCGATTTCGCAGACGCGGCATCAGCGCCAGACGGCGAGGGAGTTGATGAGCGAGAGAAACTTTCGGAGCGCGAAGAGGGTCACACCGGACTGAGTGTACAGATCGAGGGCAATCGCCAGCGTCAGAATTGCCAAAAGGATGACAGCAATGCGATTTGTCATCGCGGGAAGGTGTGAAGCCGGTTCATAAAAGAAAAATAGCCTGCCCCTTGATGAAAGGACAGGCTGATTTTCGAGGTCAGTCCGCGTGCCCTCAGTGGAGCAGGCGGCCCATCGCGGCGGCGACGTCGGCCATGCGTGCCGAGAAGCCCCATTCATTGTCATACCAAGCCAGAACCCGCACGGTGCGGCCGACGACTTTGGTCTGGTCGGGAGCGAAGATGCTGGACTCAACGGTGTGGTTGAAGTCGATGGAGACCTTCGGCTCGGGGTCATAGGACATGACCATGCCCATGTAGCCTTCGGCGGCTTCGCGGACGATGTCATTGATTTCGGTGACGGATGTGTCCTTGCCGGCCACGAAGGTCAGGTCAACGGCCGAGACATTCGGGGTGGGCACGCGCATGGCGGTGCCGTCGAGCTTGCCTGCCAATTCGGGGAGAACTTCTCCGAGCGCCTTGGCCGCACCTGTGGAGGTGGGGATCATCGCCATAGCAGCAGCGCGGGCGCGGTAGAGATCGTTATGGCGACGGTCGAGGGTGGGCTGATCGCCGGTGTAGCTGTGGATCGTGGTCATGATCCCGCTTTCGATGCCGACCGTATCGTTGAGCACTTTCGCCAGAGGTGCGAGGCAGTTGGTGGTGCAGGAGCCGTTGGAGACCATGCGATCATCCGCGAGCAGCTGGCGGTGGTTGACGCCATAGACCACGGTGCGCTGGACGTTCTTGGCAGGGGCGGAAATCAGAACCTTTTTCGCGCCACGGTCGAGGTGGATGGCGGATTTGGTGCCGTCGTTGAATTTTCCGGTGCATTCCAGAACGACATCAACGCCGGACCAATCAAGCTCTTCGGGGTTGTAGGTGGACATCATCTCGATCGGGCCGCGACCGAGGTCGAGATTGCCGTCGCGGACGGTGACGTTTCCGGCAAAGCGGCCGTGAACGCTGTCGTATTTCAGAAGGTGTGCGTTGGTCTCAACAGGGCCGGTGGCGTTGATCTTGACCACCTGCACATCATTGCGTCCGCTTTCGGCGATGTGGGCGAGGGTGCAGCGTCCGATCCGGCCGAACCCGTTGATGCCGACTGTTACCGTCATGGGTGTATCCTTCCGAGAAACCGTCATTTGAGGGGTCCGTAGCGGCTGTGGACCCATCGGGAAAGAAAAAAGTGCAAGCGCTGCAATATGTTAGCGGTAAAGGTGCGAGGGTGTCGCAGGTGAGCGCTAACGGTTGCGCCAACAACGCTCCCAGAGCGGGGGGTTGCGAAAGGCGGGGGCTGGGGTAGAGGTAGAAAAACGACTCAGGAGGACAGGGTATGAGCGGTCTGCTGGCGTTGCTCGATGATGTGGCGGCAATTGCGAAAGTCGCGGCGGCGAGTGTTGATGATGTCGCGGGTATGGCGGCCAAGGCCGGTTCCAAGGCGGCAGGTGTCGTGATCGACGATGCCGCCGTGACGCCGAAATATGTCCACGGGTTCGATGCGAAGCGGGAGCTTCCGATTATATGGAAGATCACCAAGGGATCGCTGTTCAACAAGCTTGTAATCCTGCTGCCTGCGGCATTGCTGATGAACAGTTTCGCGCCGTGGCTGATTACGCCGCTATTGATGCTGGGCGGCTGCTATCTGTGTTTTGAGGGCGCGGAGAAGGTCTTCCATGTGTTGTTTCCCCACAGAGACAAGCATGTAGAGGAGGATATGGACGTCAAAGATCCTGCGCATCTGGAAGAGACCCGCGTGCGCGGCGCGATCAAGACAGATTTCATCCTGTCGGCCGAGATCATGACAATTGCGATGGCGGCGATCCCGGAGGGGGCATTCGCGCTGGAGGCGGCGACGCTGGCGGTTGTGGGGATCGGGATAACGGCTGCGGTCTATGGCTCTGTGGCGCTGATCGTGAAGATGGATGATGTCGGCCTCTATGTGGCGGCGACAAGTCGGACGCGGGCAGGGCGGGCGCTGGGGCGCGGTCTGGTTAAGGGGATGCCGAAAGTGATGAAGGCTCTTTCCACAATTGGGACATTGGCGATGTTGTGGGTCGGTGGCTCGATCGTGGTGCACGGTCTGGAGGTGACGCATCTGTGGGTGTGGCCCTATGAGACGATCCATCACCTTGCCGAAGCAGTTGCCCATGCGGTGCCGGAGGCGGCCTCGGGCGCGGCGGCGTGGGCGACAACCGCGACCGCTGATGGCGTGCTGGGGCTTGCTCTGGGCCTGCTGTTGATCCCGGTGGTGACCCGTGGAATTGCACCGGCCATGGCGAGATTTACAACCGAGAAATAAAAAAGGCTCGGATTAAACCGAGCCTTTTCAATTTGTTGAGTGACACCTTAGAGACCGAGCAGCTCTTTGGCTTTGGTCGCTGCGGCGTCGGCTGTGATGCTGAATTTCTCATAGAGAACTGTGTCGGGGGCGGATGCGCCGAAGCTGTCCATGCCGATGAATGCCGCCTTCGCTTCGCGACCGCGCTCGCCCAGAAGCCAGCGATCCCAGCCCTGCTGAACGGCGGCCTCGATCCCGATGCGGACCGCGCCGCCGGGGAGGATGCGTTTGCGATACTTTTCGTCCTGCTGGGCGAAAAGCTCCATACAGGGCATGGAGACAACGCGGGTTCCGATGCCCTCTGCCTGAAGCTTCTCGCGGGCTGCGAGGGCGATGGAGACTTCGGAGCCGGTTGCGATCAGGATGACCTGACGCTTGCCTTCGGCCTCGGCCAGAACATAGGCGCCCTTGGACACAAGGTTGTTGTTCTTGTGTTCGCTCCGCACGGTCGGGAGATTCTGACGGCTGAGCGCGAGAACCGATGGTGTGGATGTCTGCTGGAGCGCGACTTCCCATGCTTCGGCGGTTTCTACGGTGTCGGCGGGGCGGAACACCAGCGTGTTCGGCGTGGCGCGCAGAAGCGCGAGATGTTCGACGGGCTGGTGCGTCGGTCCATCTTCGCCAAGACCGATTGAGTCGTGGGTCATCACATAGACAACCGGCACGCCCATGAGCGCGGAGAGGCGCATGGACCCACGGGCGTAGTCAGTGAAGCACATGAAGGTACCGCCGTATGGGCGGGCGCCACCGTGCAGGGCCATGCCGTTCATCGCGGCGGCCATGCCGTGTTCGCGGATTCCGTAGTGGATATAGCGGCCCTTGCGGTTATCGGGGGTGAAAATGCCCAGATCGCCGGTCTTGGTATTGTTGGAGCCGGTGAGGTCGGCAGAACCGCCGATTGTTTCCTGCATGACCGGGTTGACGACTTCGAGCACCATTTCCGAGGATTTGCGCGTCGCGACCTTGGGCTGGGCTTCGCTGTTTTGCTTTTTCAGGGCGCGAATGACCGAGGCAAGGCGCTTGGGGGCCTCTCCGGCATAGGCCCGATTGAACTCAGCCTGACGGTTCGCGGAAAGCTTGCCGAATTCTGCTTCCCACTCTGCGCGGGCGGTTGCGCCGCGTGCGCCCATGGCCTCCCACTGGGATTTGATGTCAGCGGGCACTTCGAAAGGAGCGGTGGTCCAGCCATAGACCTCTTTCGCGGCGGCGAGCTGGCCTGCGTCTGTCAGGGCGCCGTGGCCTTTGGAGGTGTCCTGTGCGGCGTGGCCAAGGGCGATATGGGTCTTGCAAGCGATCATCGAGGGGCGCGGGTCGTTTTGCGCGGCGGTGATCGCGGCATCAATCGCGACGGGATCGTGGCCGTCGATGGACTGGACGTGCCAGCCAGAGGCTTCAAACCGCGCAACCTGATCGGTGCGATCCGACATATCGACAGTGCCGTCGATGGTGATGTTGTTGTTATCGAAGAAAACGATGAGGTTCCCCAGTTGCTGCATACCGGCAAGGCCGATGGCCTCTTGGCTGACGCCTTCCATCAGGCAGCCGTCGCCGGCGATAACATAGGTGCGATGGTTAACGATTTTCGTGCCATACCGTGCGCGCTGGATTTCCTCGGCGATTGCGAAGCCGACGGAATTGGCGATGCCCTGTCCGAGCGGGCCGGTGGTGGTCTCGATCCCGGAGGCGTGGCCGTATTCGGGATGGCCTGCGGTGCGGGCGCCCCATTGGCGGAAATTCTTGATTTCTTCGAGAGTCATGTCCTCGTATCCGGTTAGATAGAGGAGGGAGTAGAGAAGCATGGAGCCGTGACCGGCGGAGAGGACGAAACGGTCCCGATCCGGCCAGTTGGGGGCTTTGGGGTCGAAGCGCAGGTGCTTTTCAAAGAGGACGGTTGCTACGTCTGCCATGCCCATCGGCATGCCGGAGTGACCGGAATTGGCTGCGGCGACGGCGTCGAGAGTGAGAGTGCGGATGGCGGCGGCTTTCATCCAGTGCTCGGGGTGCGCGGAGCGCAGGGCAGCGATATCCAAGGGTGTGGTCCTCATTTAGTGCCAAGTTTTGGTTCAGGTGGGTCATAGCAGGGTGCGGGCATAGTGCAAGCGCGGCGCGTAAGTCCCTGAGCATAAAGCGAGGATATTTGCCGCAACGCGGGCTTTGCCATAGGCTTTCGGCAAAAGGGCGCGATTCGCGCGACGGGGTGCGCAAGGCCCTGACAACAGGAGCGGGCAGATGACCGATATCAGCGATTTCGAGACGCGGATTGCGGGGGCGCTTGATCGTATCCGTTACCAGATCGAGCGTCGGCAGAAGGCGGAGGCTGAAACTGCGGGGCGTGACGGCCCGGGCGTGGCTGAACTGGAGCAGAAGCTGGCCGAAGAGCGGACGGTGACCGCCCAGCTCGAAGAGCGGGTAAAGGCGCTGAAAGAGCGGCAGGACAGTAAGATCGTGAAACTGGAAAAAGATCTGGATGCGGCGCGTACGGCGAATGCTGGGCTGGAGATGGATCTGGCGGGGCTGCGGCAGGCGAATGCCGAGCTGGAAAACATGGTTTCGAAGCTACGAGATGCGATTGAAGAGGGTGTGGCCGAGCCGGAGCTGGTCAATCGGGCGATGAAGGCCGAGCTGGACGGGCTGCGTGCGATGCAGGCCGCGGATGCGGCGGAGATCGGCGCAGTGCTGGCGGAGCTGAAGACCGTCGTCGAGGAGGATGTGTGATGCCGCAGGTGGAGATTTCGATCGGTGGGCGAGTTTTCGAGGTGGCCTGTCAGGATGGTGAGGAAGCCTATCTGACCACTGCCGCCGCGATGCTGGATACCGAGGCGAGTGCCCTGACCGCACAGGTGGGGCGGCTGCCGGAGAGCCGGATGCTGTTGATGGCGGGGCTAATGCTGGCCGACAAGATGGCGGCGCTACAGGACAAGGTGAAGGGGCTGGAGGCCAAGGCTGGCGAAACGGTCGAGGTGCCAGTGATCCCGCCGCATGTGACCGAGATGATGGCCGAGCTTGCGGCGCGGGCGGAGGCGATGGCGGAAGCGCTGGAGGATGGCGCGGTGAGCTGAACGCCTGATATTCAACGAAAAAACCCGGCCAGGAGCCGGGTTTTTTTATGGTCGCGCAACAGGGAATTAACCCTCTTTTAACGCGGCAATCGTTAACAAGCAGTTAGCGATGCATATGATCAGGCGTTTGCTTCGCGAATCTTGTCTGCGGCGTCTTTGTCGTAGGTGACGCCGTTGGACTCGAACAGCTGGTCGAGCTCGCCGGAGAGGGTCATCTCGGTGATAATATCGCAGCCGCCGATGAATTCTCCCTTAACGTAGAGTTGCGGGATGGTGGGCCAATCGGAATAGTCCTTGATGCCCTGACGGATTTCCTCGTCGGCCAGCACATTCACATCGGCATATTCGACGCCCATGAAATTCAGCACGCCCGCAACGCGGCTGGAGAAGCCGCACTGGGGCATGGATTTCGTGCCTTTCATGAACAGCACGACATCGTTGCTGGTGACGGTTTCCTTGATCTGGTCCTGAGCGCTCATGGCTGAAATATCCTTTTATTCCGGGGCTTTGGTTGTAAGGGCGAGGGCGTGCAATTCGCCTTGCGACCCGTCCATCTTGCCCTTGAGCGCGGCATAGACCGCGCGCTGTTGCTGCACGCGGTTCTGGCCGCGGAAGCTTTCGTCGATGACCTCGGCGGCGTAGTGGTTCCCGTCGCCCGCGAGGTCGGTGATGGTGATTTTCGCATCCGGGAAACTGTCGCGGATGAGGTCTTCGATTTCCTGCGCTTGCATCGCCATTGGGGTCTCCTGATCTTGCCCCAAGATGTAGAGCGGCAAACGACGGGCCGCAAGGGGCGGAGCCGCGCTGCGGGTGCGAAAAGGCGCGGAAAACCGGCGGGGCACAACTGATGCACAATCCATGCACATCCCATGCATATCGCACCTGCAGAAAGATGAACGTCGGGTTAGGGGAAGTTAATGGGGTCTGATTGAAGCGGGCTGTGGGTCGAATAGCACCGCAGGTGTCGACCCATCGCCAGACCGCCCGCACGGGCTGGCGATTTTGTGATGTTAGGGAATTGTCCAGAGGTCATTCGGGCGTGGCGGGATAAAGTGCTTTTGACCGGCTGGCGTTCGCCATCCCGCGGTCTGGCTGTGTTTGTCCCATCCGGAACAGCCGCGCGAGCGGCCCGGGCAGCGGATGGCCGCCCCCCGGCCAGCCGCTTTGGTGGGTTTGGTGAGGGGATTGGAGTTTCGCGGATGTGGCGGGATTAAGTGGCGACTACGGGCGGCGGTGCGACTGACCGTAGCCATCCGGTGCCTTGCGTTGACTTTTGTCTGTCTGTCGCCATCCCGCGGTCTGGCTATGTTGCGTTACGTCCGCGCCTTCTCAAAGGCGGTCCATGCCTCTTCGAATGCCGCGAAGTCAAAGCCTTCGGCGCGGGCGGCGTCGAGCACGATCTTTTCGGTGTCCAGCAGCTTGCCGATGGCGGTGGTGAGGGCGGGGATCACCTCTGGCGGGATCACCAATGCGCCGTGGCGGTCGGCGTGCACCAGATCGCCGTCGGTGACGGTCATTCCAAAGACGGTCACGGGGGCGGCGATGCTGCGCACATGGACGAACGCGTGGCTCGGGCCGACCGACCCCGCGATGACCGGGAAGCCCTCGGGCAGATCGCCGAGATCGCGCATCACGCCGTTGGTCAGCGCACCTGTCAGGCCGAAGCCCTTGTGCACGGTGGTGTTGATTTCGCCCCAGAAGGCGCCAACGGCATCTGCCCCGTCGAGATCCTCGATCACCGCGAGTGCGGGGCGGGGGCCGGAAGCCATGTGGCGGTAATAGTCCATGCGGCGGGCGCGGATCACCTCGGGTGCCTCGGTCGGGGGTGCGACGGCAGAGATTTGCGCGGTGCGTGCATAGCCGACAATTGCGCCCTCCTGCGGGGCGGAGCACTGCACGGTGCCACGGGTGAACCGATCAAAGCCGCGTTTGCCTTGCGCCACTTCGATGGCGTTGCAAACGGTGGGGGT
>JAEPMR010000072.1 GCA_017643845.1 Marivivens sp. | reverse complement strand
CGGGCTGGTTGGGTGATCTGGCTGAGCTCAATGAACGGATTATTGATACGCCAGATGTCCTTGGCACGCAAAACGCACTGTTCGACGAACGTGACAGGCTGATCAACAAGATCGGTGAGATGATTGCGATCCGTGTGAATTACGATGACCGGAATACCGCAAGGGTGACTCTGGGTGATCTGGAAGGCGGGCCGCTCTTGGTGGAGCGTGGAGAGTTTGCGCAGATTGAAGTGAATACAGATGGCGCGATGCAATTGCTGCTCAACCGGGACGGAACAATTACGCGCAGCACGCAGATCACTGGTGGCGTCATGGAAGGCCTTGCCCGCGCGATTGACGCGGTGCGGGACACGGGCGCGCAGTTCGATGCTTTGGCGCGGCGGTTGGTGAACGACATGAATTTCGTTCATGCGCAGGGGCTCGACCTCAATGGGCAGGCGGGGGAGGAGATGTTTTCCCTCGACGGGTGGCGCGCGGTGCCGATTATGACGAACCGGGGCAGTTCGCAGGTGTTTATAGAAACGCTTGATCCCGAGCAGGCTGCTGCGCTTGGCGACATAACGCTGGTGCGGGATGAGGTGCGTGGTGTCTGGCAGGCAACGGATGCGAACGGCGCGCTTTTGGCCGAAGCGGCTGATGTGCTGCAGTTCGGAGGTGTCAGGATGACGCTTTCGGGGACAGCGCGAGACGGGGACCGTTTTGTGGTTCGGCATACCGATACTGAGGCACGCAATATGCGTTGGGCACTGGATGCGCCCGAGCAGATAGCGGCGGCGGCTGCAAGTCTGGTGACGGCAAGCGCCACCAACACGGGCAGTGGTGCCGCGCGGATGACGGCCTTGCCCTATGATCCGCCTGCGTTGACAGCCATTGGGGATTTCACGGGTTTTGGTGAGGGCGCGGCAGATGCGGTCGATCTCCTCAAGAGCGGGGTTGTCGGATACCTCCCCGCCGGAACGACGGAAGCCCGGTTTGCCGCCGTGGGCGAACAGGCGACATTGAGTTTTGCGCAAGCTGACCCCACGGCAGGTGCGCGGGCTACGGATCTCACGTTCCAGATCGGGACGGAGACACATCAGTTTGATTTGAGCGCAAGCGGTGCCGCGACGCTGACGGAGTTGGCGGATGCGCTGAATGCAGGAAACCTGTTGTCCACAGAGGGTGACAGCCTTGCCGCGCTGGGTGTCACTGCGGTGGCCGACGGCAACGGTCTGGTATTGTCTCTTGGGCAGGGAAGCTTTGCCACCAATGGAAGCTTTGCCGGCACGAATTTCAATGTCAGCGGCGTGCAGACAGCCCCCGTGCCTGCAGATGGGTCGATCCAGATCTTTACCCGGGAAGGTGTGCAGATTTCTGGCCCGATGATGGATGCGGCGGCTGCGGCGGCGCTTTTGACGGAGGCCAATGGATTCTGGCCGGGGGCGACATACGACCCGAGCCAGCTGTCGATCAGTGGCACCGACGGGTATCGTGGTTTGAATATCTCGCGGGCGATTAGCGAAGGGCCGGATGTGATCCGCTTCGGCGCGGTTGATCCTGTGGTCTGGACAGGCACTGCACCGGCACCCGCGGCAGGTGCCTATTCGGTCGTGGTCAGTGATGCATTCGGGGTGGCGACCAATGTTACGGTCCCTGAAGGCGGCTCTGCACGGCAGGCGGCGGCACTGCTGTCTAACGCTCTTGACGGAACGGATGTGACCGCACGCACCGATGTGATGCTGTCCAATGTGACAGACGGGGCAATTTCGTTTCGCTTGGTGGGGCAGAATACCGAGCCTGTGCTGTTTAACGCGCAGGTGGTCGGCGGGCGGCTTGATGCGCTGGCGCAGGCTGTGAACGCGAAATCGGCGGCCACGGGCGTCACGGCGGGGCTTTCGGGCGACGGCACGCGGCTTATGCTGACCCACGCAACAGGTGAGACAATCGAACTGCGCGACGTGATGCACGGTGCGGGCGGCAGCATCGACGCCCAAGCGGTGGACCGCAACGGCACGGCGATTGGTGTGTCAAACACCCTCAGCACGGGGGAGAGCCTGCGGGTGGCCGGGCAGGTGCAGCTGGCATCGGAGACGAGCCTTGGGGTGATTGCTGACGGGGTGTCCTATGTTTCGGCGAAAGACCCCGAGCTGGGTGGCCTGATGACCCGAACAGCAAGTGCGGCCGGAAGCGTACAGACTGTCCGTTTCGCGCTGGATGCGGCGCTTGACGGCGCCGATGTGAGCGCCAGTGGGCTGGAAGGCGCAGGGCCGGGAGCGACTGTGTCCATCGACTTCGAAGGACAGACCTTCTCGGCCCCGATGGCGGATACCAGTGCGATGGGGGCCGCTCTGACCGCTGCGGGTGCGTTGCGGGAGGGGCTTGTCCAGCCTGCGATGAGTGGCGCGGCCGTGGCAACTCTGCCTGCCGACGGTGTCTCGACCAGCGTGATGCTGGGCGAGGAGGTCTATGTGCTGACCATGGCGAATGGAGCGGTGCAGGTCTCTGGCCCTGAAGAGGGGCGCTTGAGCGCAAGTTTTGATGCCAACAATCAGTTGCAGGTCACCGTCAATGGGGGGGGCACAGGTGACGGAGCGGTGCTGAGAAGTCCGCTCGGGACACCGGGGCGGGATCTGTTTGGTCTGGGTTCAGGTGCTGAGACCACGCTGACCGGCCAGCCGTATGATCCGGCCAATCTGCCGGCCAGCTTTAATGTCACAGTGAATGGCACGGATTACGATGTCACGCTGAGCGGTGCGGGGGTGACGACAGGCGCAGGGTTTCCAGGAGCGGCGACAGTCAAGGGCGGACGGCTGGAGCTGTCTTTTGCCAGTGACGTTGGCGCAGTCGGGATTGCAGCTCAGGCGGGGGCGGATGCCGCCGGTATGACAACACGCGACGCGACGATCAGCGCGGCAGCCGGGGCATTGACCGTGCGCGCCACTGACGGGCGTCGTCTGGATATGACCGTGAACGTCGCAGCACATGCGGCGGATCGGGTGACGCTGAGCAATCTGCCGAATGAAGATCTGATTGTCGTCATGCAAGGGCAGGGTGCGTTGCGATTGACGGGGACCATGCTGGATGGGCCACGAAACACCGCAGTTCCCGCTGTGGAAGCGCGGGTGGAGAATGCGGAAACCGGTGAAGTGGGGCTCTATGACAGTGCAACAGGTGACCGGATCGGCAGCAGTATCCTCGACTCGCAAGGCAAGGCGACGATTGGCGGTGTAGAGTTTTCGATCTCGGGCCAGTTTGCTTCGGGCGATGTCTTCAGATTGTCGCCGAACACGGCAGGGCGCGGCGATAGCCGGAATCTGGATGCGCTGACTGCTTTGCGCACGGCAAATACCGCAACAGGCAAGGGCGGCTTCGCCGATATTCTGTCCGCATTGCAAAGCGAGAAGGGCGCCCAGGTCGCTGCTGCGAATTCGCGGGTCGACGTGGCCGGGGCGGCACAGGAAGCGGCGATGCGGGTTTGGTCGGAACAAGGCGAGGTCGATCTGGATCGCGAGGCGGCCCGACTATTGGAACAACAACAGGCCTATCAGGCCAACGCTCAGGTGCTCTCCGCCGCGTCGCGCCTGTTCGATACACTTCTGAACGCAATGTGAGGCTGATATGACAATTGGAACATCCTATTTTGGCGATCTTGCGATCCGGTCTTTCAGCCGTCTTCAGGGCGATGTGGCGGATTTGCAGGGGCAGATCTCTTCGGGCAAGAACGATCCCAGACCATCGGCTGACCCGCTGCGGGCCGCGCAATTGTCCGCGCTGGGCGAGCAGCGCGCGGCGATGGATATGTTTCAGGCCAATGCCGAGGAAGCCGCGAACCGACTTGCGCTGACCGATCAGGCGATGGGTGCGGCCAATGACATCATGCAGCAAATGCAGGAAATCGCGCTGCAGGCCGCCAATGACACGCTCCCCGCCGAAGGCTACGCAGGCTTGCGAGCCAAGGCAGAAGCGCTGAGGGAGGCGATGATCGAAACGGCCAACCGGCGTGACTCGCTGGGGCAGCCACTTTTTTCCGGTTTCGGTTCTGAGGCTTTCAGAGAGGTGGATGGAAAGATCACCTATGTTGGGGATGAGGGCCATAGCGTCCTTAAACTTTCGGAGACCCTGAACCAGCAGGTGAGCCTGCACGGTGCGGAGGTCTTTGGCGCAGTGAAGACGGAAGCGGGCACGATCTCGGCGTTTGATGCGATTGACAATCTGATCACATCCCTACGCCCATCTTTGGCCGCCGCGAACGAGAGCTGGGCCTCGGAAGGTGGTATGTATTTCGAGCCGAATTCGAGCCGACAGCCCAAGCCGTTTTCGATGCGATTGGAAGGGCCTGCGGGAGCGGTTGAAATTTCAGCAGATGTCGCACGCGATGTCCCGGGGCCGCTGGTAGATGCGGTGAACGCCGAAAGCGCACGGACCGGCGTGACGGCACGCATCGCTGATGACGGCGTGGGCGTTATTCTGGAGACAACGCGTGGCAGCAAGGTGACTGTCTCTGAAGTTTCCCTTGATGTGCCGCCCGGGCAGGTCGCGGCGACACTGCGCGATCTGGATGAAGCAGGTGTTCCGAAGAGCGATATCATCAGTCTGCGACCGGAAGCCTACGGCAATGCGCGTGTTCTGGAGGGTATACAATCTGCGACAGGCCATATGGCCGTTCAACGCGCCATGGCTGGCTCGCTGGCGGCAGCGGTGGACAGTCAGGCTGATGCGCTAGATTTCCGTGCGATCCAGATCGAGAAAGCTGTCGCGGGGCTGGAGGATCTGGATGTGGCGGCGGCGGTCACCCGGCTGCAAGAGCTGCTATTGTCACAGGAAGCCAGTCAGCAAACATTTGTGCGGATCACCCAGACCAGCCTGTTTGACTATATCCGGTAGTTGGCGCGGCGATTGCAGAACGGTCGCATGGGTGTCTGGAGACATATTCTGGCTGTTGGGCTGATCTGGCTCGGGGCGTCATCGGCATCGGCCTCGACGACCGATTGCGAGGCCTTGGCCGAGGTTGCGGCAGCTGAAACCGGCGTGCCTGAGGGCCTGCTTTCAGCAATCGCACGGATGGAATCCGGGTATGCGGCGAGCGGCGGCGAGCGGCGTGCGTGGCCCTGGACGATCAATCTCGCCGGTGACGGAAGTTATCACCCGAACAGGGATGCGGCGCTGGCGCGGGCGCGGACGGCGCTGGGCGAGGGGCGGAGTAACGTGGACCTCGGCTGTATGCAGTTGAACTATCGTTGGCATAAAGACGGATTTGGCTCGTTGGAGGCGATGATTGATCCGCGCAACAACACGCGCTACGCGGCGCGGTTTCTGAAAGACCTCTACGAGCGGCACGGGTCGTGGGCTGAGGCCGTCGCGCATTATCATTCGTCCGACCCCGAAAGGGGGGCATGGTACCTTTCCAAGGTGCGGGACATCCGAGGGGAGATCGACCCTAGCACGCGTGTATCCCGCGTGGCCGATGCCGAGAGCGCGCCGCGCGTGGATGTGACGCCGCAACGCGGTTTCCTAGCAGCCGTATCGCGACCGCTGTTCGGCGGAAGTGGTGAAGCGGCGCCACCTCGGGGCGCTGAGGCATTTGCTGAGCGGATGGCGCGCCTTCCGGAAGGAAACGCGCCGGACCTATCGCGCGCGCAGACGCGGATCGGGCGGCGCTACTGAGAAACGAAACTGGGTGCGTCTTCTTCGATGTTTTCTACATCGTCGTCACCGAGATACGCCCCCACGATCACTTGCAGGAGCCGGACAGGGACGCGGCCCGGATTTTCGAGGGTATGCGCCTCTCCGGGACGGACGAAGCCTGTCTCACCTTCGCTCAGGTAGGTGAGTTCACCGTTGCTGACCAGACGGGCTGTTCCTTCGAGCACCTGATAGCTTTCGGTGCGGTTGGCGTGCCTCTCAAGCGGCAGGCTGCGTCCTGGTTTGATTTCCAGCATGCGGATTTTGTGCCGGTTGCCACGGTCGAGCGTTTCGTGACGGCCCCATGAATGGGATTGCGTCGGCATCTCCGTGACCTGGGTGAGATTCAGGCTTTCCAGCTGGTCGACAGTGGCGGGCAGATCGTCGACCGCATCCATATCGGCGATCAACACTGCGTCGGGCGTCACGATGCCGACGACGTTATCGAGGCCCAGGCCGACAAGGTGAATCCCCGGGACCGTGTTGTGTAAAAGGCTGTTGCGGCTGCGGGTGGCGACGGCAGAGCCTTTGATCGCCACGCCGTTTTCATCCTGCCCTGCTTCACGCCAGAAGTCGCGCCACGAATTCATATTGCGTGCGCCATTTGCGAGGGCGACCACGGAGCCCTCTTCGTGTTGGAGGATGGCTTCGGCAAAGCTTGCAGTGTCGCAGGCAGAGAAGCTCGGCCCGAGGCCGTAGATGCCCCTATCGGCGCTTCCTTCGCGTAAGGCGCGGCGGACGGCGGCGCGGGTGCTTCCGCTGTGGCGCCCGAATGCGGCGCGAAGGGTCTTGGCGGACGCCAGAACGAGATCCGCGCTCCACAGGTAGCGGTCTGTCTCGTGCATGGCCTCGGCTGTGGCGCGGTCGGGCTGCGAGATGAATTGGGCGAAAGCCTGAGCGACCGGCGCATCGGCGGCCCCGTGGACCAGTTCGATGTAGTCGCGGCTCGGGTCGATTTCAGCAGGGCGCTGGCCAAAGAGCACCAGCTGGCCGTCTTGCGCGGCTGGGCGGGCGGCGGTGAGCGCCTCTCGCAGGGCTTCCTGATCGATCCTCATGTTTTCGGACAGGATGATCAGGAAGAGCGCATCCGGTTCTTTCTGGGCGACGAGCTCGGTGGCGGCACAGATCGACGCGGCTGAACCGCGGTGGAGCGGCTCCAGAATCGTCGCGCGCGAGGGCATCGAAATTTCGCGGAGCTGCTCTTCGATCAGAAAGAGGCTTTCGCGCTCGGCAACGAGCACCGGCTCTGCCAGACGCATGTCGCGCGTCCCTTGCAGAAAGATCTGGAAGGGGCTGCGACCGTTCGTCAGACGAGACAGTTGGCGGGGGAATGCCTTGCGGGAGACGGGCCAGAAAGCCCGACCCTGACCAGAGAGGCAGATAAGAGGGTATACATCCCTAAGTTGCATATTCGGAACCAGCGTTAACTTATGTCGCCTCGGACATTGCCGCCATTAATGTGCTTTTTCGAATCCCCTTCCGAATATCGAGGGAGGGAAACGACGGAGTTTATATACCATCGTATAATTATTGACCCTTTTGGTGTATGAAAGCGTATGCAGCATACACTTAATAGGTGTCAAAACTCTTCCATAGCGCCCATCGGTCGACTCAACTTTTGAGGCATAACGATCTCATTAAGAGATGACGCATAAGTGTTTAGGGTGGGACACATGAGTGAGACGATTTTCAAGACGCGGTCGGCAGAGGGCACAACGACTGCCCAAGACGCAAAGGCCCGCACCGCAGTTAGTAAATCGTCTGGTCATCCTCGTATCGTTGGAAATTCCCCTCAGATTGAAACCCTACGCTCGCATTTGGCGACCATCGGCCCGAGTGATGCGCCGATCCTTGTTCGAGGGGAGACGGGCACCGGCAAGGAACTCGTTGCACAGGCGCTGCATGCGCAATCAGGGCGGTCCGGCGAGCTGGTTTCTGTGAACTGTGCAGCCATTCCTGCAGAATTGTTGGAATCGGAGCTGTTCGGTCATGAGAAGGGTGCGTTCACCGGTGCAGATGCACGCCGCATCGGGCGGATTGAGCAGGCGAATGGTGGGACGCTGTTCCTTGACGAAATCGGCGATATGCCGCTGGAGTTGCAAGCAAAGCTGCTGCGGGTTCTGGAAAGCCGCCGCATTCGTCGCGTGGGCGCTGCGGCAGAGGTTGACGTGGACTTCCGTCTGGTAACCGCCACGCATCAAGACCTCGATAAAATGATTGCCCAAAGCGATTTCCGCGCTGACTTGTATTTCCGTATCGCGGTTTTTGCGCTGGAGCTGCCGTCTTTGAAAGAACGGATCAACGATCTGCCACTGATCCTGGAAGAGCTGATCCGTCAATATTGTGACGCTCACCCGAATGCAGAACCGACGCATTACGATCCCACCGGCGTGCGGGCGCTTTGTGCCTACAGCTGGCCGGGCAATATCCGCGAACTGCGGAATGTTATGATCCGCGCAATGGTTCTTTTCCCCGGGCGCATGATCAATGGGACGATGGTGCGTGAGTCTCTACTAAGCCAAAAACTGCCGAATGGCATGGCGGTCAACGAAACACCCGCTGCGCTGCCGGAGGCGCAGGGCCTGCCGGACCCGACGAGCTTCAAAGCCGGGAGCACGTTTGACGAAGACCTCGATCTACGCCGTTATTTGCGGGATATCGAGATTTCTCTGATTGAAGCGGCTTTGTTGAGCAAGGGTGGATGCGTGTCGCAGGCCGCGGATGCGCTGAGACTTCGCCGCACGACGCTGATCGAGAAGATGCGCAAATACGGTCTGAAGCGTGACGAGATTACCTTTGTGGCTTGAGGCCTAATAAGGCCTGTCAAACCTAAGAATTTTGGAGGACAGCCAGGGGAGACCTTAGCTGTCCTTGTTCCATGCGGCGATCATATTCGAGAGGTATTCGCCGGTGCTCTTGAGTTGGGTGATGGCATTTTCCATCGCGGCGAATTTCAGGGTGTAGCGCTCTTCCAGCTCAAGCGAGCGCGCGTCCAGCGCTTCGAGGTCTTCGGTGTAGCCGTCGATCAGGTCATTCAACTGGCGGTCGCGCCGCTCAAGTGCGCCATCGGGTGCGAGAATTTCGTTAAAATGCGCCTCCAGAGTGGAGGTGAGGCTACGGCCGAAGGTTACTTCTGCCTCGGTGATGCCTGCTTCGACCTGCACCATGAGACCGGCCATCGGGCCGGAAAGGGCAAGGTATTGCGTTCCACCATTCTCAAGCGGGGTCGCGAGGGTCGGAAAACCGCCAAGCGTGCCTGCGCCGGTCGTCTGGTCGATGACGAGATTGTAGGTGCCGGACACCGCGCTATCCATCGGAATGCCGAACACGGCGACGCCTTCCTGCTCGGAACGCAGAACGTTGGACGTCAGCCCGTCGAAGAGTTCGGGGCGATTGCGGAAAGCGCGATCAAACAGGGAGTCGTTCAGCGTAAGCGAGCCGTCGCGCTGCGTGCTCACACCGAAATCGGACAGATAGACCGGACGTTCGGCAAGCCCGTCGAGCGGCTGCGTGACCAGTGATCTGAGTTCGGTCATCAGGCGGCGTACGGAGCTGTCTGAGGCCAGATCACCACGTTCGGTGCCGTCAAAGCCGGTTGAGGTGAGGGATTTCAGCTGCGTCATCACGTTATTGACCTGTTCGACCACCGTCTTGAGCGCGTCGCGGGCCGCTTCGGAGTTGCGAGCGGTGGTGATGGTGGCCGGATAGGTCGTCGGCGCATTGAGGGTCACTTCGACGCCCGCGATCAGGTCGGTTACCTTGTTCGTCTCGCGGTAGACAGTGATACCATCGAGAACGATTTTAGCGTCAGTCGCGGCTTGCACCTGCACGGTGTCATTGGTTGCCGTGGTGTCGAATTCTACCAATCGCGATGGAGCGAGCGGGTCGGTCGGCGTGGCTGTGACCCGCAGCGCGTTATCTGCACCGAGGTCACTGACGATGCCCAAGGTAAATGTTCCATCGCCGCGATCCAGAACCCGGGCGGTCACGCCTTCGAGATCGTTGAGTGCGGTTGCGATGTCACTCAAGCTGGCGTCGGTTCCGAAAGAGAGGGACTTGGCCGCACGTTCTGAGTTGGCGGTGAAGGTGCCATCTGTCGCCCATTCACCGAATTCAATGTTCAAATCCCCGTCGCCGATCACGTCGTCGGCGGATGTAAAACCCTGGAATTCGAGCACCTGCCGCGCTGCAATCTGCTCGACGATCATGGCGGTGTCGCCCTGTTCGACGGCATTTGGATCGGTGATGGTGACGTCAACTTCATAGACGTTGCTCTGGGCGCTGAGCACGCGGACGGCGCCGAGATCCTCAATTGCCTGGCGGGTGTCTCCGAGGCTCGCCTTGAGCTCGGCGAGGGCCGAAATCGACGCTTCGGTATCTTCCATCTGGTTTTCCAGCCGAGATTTCTGCGGTGTGATTTCCGCACTCACGAGGCTGGTCGTCAGTTCGCTCAACTTCAGGCCGGAGCCGTTTTTGTTTAGTGAACTGATGAGATCCGTATCCATAGGCGCATTCCTTCCGTCTCATTACGGAAAACGGACGGTTTTGCGATTTGTTTAATCTCAGGAGTCGTATTTGATCTCGATTTCGATGCGGCGGTTTTGTTCGCGACCATCGGCGGTGTCATTGGTCGCGACAGGCGAGGTTTCGCCTTTGCTCGTCGCGATCAACCGATCCTGTGAGATCAGGCCCGACGCTTCCAGTTCCCGGACGACACTGGAGGCGCGGCCGGCGGCGAGGCCCCAGTTATCCTGAAAGACGCCGCCGGTGAGCGGCACGTTGTCTGTATGGCCGGTAACGATGATGTTGCTTGCCGATCCGGCTGCGGCGAGGGCGAGGCGGGCCATGATCCCGCGGGCATCTTCTGTCAGGTCGGCGGAACCGGAACGGAAGGCTCCACCTGCACCGACGGTGATGAAGACCGAGTCCTTGTCCCGTTCGACGGTGACGAGGCCTTCGTCGATCTCTTCGCGCAGGGCGACTTGCAGGCGGCTGTCGGCGATTGAGGCGCGACTTTCGGCCGATTGACCGGTTCCTTCGGCCTCGCCCTCGCTGTCCTGCTGAGACTGGCCGACTTCGGCCGCGGCCTGCACGAATTCGCGAAGGCTCTCGCTAATGTTTTCGGCGGTTTTTGCGCTGCCCTCAGTTTCCCCAAGGGCGGCTTTGGTCAGCACTTCGCCGAGCGCCTCGGCGGCGCTGCGGGCCTGTGCCTGTGCCTCTTGGGCTTCCTCAGAGGGCGCTTCTTGCGCTGCGGTGTTTGCCTGGCTGTTTATTTCCTGAAGGACGGTTTCCATCGCTTCCATGATGGCGGCTTTGAGTTCGGCCTCGGATTCTGTGTCGGTTTCGCCGTCTTTCTTATCCAGCTCGGTCTGTTCGGTTTCGGTGGTTTGCTGGGTCATCTCGTCGGTGAAGGAGGGGTCCGGCGAGGGGCTGAAGCTCATATCGAGGATTGTTGTGCCTTTCGGCGGTTCGACCACAGGGCTGACACGCTGCACGCCGAAGGCCTCGCGCAGGCTGCCGGCGAGGAGTTTGAAACGAGGCTGGTTGAATTCGGCAAAGGACAGGATCAGAACGAAAAACGCCATGAGGAGTGTGGCAATATCGGCGAATGTCGCCATCCACGCCGGAGCGCCGACGGGCGGGCATTTCTTGTCGTTGTCGTCGTCCTCATCCTCGACGGGGACGGGAACGACCGGCAGCTGTTTGACCTTTGCCATGTCCTGTCCTTACGCGGCGAGGAGTTTTTCCTGCTCCTTGGGAGGCAGGACGTTGATCATCTGATCTTGGATGTTGCGGGCGGATTCGCCCCGGGCGATGTTACGCAGGCCCTCGATGACCAGTTCGCGGTAGTTCACTTCGGCGGCGGAGTAGCCCTCCAGCTTGGTGACGATGGGGCCGAAAATCACATTTGCGAAAAATGCGCCATAAAGGGTGGTCAGCAAGGCAACGGCCATCGCCGGGCCGATGGCTTTGGGGTCGGCCATGTTGCCGAGCATCTGAACGAGGCCGATCAGCGTTCCGATCATGCCCATCGCCGGTGCGATGTCGACCCAGCCTTTGATAACGCCCTGTGACGTCGCGTGACGGTCTTTCATGGCCTTGATGTCTTGTTTGAGCTGCTTGGTCAGCTTCATCTCGTCCACGCCGTCAACGAGCATCTGGAGACCTTTCTGGAAGAATTTGTCTCCGGTTTCCTGACCTTCCAACGCCATCATTCCGTCCTTGCGGGCGATGGCGGCGAATTCCATCATTTTCTGGATAACTTCATCGTTCTTGAAGGTGGACGGTTTGAAAACCTTGGCCATTGCTTTGAAGCTGCCAAGAAAATCGGCCATCGGCGCGGTATACATCACAGCGAAGAAGGTCCCGCCGATGACGATGGCCGCGGACGGGGCGTCGATGAACGGACCAACACCGCCGGCCAGGATCATTGAGCCGATGACCATGCCGACCGCGCCGATCAGACCGATTAGTGATGCTATGTCCATTGGATCCGTTCTCCGCAGCGTTCATGGGAGCAAACGGCACAGGGCGCACAGCGTTTAGAAGAAAGTGACGCGAACATCCGAATGGGTAGCGAAGTAGACGAAAGCGCGGGCGCATACGCGCGCACGCGGAAGAGAGTCTGGTTTGGGGGGCGGGAACGATTTTTTTCGGAGCTGGCTAAACATCCCCGAAATCCGCCGTTCAATTTGACAAGCGCTGCGAGCGCCTTGAACCTGAAATGGAGGTTAACATGACGACCATCAACACCAACATCGGCGCCATCTCGGCCCAATCCAACATGTCGCGCGTGAATGACGAGTTCAACACCGCGATGACCCGCCTCTCCACCGGTCTGCGTGTCAACGCTGCAAAAGACGACGCAGCAGGCATGGCCCTTGGCGAGAAAATGACCGCACAGGTC
>JAEPMR010000071.1 GCA_017643845.1 Marivivens sp. | reverse complement strand
CCACCGGCACCAGAAACCATCGTTCCGATGGAACCCAGGTCGATCATGCACTAACATTCAAACTGGACCACTCTGGTGGGGCTGGTCAAGTGGCCGGATGAACTTTCGATGTTACAAATCACTCCTAGCGAGCATTGGATGAAAATGCCGCGAACGACAGTCTTCGTTAGTCCAAACCAAAGACTGTCCGGCGTCGGTTTTTTTTTGGGGGGAGAGCTTGGGCTGTTTCGTAATAAAGGCTCTGTTTCGGTTATTATTCGAGTTCAGTTTGCGCGTGGCGTCACTTCGATACCTCGGCGATGGCGGTTTGGGAACTAGTCAGGCCCCAGGTCTTCACACTCCAAATAGTCTTGTCCTCAGCGGAGCCTTCGTATCCAGCCTTCTTTTCCAACTTGTACGGGCGTTCAGGTGCGAAAAACAGGCTGAACTTTAGCCTAGTGCCAATGGAAGTACCCGCCCCACTGCAGACATTCGTGACAAACGCCATCGCTGCGTTGCGGCTTCCCGATAGCCGACATTGTTCATACACTGCCTGGGACCAGCCAATGAGGGTAGCCAATGGCCATACTCGATGATTTTAGCGATGAGATCACCCGCAGAGTCGCAACACTTGAGCGGGGCGAACAGTTTTCGCTTCGCACGCTCTTTGGCGGAAGGGAGGAATTTGCTAGGTACGCAACTTCCGGCCAGCGCAAGGCTCTGGGAACACAGTTTCGAAGGGCCGTAGAAAAAGTAGTGTTCCAAAATATCGAATATTCTCATCACGCACAGTCGCCCGCTGAACATTGGTACCGCCGGATTTAACGGCCCACTTCCGACCTTGATCTCGATGCCATTCACTGCGGCGCAGCTTGGCCAGAGCCGCCATTCGCATATCCTGCAGCATTTGCGTCAGCTGAAATACTACAGAGCTGGTCGACCCCGACATATGGAGCAACCCTACGACCACGCATTCATGCCAATGGCTTTTCCATCAGCAACCAATTTTTCGCAGATGTCTTCCAACCATTCTTGATGACCGGTTCCTTAGCCGTAGTCGCATAACCGCGCCGAGCATAAAATTGGATTGCGTGTTCATTGGTGTCGATAACAAGTAAACTGATCCGCGATTTTCCGGCGGACCTGACAAGACCTTCGACAATATGCATCAGTTGGCCTGCTAGCCCAATCCCTGAAAACTCAGGCGCGCATGCGATGCCATGCAGATACCAGGTTCCCCTGGCTTTCCCGAAAAGCGGCTTGAGCAGGCCGTCCATCCCTGGAACGTGGGGATTTGGGCTGTCGGCCATAGGATAGGAAATCAGCATCGCAGCCACGCGACCGTCAAAGTCGGCAACAATGGTTTGACCTTAGGAAATGAATGCAGCCTGCGCCCTGCGTCCGAAATCATCGGGAGTTTCGCTCTCATCGGCCAAGCGGGACCACAAAAGGTCCACAAAGCCCGGGACCGTTGACTTCGCGAGCGGCAATATCTGGCGCACATCATCGGGCACGGCGAGCCGGAACGGTGACGCGAGTTCTAAGCCTCGTGAGCCCATCGCATTCCCCAATCACGCACAGTAGGATTTCTCAAACTGCAAAAAAGAATAGCACATAATCCTTTGTCTGTCTGCACCTAGCTCCAAGAGCCAGTTTCAAAGCCGGCCCGAAGTTGCCATCCGGCCGTGATTCCAGATGCTGTGGTCACAGCCCGCTTTGCAGTCATTCGCTGCAATGCCAAAAATACGTGATTGGTCGAATTCACAGATTGCGGCCGAAAGCAGGTTTGCTCTGACAGTACCCCTCAAGTGCCTAATTTTAGCTAATCGCTCACGCAAGTCGTAGGATGCGACAGATTTCACTGTGCTTAAGCATAACCGGATTAGCTTTGGTGGATGATGCATCCGCGCTCAGCGTTGCGATGTTGTCAAATTCCGTGTCGGCAATGCCTAAATCACTGAGGCTCGGTAAGCCATTGAAATCAATGAAACGACGAAGGACCGAGGCTCCGCTCGCGCCCAGAGAGCCCAAGGCATCGGCTAGCCATGCGTCCACTTTTTCAAAGCGCGACACATCCATTGATCTACGCTTCATAGCTTCGGCATTCTCTACCAGACCGGAGGCCAGAAGGCGCCCGCAGATTGCCCCATGAGCCGCGCCCTTTCCTCCAATGACGGAGGCGAGACCATGTATGATCCCCAATCCTGAATTCGCTAAAGCGATCCCACTGAGATAACTCGCGCGACTTAGTATGTCGCGCGCTCTGGCATCTTCGGACACCATCAGCCCATGCAATGCGGCCATAGCGGGGCGGATATTTGCCTCGCAGAGAGCGTCCGTCACCGGATTTGCTCGATTGCACAAATAACTTTCGATCAACTGAGTGATTGCATCCAGTCCACTCGCCAGTGTCAGCCCTTTTGGAGACCGATCGGTGAGCGACGGATCCACGATCGCCAGATTCGGCAAAAGGCGAGGATCGCGCAGGCTAATCTTTGCTTCCCGTTCGGGAACGCCAATCACCGCGTTCCGCGTCGCTTCAGCACCGGTTCCAGCGGTCGTTGGGATAGCGATGAACGGCAGTGGATCGTCCAGTTGTCGCGGAGAGGCGTTGCCCAGTTCAAGATATTCAGCGACATCACCTTCGCTCACGCACAGCCCCGCAACGGCCTTGCCCAGATCAACCGTTGCGCCGCCGCCCACAGAGACAATGCACTCCGCCCTGTGACCCCGGGCGAAGGCGACGGCATTGCGGACATCGTCAAGATCCGGTTCTCCCGCCGAATACACAACTTGCAAGCAGCAGCCCGAATGGGTCAGTTCCGCGGCCAGTTCGTCCACCCAGGCGACCGACCTTCCCCGCACCAGCAACACACGGGTTCCAATCCGTGCGATCTCATCCGCGGCCGTAACTCGACAGCCACGACCGAAAATCGTGCGGTTCGGGGCGGTCAGCGCAAAACCTGTCATGCGGCGGCGGCGCTCCCGGTTGCCTGGCTGGCATAGTGAGCGGCCATGTCGGACAGGGCGATGGGCTTGATCCGGGGCGCATGGCCCGCGCTGCCGAATTGCTCGAACCGGTCGCGGCAGACGGCGGACATGGCCTCGATGCCCGGCGCGAGGTATTTGCGCGGATCGAACTCACCGGGGTGTTTGGCAAAAACCGTGCGGATCGCGCCGGTCAGTGCAAGCCGAAGATCCGTATCCACATTGACCTTGCGCACGCCAAAGCGAATGCCCTGCTGGATTTCCTCGACCGGTACGCCCCATGTCGGGGCAATCTCGCCGCCGTGGGCGTTGATGATATCCTGTAATTCCTGCGGCACCGAGGAAGAGCCATGCATCACCAAATGCGTGTCCGGCAAGCGTGCATGAATCTCGCGCAGTCGGTCAATCGCGAGGATCTCGCCATCGGGTTTGCGGGTGAACTTGTAGGCTCCGTGCGATGTCCCGATGGCCACGGCCAGCGCATCGACGCCGGTCAGCCGCACAAATTCGGCCGCTTCTTCCGGGTCGGTCAGGAGCTGTTCACGTGACAGGGCCCCCTCGAACCCGTGCCCATCCTCGGCCTCACCTCGCAGGGTTTCCAGCGATCCCAGATGACCGATTTCACCCTCGACCGTCACGCCCACCAGATGCGCCATCTCGACCACCTTGGCGGTCACCGCGACGTTTTCGTCAAACGTGGTCGGTGTTTTGCCGTCGGATTTGAGAGAGCCGTCCATCATGACCGAGGAAAACCCATTGGTGATGGCCGACAGGCAGGTCGCGGGCGCGTTGCCGTGGTCCTGATGCATACAGACGGGGATATGCGGATAAAGCTCAATCGCGGCGCGGATCAGATGCGATAGCACGATGTCATTGGCAAAGGCGCGCGCGCCACGGCTGGCCTGCATGATGACCGGGCTTTGGGTGGCTTCCGCGGCTGCCATGATGGCCAGCATCTGCTCCATGTTGTTCACGTTGAACGCGGGCAGCGCGTAATCATGTTCCGCCGCGTGATCGAGCAGCTGACGAAGGGATACGAGAGCCATTTAGGGGGTCCTTTCCTCAGGACGCGGTCGACCCGGCGTCCGCAGTATGATATTGTGCAATTCGGTCCACCTCGTTGGCGGAACCAAGGATGACCGGCACGCGCTGATGATGGCCCGTGGGCTGAAGATCGAGAATGCGACTATGGCCGTCCGTGGCGGCGCCGCCCGCTTGTTCCACCAAAAGCGCCATCGGGCTAGCCTCGTAGAGCAAACGCAATTTTCCACCTACGCGGCGATTTCCGTCATCTACCGGGTAGAGGAACACACCGCCGCGCGTCAGGATGCGGTGCACCTCGGCCACCATCGACGCGGTCCAGCGCATGTTGAAATCGCGCCCGCGCGGGCCGGTCATCCCGGCCAGGCATTCATCCACATAGCGCCGCACAGGTGCGTCCCATAGACGATAGCGCGAGGCGTTGATGGCAAACTCGGAAGTTTCCGCCGGGATCGTCATGCGCGGATTGGTCAAGCGGAAATCGCCGGTACCGTATTCACAGGAAAACCCGTAGACGCCGCTGCCCACGGTCAGGACCAGCATCATGGTCGGGCCATAGATCGCGTATCCCGAACAGTACTGCGCGTCCCCTGTCTTCAGAACGTCTCGGTCACCATCCGTCTCGGCGGTGCAGATCGAAAATATTGACCCGACGGACAGGTTGACGTCGATATTCGATGATCCGTCCAGTGGGTCGTAGAACAAGAGGTAGTCGCCTGCTTCAGGGTTCTTTAGCCAGACCGCGTCTTCACGCTCTTCGCTGACCAGCGCGGCAAGACGCGGCGAGCTTTCGCAGATCCGGGCAAAGACCTCGTCGGCGATCACGTCGAGCTTTTTCTGATCTTCGCCCTGCACATTGGTGTCCCCGGCAAGGCCGTGATTGCCTTCGAACGCCGCGTTGCGCAGCCGGTTGCCGATCACACGGCAGGCCGAGGCGATATCCTCGATCAGGTAAATGAGATTGGGATCAAGCCCGCCGGGCTCGGCATAGCGGGTCAGGAAGCGGCGCAGGGTGATCGGTTCGGACATGATCAGAAACTCATCGTCGCGCTCACGGCCCGTTGCCAGGCGGCATATTTTCGGTCGCGGTCCTCGGAGTTCATCGACGGCTCGAAGCTGCGCTCAAGCGCCCAGGTCTCGGCGAAGCCGTCCATGTCGGGATAGATCCCGGCGCGGCTGCCCGCGAGCCAGGCCGCGCCAAGGGCGGTGGTCTCCAGCACTTTGGGCCGGTCCACGCGGGCGTCGATGATGTCGGACAGGAACTGCATCGTGTAATCCGACGCGCTCATGCCGCCGTCTACGCGCAGCACCGCATCGCCTTTCCCGCCTATATCCGCCTGCATCGCTGCCAGAAGATCGCGGGTCTGGTAGCCCACGCTTTCCAACGCCGCCCGCGCCAGTTCCGCAGGGCCGGAACCGCGGGTCAGACCAAACACCGCACCACGGCATTCAGCGTTCCAATAGGGCGCGCCCAGCCCGGTGAAGGCCGGCACCAGCACCACGTTTTGCGCGTCGTCGGCGGCTTCGGCCAGCGGCTGGGTCTCTTTCGCTTCGCGGATGATCTTGAGCCCGTCTCGCAGCCATTGCACCACGGCACCGGCGATAAAGATCGAGCCTTCCAGCGCATAGGTCGGTTTGCCGTCCAGCTGATAGGCGATGGTGGTGAGCAGCCGGTTTTGCGACCGCACCGGCGTCTCGCCCGTGTTGATCAGCGCGAAACAGCCCGTGCCATAGGTGGATTTCAGCATGCCGGGCTGGAAACAGGCCTGCCCCACGGAGGCGGCCTGCTGATCGCCTGCGATGCCCAGGATCGGGATCGGGCGGCCAAAGAGATCGGGGCGCGTCTCACCAAAATCTGAGGCGCAATCGCGGATTTCAGGCAGCATGGCCAACGGGATATCAAACCGCTCACAGATGGTGCGGGACCAGCGCCCTTTGCGGATATCATAAAGCATGGTGCGCGCCGCATTGGTTGCGTCGGTTAGGTGCTGTCTTCCGCCGGTAAGATTCCAAATCAACCACGTATCAACAGTGCCAAAAACCAGCTCCCCAGCGTTAGCACGGGAGCGTGCACCTTCTACATTGTCGAGAATCCAAGCCAACTTCGTGCCACTGAAATATGGGTCCAGCAATAACCCGGTCCGGTCAGTCACTGTTTCTTCGAACCCATCGGCCTTTAGCGCCTGACACATCGTTGAGGTGCGGCGATCCTGCCAAACGATAGCGTTATGAATCGGAGTTCCGGTCTTGCGATCCCAAACCAGCGTTGTCTCGCGCTGATTAGTGATACCGATGGCAGCGATCTCTGCGCCGCCGGATTTCTCTATAGCCGCGCGGCATGTCTCAATGGTCGTAGACCAGAGATCGCTTGGGTCATGCTCCACCCAGCCGCTGTCCGGGAAATGCTGCAGAAATTCTTCCTGCGATGAGGCAACAGCTGTCATGGATGCGTCAAATATAATGGCCCGAGTCGATGTCGTGCCCTGATCAATGGCCAAAATATGGGTCATGACCGCCTCTCCTCAAAGCGATGTAGCTATGCACCGAAATGATGCGGAGTTTGTTGGAGGATTGAATTGGTCGAGGCCCAGAAAGGGCCCCGACCTGAGAGGAAGGCTTACTGCCAGGACGCAATCAGCTCGTCGTAGCTGACAGTCTGGGGCTCTTCGTCTTCGTTCTCTAGCTTGGCGTAGGGTGCGCCAGGCTGTGAGAACCAGTACTCTGCATCACGCTCTTCGTTCAGCTTCGGACCAATATCACCCTGGATCCCGGCACGTTCCAAACGCTCAAGAACACGTTCCTGATCTGCACAAAGCGAGTCAAGTGCTTCCTGTGCGGTCTTGGCACCGGACATTGCATCTCCGATGTTCTGCCACCACAGCTGGGCCAGCTTCGGGTAATCCGGAACATTGGTGCCGGTGGGCGACCATGCGACACGGGCAGGCGAGCGGTAGAATTCGACCAGACCGCCCAGTTTGTCAGCACGCTCAGTGAAGCTGTCATGCTGCACGGTAGACTCACGAATGAAGGTCAGACCCACATGGGATTTCTTCACGTCCACGGTCTTGGAGGTGACGAACTGAGCATAGAGCCACGCAGCTTGGGCGCGATCCACCGGGGTGGACTGCATCAGCGTCCAGGAGCCAGCGTCCTGGTAGCCAACCTTCTGGCCTTCTTTCCAGTAGACACCATGCGGGCTGGGTGCCATGCGCCATTTCGGCGTACCATCCTCGTTCATCACTGGCAGGCCAGGCTTTACTGTGTCGGCGGTAAACGCGGTGTACCAGAACATCTGCTGCGCCACGTTGCCTTGCGCCGGGATCGGTCCCGCCTCGGAGAATGTCATACCGGCTGCTGCCGGTGGCGAATACTTGTTCAGCCATTCAATGGCTTTTTCCACGGCGTAGACAGCCGCCGGGGAGTTAGTTGCACCGCCACGAGCCACACAAGAGCCGGTTGGCTGGGAGTTTTCGTTCACACGGATACCCCATTCGTCCACTGGCAGACCGTTGGGCTCACCTACGTCTCCCATGCCGGCCATGGACATCCACGCGTCAGTGTAGCGCCATCCAAGCGATGGGTCTTTCTTGCCGTAGTCCATGTTCCCGAAGACTTCGCCGTCGACACCAAGATGCGAAAGGTCGCGGCCAGTGAAAAACTCGGCAATATCCTCATAAGCGGACCAATTTACCGGAACACCAAGATCATATCCATACGCGGCTTTGAAATCTTCTTGGTTCTTCGGGTCATTGAACCAGTCGTAGCGGAACCAGTAGAGGTTTGCGAACTGCTGTGTCGGCATCTGATAAACTTTACCGTCCGGACCGGTGGTGAAGCTAAGACCGATGAAGTCGTCCAAGTCGAGCGTCGGGAGAGTAACATCAGCGCCCTCTCCAGCGATCCAGTCGGTCAAGTTGCGAACTTGCTGATAGCGCCAGTGTGTACCGATAAGGTCGGAGTCATTCACGTAGGCGTCATAGATGTTTTCGCCCGACTGCATCTGAGTTTGAAGTTTTTCGACAACATCGCCTTCACCGATCAAGTCATGTGTAACTTTGATACCTGTGATAGCTTCGAATGCGGGCGCCAAAACTTGGCTTTCATATTCGTGTGTCGTGATTGTTTCAGAGACGACTTTGATTTCCATACCGGCATAAGGCTTTGCAGCATCAATGAAAAACTGCATCTCCGCTTCCTGCTCGGCACGTGTGATAGACGACAATTCGCCAATCTCAGCGTCGAGAAACGCCTTGGCCGCATTCATGTCGGCGATCGCCGGTCCTCCAGCCACTATACCAATCGCGAATGCGATGGCCGTAGTTGATTTTAGTGTCAAGTTCATGGTGTCCTCCCTTAGTAGGAACTTGCTTGCTACACGGCGGCCCAGCGACCTTGCCCGTCAAAGGGCCGCCAACTTCCCTCTCTAAACCCAGCGAAAGACCGCAAAGGCATAGATCAGGCAGACAATCAGCGCATATGGTTGATTTGCGCCGATCAATCCAAGCCAGGCCAGATTAATAAAGGCCGAGCCCAGAAGGGTGATGAAGAGCCTGTCGCCCCTCGTTGTTTCGATCCTCAGAATTCCCGTACGGGACGTTTCCGGGAATTTAATAGCCAGCACCGTAAAGGTGATCAGCAGTGTCGCGATGACAGCGAAGAAGATCGCAGTCGGCCAGGTCCATGCCATCCAATCCATGGATAATCCTCCCTTTCTTCAGGCTCACACGCGACCGAGGGCGAAGCCCTTGGCGATGTAGTTTCGGACGAAATAAATCACGAGCGCACCAGGCACGATGGTTAGGATGCCAGCCGCGGCCAGAACGCCCCAGTCGATGCCCGAGGCACCTTGCGTGCGTGTCATGATTGCGGCGATGGGTTTTGCGTCCACTGTTGTTAGTGTGCGCGACAGCAGCAGTTCCACCCATGAGAACATAAAGCAGAAAAATGCCGCAACACCGATCCCCGATGCGATCAATGGTGTGAAGATTTTCACGAAGAAGCTGCCGAAGCTATAACCATCGATATAGGCCGTCTCGTCTATCTCTTTCGGAACACCGCGCATGAAGCCTTCCAAAATCCACACTGCGAGCGGTACGTTGAATAGACAATGTGCTAGCGCTACCGCGATGTGTGTGTCGAACAGACCAACAGAACTATATAGCTGAAAAAACGGCAGCGCGAACACCGCAGGCGGCGCCATCCGGTTGGTCAGAAGCCAAAAGAATAGGTGTTTGTCGCCCATGAAGTGGTATCGCGAGAAAGCATACGCAGCAGGCAGCGCCACTGCGAGACTGATCACCGTGTTCAACGATACGTAGATTAACGAGTTTATATAACCCATATACCAGGCTGGGTCAGTGAGGATCGTGGCATAGTTGGCGAATGTGAGATTGCGCGGGAACAGCGTGAACTCATTCAAAATCTCTGTGTTAGTCTTCAAGCTCATGTTCAAGAGCCAGTAGATCGGCAACAAAAGGAACAACAGATAGACGGTCATGACCACTAAGCGGCTATTGATCTTGGGCAGCGAAAGCCCGCGCGATGAGGTTTGGTTTACGGTTACATCGGCCATGGATCAGCCCTCCCGCTTATCTAGGTTAGTCATCACGGTGTAGAACACCCAGGAGATGAGAAGGATCACGAGAAAATACATGATCGAGAATGCAGCGGCGGGTCCGAGGTCAAACTGTCCCAGTGCCATCTTGACGAGATCGATCGACAGCAGAGTAGTCGCGTTGCCGGGGCCACCACCAGTGACAACAAAGGGCTCGGTGTAGATCATAAAGCTGTCCATAAAGCGCAACAGGATTGCGATCATCAACACGCCCATCATCTTGGGAAGCTCTATGAAGCGGAACACTTTCCAACGCGACGCCTGATCGATCTTGGCAGCTTGGTAGTAGGCATCGGGGATGGATTTCAGGCCAGCAAAGGCTAAGAGCGCCACAAGCGACGTCCAGTGCCAGACATCCATCACGATGATGGTGACCCATGCGGCCAAAACATCCTGCGTGTAGTTGTAGTTGATGCCAAGCGCATCCAACGAGTAGCCTAGAAGGCCGATATCGACGCGACCAAATATCTGCCAAATGGTGCCAACAACATTCCAGGGAATGAGCAACGGCAGCGACATTAGCACAAGGCAGAACGAAGACCAAAAGCCAGACTTCGGCATATTCAGCGCTACAAAAATGCCTAGCGGGATCTCGATGGCAAGAATGATAGCCGAGAACATAAGCTGCCGACCAAGCGCGTCCCACATACGTTCAGAGCGCAGCATTTCTTCGAACCATTCAAGCCCGGCCCAAAAGAACTGATTGTTTCCGAAGGTGTCCTGTACCGAGTAGTTGACCACGGTCATCAGCGGGATAACCGCCGAAAAGGCCACCAGCAAAAGCACGGGCAGGACGAGGAACCATGCCTTTTGATTGACTGTCTTTTCCATTACGCGGCCTCCCCCTGCACGCGCCAATCGTTGGCGTAGACATTTACGTGGTTCGCATCAAAGGTGACGCGGTCCATATCGGCGCCTATAATGTCATCCTCCCCGGCAATGATATTGATGTCGGTTCCGAAGAATTCGGCGCGGATGATCTTGTGACGGCCGACATCCTCTACACGGCGCACTTTGACAGGAAGGCCTTCGGACTGCGACAGGCGCGCGAATTCCGGGCGTACGCCGATCTCGACCTTGCCATCCAGCGGCTTGTAGCCCTGCGCGAGCTCGACATAGGAGCCGTTCACATAGGCCTTGTTGCCGTCGATCCGCGCCGGGATCACGTTCATGCCGGGCGAGCCGATGAAATAGCCGACGAAAGTGTGCTCGGGACGCTCGAACAGCTCTTCGGGCGTCCCGATCTGCACAACGCGACCATCATACATGACCACAACCTTGTCGGCGAAAGTCAGCGCCTCGGTCTGGTCATGGGTGACGTAGATCATGGTGTGCCCGAAATCATGGTGCAGCTGCTTCAGCTGGGTGCGCAGTTCCCATTTCATATGCGGGTCGATCACGGTCAGCGGCTCGTCAAACAAGAGCGCGTTCACGTCCTTGCGCACCATGCCACGGCCCAGCGAAATCTTTTGCTTGGCATCGGCGGTGAGACCGCGCGCCTTTTTGCGCAGCATGTCTTCCATGCCGATCATGCGGGCGATTTCCTGAACGCGCTCCGCGATATAGCTCTCGTCCCGGCCACGGTTGCGCAGCGGGAAGGCAAGATTGTCATGCACGGTCATCGTGTCGTAGACGACCGGGAACTGGAACACCTGGGCAATATTGCGTTCGGCGGTGGGGGCGTGTGTCACGTCCTTGCCATCAAACAGGATGCGGCCCTGGCTCGGGTGCAAAAGCCCCGAGATGATGTTGAGCAGCGTGGACTTGCCACAGCCCGACGAGCCCAGCAGCGCATAGGCTTCACCGTCGGTCCAGTCATGGTTCAATTCCTTCAGCGCAAAGTCATCTTCGCTGCCCGGATTGGGCAGGTAGGAATGCGCGAGATTATCAAGTGTGATCTTAGCCATAGTTCCCTCCCTCAGGCCGCGAGCGCGTAGGCAGCGGGAGCCACCAGCTTGCCGTCTTCGCCAAAAATATAGACATGGCGGGGGTCCAGCCAGACATCGAGCCGCGCGCCCAGCTCCAGCTCATGCACACCATGGATCAGACCGACCCAGCGTTCGCCAAAATGGTCGAGATGCACAAAGGTCTCCGACCCGGTCAGCTCGGTCACCGACAGTTTCGTGGCGAATTGCATTGCATCCGGAGAATGTTGGTTGATTTCTAGATGGTTGGGGCGGAACCCGGCGGTGTAACGGCCATCGGCCAGTTCCGCGAGCTTGCCTGTCGCCGCCGCGCTTTGACCGTCGCCGAACATGATCCGGTTGCCGGTCTTGGAAATCGGCAGGAAGTTCATCGGCGGATCCGAGAAAACCCGTGCAGTTCTAGCATCTACTGGCTGGCGATAGACTAGCGGAGTGGGGCCAAATTGGGTGATGCGGCCCTCTGATAGAGTTGCAACATTGCCACCCAGCAAAAGCGCTTCTTCGGGTTCTGTTGTAGCATAAACAAAAATCGAGCCAGAGGCTTCGAAAATCTTCGGGATCTCGACCCGCAGCTCTTCTCGTAACTTATAGTCCAGGTTGGCCAACGGCTCGTCTAGCAGCACCAGACCGGCGTTCTTGACTAAAGCGCGTGCCAGGGCACAGCGCTGTTGCTGCCCCCCCGAAAGTTCCAACGGCTTTCGCTCCAGCATCGGTGTGAGCTTCATGAGCTCTGCGGTTTCGCGCACACGGGTGTCAATCTCGGACTTGTTTACGCCCATCAGCTTCATTGGCGAGGCAATATTGTCGTAAACACTCATCGACGGATAGTTGATGAACTGCTGATAAACCATCGCAACTTTGCGATCTTGAACACGCTGACCAGTGACATCTTTGTCATTCCAGAAGACCTGCCCTGTCGCGGGGACATCCAGCCCAGCCATCAACCGCATAAGCGACGTCTTGCCCGAGAGCGTCGGCCCAAGCAGCACGTTCATAGTGCCTTTTTTCAGCGTCAGATCCGTCGGGTAGATATGGGTATGCCCCTCGACGGTCTTTGATACGCCTCTCAATTCCAGCGTCATCTGCTCCTCCTCCTTATTCCGCCGTCGCAGATTTTGAATGGCTTTGCTTTTCCATCCAGTCATCAAGTGCTTGGGTTTGCTCATCCGTCATGCGCAGGCCGAGCTTGTTGCGCCGCCAGATCACGTCCTCTGCCGTGTGCGCATATTCATGTTTCATCAGCCAGCGCACTTCGG
>JAEPMR010000070.1 GCA_017643845.1 Marivivens sp. | reverse complement strand
GTGATCAGCGCGATCCCGATGGATCAGGTATGCGAGCCCTACATCCGACGCCGCGCGGTGCGCCATTTGGAAAAGAAACGGGTCTGTATTTTCGCGGCCGGCACGGGGAACCCCTATTTCACCACCGATACGGCCTCGGCGTTGCGCGCCAGCGAAATGGCCTGTGAAGCGATCTTCATGGGCAAGCAGGTAGACGGCATTTACGACAGCGACCCGAAAACCAACCCGAAGGCGGAGCGATTTGAAAAGATCAGCTATGACGAGGTGTTGCGGATGAATCTGAAGGTCATGGACGCCAGCGCCATCGCGCTATGCCGTGACAACAAGATGCCGCTCATCGTGTTCTCGCTGGACGAGCCGGGCGGGTTCAAGGGGATCCTGGCCGGGCAAGGCACCTATACAACCGTGCATGCCTGAGGATATAGCGGGGTGCAGAATGCCACCGCGCAAGATGGAAAGACCCGGGAAGGGGGAGAGAGCAGATGAGTGACGATTTCGAACTCGATACCGATGACCTGACACGCCGGATGGACGGGGCGCTGGCTGCGCTGCGCACCGAATTTGCCTCGTTGCGGACGGGGCGGGCATCGGGCGCGATGCTGGAGCCGATCATGGTCGATGCCTATGGCAGCATGACCCCGATCAACCAGGTAGGCACCGTAAACGTGCCGGAGCCGCGCATGGTGACGGTCAACGTTTGGGACAAGAGCCTTGTCGGTAAGGTCGAGAAAGCGATCCGCGAGAGCGGTCTGGGCATCAACCCGCAGCTCAACGGCACAATCATCATGTTGCCGATCCCCGAGCTGAACGAGGAGCGCCGCCGCGAACTGACCAAGGTTGCCGCGCAATATGCCGAGCACGCCCGCGTTGCGATCCGCAACCTGCGCCGCGACGGGATGGACCAGATCAAGAAGGCGAAGGCAGACGGATTGTCCGAAGACGACCAGAAGTTCTGGGAAACGGAAGTGCAGGAATTGACCGACACATATGTGAAGAAAGTCGATGAGGCGCTGAACACCAAACAAGAAGAGATCATGCAGGTGTGACCTGCGTGATCGGCTCCGAGGAATATCGATATGGCTGCCGCTGAGGGTGCTTGGTCCGATTTGAGGACACGGCTGCTGTCAGCGGCAGTTCTGCTTTTGGTGGCGTTGATTGGTGTCACCCTTGGTGGTGTGTGGTTTACGCTGCTGGTGCTGGTGGCTGTCGGTCTGATGGTGTGGGAACTGGTGCCGCTGTTTGGTTCGGCGAGCCCGCAGTTGCGGGTCGGGCTGGGCGCATTGGGTGCGGGCAGTGTGGCGTTTCTGATCTATTGGCAGAGCGAGGTGGCTTTCGGGCTGTTACTGGCGGCGCCGATACTGGTTGCGCTGCGGGCGGGACATGACCGGATCGCCGGATTTTTCTACACGCTGGCAGTGCTGGCGGCGGGCGCGGGGCTGATCTTTCTGCGGGCAGAGGGCTGGGAGCCGCTGGTCTGGCTGATCGCGGTGGTCATTGCCTCGGATGTGCTGGGCTATTTCGCGGGGCGGATGCTGGGCGGGCCGAAATTCTGGCCTGCAGTGAGCCCGAAAAAGACATGGAGCGGCACCATCGCGGGCTGGTTCGGTGCGGCGCTTGTCGGGGTGGGCTTTGTGCTGTGGTGCGACGCCGGCTGGGGGTTGGTGGCGCTGTCGGCGGTGACGGCGCTTGCCGGACAGATGGGTGATATTGCCGAAAGCGCGCTGAAACGGCGGGCAAGGGTGAAGGACAGCTCCCGCCTGATCCCCGGTCACGGCGGCGTTTTGGACCGGTTTGACGCGATCCTTGGCGCGGCGCTGGTGTGGCTGGTGATTTCGGGCACGCCGTTGGCGGGAGTTCTGCCGTGAGGCGTGTGACGATTTTCGGCGCGACGGGCAGTATCGGCCAAAGCACACTGGACCTGATCGCGCGGGATCGCGAGAGCTATCAGGTGGCGGCGCTGACCGGCGGGCGCAATGTGGTGCAACTTGCGAAAGATGCGATTGCGCTGGGGGCCGAAGTCGCTGTGACGGCGGATGAGGCGCAATACAAGGCGCTCAAGACGATGCTCGCGGGAACGCCGGTAAGGGCCGCAGCGGGACGTGCGGCGCTGCTCGAGGCGGCAGAATGGCCTGCGGATTGGACAATGTCGGCCATCGTGGGGGCTGCCGGATTGGCACCGGGGCTGAAAGCACTGGAGCAGGGCGGCACGCTGGCGCTGGCCAACAAGGAATCACTGGTGACGGCTGGTGCGCTGGTGATGGGAACCGCGCAGCGCACGGGGGCGACGATCCTGCCGGTCGACAGCGAACATTCGGCTGTGTTTCAGGCGCTCGTGGGAGAGGACATGACTGCCGTCGAGCGGGTGATTATCACGGCATCCGGCGGAGCGTTTCGCGACTGGCCCATTGAGGCGCTGACCGATGCGACGCCGGAGCAAGCTGCGACGCATCCAAACTGGGACATGGGGCAGCGGATCACCATTGATTCCGCGTCGATGTTCAACAAGGCGCTGGAACTGATCGAGACCCGGGAATTTTTCGGGATCGCGCCGGAAAAGATTGAAACGATTGTCCATCCCGAGAGCCTGATCCATGCTCTGGTGGGCTTTGAGGACGGGGCAATGATGGCGCATGTGGGCGCGCCGGATATGCGTCACGCCATCGGCTATGCGCTGCATTGGCCGGAGCGCCGGAAACTCCCTGTGGAGCGGCTGGACCTGACACGCATCGGGACGCTGAATTTCCGCCCGGCGGACACCGAGCGCTATCCCGCGCTGGGGCTGGCTGCACAGGTGATGGAAACGGGCGGGCTTGCCGGGGCTGCGTTTAACGCGGCCAAGGAGCGGGCGCTTGACGCGTTTATCGCACGCGACATCGGATTTACCCAGATGGCCGAGGTGGTTGGCCGTGTAATTGACAAAATGTCGTCGCGCGAAGGGCTGCAAAATGCCGAGATGACCCTAGATACGGTGGAGGATGTGGATCGCGCGGCCCGCATTCTGGCCGCCGAAGAAATCAACAAGATTTAGGTTCGTACCAGTGGATTTTTCAACTTTTCTCCCCAGTTTCGGCAATGTCAGCCTGACGATTGCTGCATTTGTCGTGGCGCTGTCGATCATCGTCGCGGTGCATGAATACGGGCATTACATTATCGGCCGCTGGAGCGGGATTGACGCGGATGTGTTTTCACTGGGCTTCGGGCCGGTGCTGTTCAGCCGGACCGACAAACGCGGAACGCAATGGCAGATCGCAGCGATCCCGCTGGGTGGATACGTAAAGTTTCGTGGCGACGGCAACGCGGCAAGCGCCGGTGGCGGCGAAAACGGCGGGCGCAACACGATGCTGGGGGCACCGCTCTGGGCGCGGTCGGCGACGGTGGCGGCCGGACCTGTTTTCAATTTCATCCTGAGCATCGTGGTTTTCACAGGGATTGTGATGAACACCGGCATTGCGACAGATCCGATGGTGCTTCGGGAGGTGCCGGATCTGCCGGAGCATTACCAGAATGAATTGCAGGCGGGCGACGAGATCATTGCGATCGACGGGCGCGAGATCGGCAGTGTCTCGGAGGTGGAGCGGATTATTTCCGAGCTGCCGGACGAGCAGGTTCTGGATTATGACATTCGCCGCGACGGTCGCCGGATGACGGTGACTGGCCCCTATCCGGTGACGACGATGGCAATGAACGTCACCCCGAACGGTGCTGCGCGGGCAGCGGGCATCCGGCGTGACGATGTTGTGACCGCAATCGACGGCGAGCCGGTGTGGAAGTTCGATCAGATGGTGGAGATCGTCACCGCCTCTGAAGGGCGTGTTCTCGATGTGGATGTGTGGCGGGCAGGGGAGGCGCTCCGGTTCGAGATGCAACCGCAGATGCTTGACCTTCCGAATGCCGACGGCACGTTCGACCGGCGCTATCTGATCGGAATTCAGGGCAATGTGTTTTTCGATGTGGAAACAACTTCGCCGGGGTTCCTGACCTCGATCCAACTGGGGGTCGAGCAGCTGTGGTACATCCTGCGTATCTCGCTCTCGGGGATGTGGAAGATGATCGTGGGCGATCTGTCGACCTGTAACCTGTCGAGCCCTGTGGAGATTGCACAGACGTCGGGCGCGATGGCGCAGGCGGGGCTGATCGATTTTATCAGCTTTATCGGCTTCCTGTCGGCGGCGGTGGGTCTGTTGAACCTCTTGCCGATTCCGGTCCTGGACGGCGGGCATCTGGTGTTTCACGCCTATGAAGCCGTGACGCGCCGTCCGCCGAGCGATCGTGCGTTGCGGGTGCTCATTGCCGGTGGCCTGACGCTGATCCTGATGATCATGGCGATTGCCCTTGCCAACGACCTGGGATTGAGCGGCTGCCCCTGATTTGACGACTGACTGCCACGATTGCGCCACATTCCGGCATCAAAATTTGGGTGTGAGCTAATGGAGTGGTGTCATGCAAGTCCTATCGAGCGGTGTACGGAGCATATCCTTCCTGATTGGTCTGAATGTGGATCGCCTGATTTTTGCAGCCGTGATTATCGCCGCGCTTTTCGCGGGCACGGTTCTGGGTGAGTTCTAGGCCAAAGTGCATCCCCGACACGAAGAGAGCGCGTCCCCGCCGGGGGCGCGTTCTTGCTTTTGACAAGCGCCCGGTGAGCCGATACTTCTTCATTACCTGGGATGTCTGAAGTTGGCGGTATAAATGAACGCTCATAAAAGAGGCGTAGCTGCGCGCCTGTCGTCTGTTGCACGCGGTGCATTTTTTGTTTCTTTCATGGGGCTTAGCGGCCTTTCTGCACCGGCTGTCATGGCGCAGGACTTCTCTTTCGGCGCGGTGCGCGTGGAGGGGAATACGCAGATCGAGTCGGCCAATATTCTGGGGCTCGGGGGAATCAGGGCCGGTGAAGCCTATTCCGCCGCCGAGTTGAACGCCGCCGCGCAAGCCATTCGGGAGAGCGGACTTTTCCAGTCTGTGGATGTGATCCCGTCAGGCGGGACGCTTATAGTGCGCGTCGTGGAGTTCCCGATCATCAACCGCATCAATTTCGAAGGCAATCGCGTGCTGAGCGATGCCGATCTGTTCCGGCTGGTGCGGTCGCAGCAGCGCCGCGTCTACAGCCCCACGCAGGCTGAAACGGACGTGCAGGCGATTGTGGAGGCCTATGCAGACAAGGGCCGGATCAACGCGCTGGTCACGCCGAAGATCATCCGCCGGTCCGAGAGCCGCGTCGATCTGGTGTTCGAGATCGACGAGAGCACAGAAACCGAGATCGAGCGCATCAGCTTTATCGGCAACCGCAGCTATTCGGACCGCCGCCTGCGCGGTGTTCTGGAGACCAAGCAGGCGGGCGTGCTGCGGGCGCTAATAGGGCGGGATACATTTGTTGAGGACCGGCTGGAATTCGACAAGCAGGTGCTGACCGATTTCTATCAGTCGCGGGGCTATGCCGATTTCGAAATCCTGAGCGTGGACGCCAGCCTGACCCGCGAGCGCGACGCCTATCTGATGACGTTCAATGTGCAGGAGGGGCAGCAGTTCCGGTTTGGCACTGTGAGCGTGGTCAGCGAGATCGAGGGCGTCGATGCGGAGATGTATGAGGACGCCCTGCGGTTCCGTGAGGGCAGCGTCTATACGCCTGTGATGATCGACACCAATATCGCGCGGCTGGAACAGCTGGCACTGCGCGAGGGGGTCAGCTTTCTTCAGGTACAGCCGCGGGTGACACGCAATGCGCGGGAGTTGACGCTGGATGTGGAATTCGCGCTGGTGCGCGGACCGCGCGTGTTCGTGGAAAGGATCGACATTTCGGGAAATACCTCGACGCTCGATCGTGTTGTGCGCAGCCAGTTCCGCGTCGTGGAGGGCGACCCGTTCAATCCGCGCCTGATCCGTCAGAGTGCGGAGCGCATTCGGGCGCTTGGCTTCTTCTCTGACTCGTCGGTGGAAACACGTCCCGGTTCGGGGCCGGATCAGGTGGTCGTCGATGTTGATGTTGCGGAAGCGCCGACCGGCTCCTTTACCTTTGGCGGAAGCTACAACACCGATATCGGTTTTGGCCTGCTGGCCGAATTCAGCGAGCGCAATTTCCTTGGGCGTGGGCAGCAGCTCGATTTCCGTATCTCAACCGCGCTGACGAACCGGAAATTTAACTTTAGCTTCACCGAGCCGTATCTGTTGGGCCGCGACCTGAGCTTTGGGCTAGACACGTCCTATGTGACGACGAACAACGAAAACGCGGATTTCGACACGACCGAATTCCGCTTTAGCCCATCGCTTGCCTTCCCCGTCAGCGAAGATGCGCGGCTGAAAGTCTATTACGGACTGGAATACGGGCGGGTCACGGATGTGGCGGCGAGTGCCTCGGACTTCATCAAGGCAGACCGTGATCTGGGTGGTATCTGGACCAACTCGCTGGGCTATTCGTTCAACTGGGACAATCGACTGACAGGTCTGAACCCGCGCGGCGGGGCGGTGCTGCGGTTCGGGCAGGAACTGGGTGTGGGCAATACATCCTTCCTCAAGACAACGGCGCTGGCCGGTGTGGAACAGCGGGTGATGAACGAAGAGATCACTCTGCGCGCCAGTGTCGAGGGCGGCCATCTGGAGTATTTCACAGGACAGAGCCGGATCATCGACCGGTTCAGCCTGAACTCCAACACGATGCGCGGATTTGAGCCGGGCGGCATCGGGCCGCGCGATGCGGTGACCGATGATGCGCTCGGCGGGGAAACCTATGCTGTGGCAAGTGCGGAAGCCGAATTCCCGCTGGGTCTGCCGGAGGAATTTGGCATCACAGGCGGCGCGTTTGTGGACTATGGCGCATTGTGGAACACGGGTCTGGGTGCCGGTGTGGATTATGACGGCTTTACGCCGCGCTCTGTGGCGGGTGTGTCGCTGTTCTGGAATACACCGATCGGACCGCTTCGTTTTAACTGGTCGGAGCCGCTGCAGACCGAGGCCAAGGACAAGACGCGTAATTTCGATATTACCATCTCTACGAGCTTCTAAGATGGGCGGATTGCGGGCGCTTTTTGCGGCTCTCGTCACCGTGATGATCGCCCTTGGCGGGGGGATGACGGTGGCGCAGGAGGCTGAAGGCACTGCCGCGCAATCCGCGCTGCGCAGTCCGGTGCTGCTAATCGATCCCGAACGGCTGTTTCAGGAGTCTCGTTACGGGCAACGCATACTGGATGAATTGCGGGCGGACAGCGAAGCACTGGCGGCCGAAAACCGGAGGATCGAAGCCGATCTGACCGAAGAGGAACGGGCCTTGACCGAGCAGCGCCCCAGCATGTCGGCGGCGGATTTCAGAGCGGCGGCGGATGCTTTTGACGAGAAGGTTCAGGGCATTCGACGGGCGCAGGACGCCAAGGAAACCGCGCTGCAAAATACCGTAACGGAGGGGCGCGAGGCGTTTTTCGGCGCGGCGCAGAACATCATCGGACGCCTGATGGTGGACGCAGGAAGTGTGGTGGTGCTGGACCGGCGCAGCGTGTTTCTGTCGATCGGAGCGATCGACATAACCGAGTCCGCGCTGGAGGCTGTCAACGCAGAGCTGGGGGACGGGACGCGCACAAACGCGGAGTGAGCCGGAAATCTTGCTCCACCGTGCGGGGGCTGCTACTCAATCGAGAAAGATAACAAAGCGCCGAAACCGCGCTGTAACGAGAGGACATCCCATGCCCGAGGCGCCAACCGAAGCCGATATCCAGCTGATCCAGAAAATCCTGCCGCATCGCTACCCGTTCCTGCTGGTAGACCGCGTGCGCGACATCAATGGCACCAGCTCGGCTGTGGGGATCAAAAACGTCACCATGAACGAGCCGCATTTTCAGGGGCATTTCCCCGGATCGCCAATCATGCCGGGTGTCACGATTGTGGAGGCCATGGCACAAACGGCGGGCGTGATGGTCGGCGCGACGATGGGGCTGATCAATGGTGACCTGCTGATTTACTTCATGGCAATCGACAAGTGCAAATTCCGCCGCAAGGTCGTGCCGGGTGATGTTCTGGAAATGCATGTGGAGACCACGCGCGGCAAGCCGGGCGGCAAGGTCTGGAAGTTCAAGGGCGTGGCCTCTGTGGACGGCGAGATGGCGGCAGAGGCCGAATTCACGGCCATGCTCGATATCTGACGCGGATGTCGGAGATACACGCATCCGCCGTCATCGAGGACGGCGCGGTTATCGGAACAGGCTGCCGGATCGGGGCATTTTCCTACGTCGGGCCGAATGTGGTGCTGGGCGACGGCGTGGTGCTGCGACCGCATGCGATGGTCACCGGACGCACGGAAATCGGCGCTGACAGCACTGTTTTCTCCTTCGCCGTGGTGGGAGAAATTCCCCAAGACCTCAAATTCGGCGGCGAGGATACGCAACTGGTGATTGGCAAGCGGGCGCGCATCCGCGAGCATGTAACGGTCAATACCGGCACGGAAGGCGGTGGCGGGATCACGCGGATTGGCGATGATGTGCTACTGATGGCCGGCTGCCATGTGGCGCATGATGCGCAGTTGGGCGACCGTGTCATCATCGTCAACAACTCTGCCGTGGCGGGGCATTGCATCATCGAGGATGACGTGATCGTTGGCGGGCTGTGCGGTATCCATCAGTTCGTGCGGATCGGCCGCGGCGCGATCATCGGAGCGCTCAGCATGGTGACGAAGGATGTCATTCCCTACGGGCTGGTACAGGCACCGAGGGGTGAGCTGGACGGGCTGAACCTTGTTGGCCTGAAGCGGCGGGGGGCTGACCGCACGGAAATCGCCGCTTTGCGGGCCGCGCTGGAGCAGCTGCGCAGCGGTGAGGGCACGTTTATGGAACGCGCCGCGCGGCTGAAAGACGACGCGGATGCACAAAAGGTGCAGGAGATTGTGACCTTTATCCTCGGTGACACCGACCGCAGCTTTCTGACACCGAGGTGACGCGATGCTGGCCCTGATCGCCGGACGCGGCTTGCTTCCTGTCGAAGTCCAGCGCCATGCAGTGGCGGCGGGCGAGGCGGTGATCGTCTGCGCACTGGAGGGGGTCGAGACCGATATTGCGACCGACATCCAATTTCGGATCGAGAAACTGGGCGGGCTACTTAAAACATTGCGCAAACGCGGGGTGACGCGGGTCTGTATGGCGGGGGGCATTGACCGGCCGAAGGTCTCGCTCGCGGCGCTGGATGCAGCGACACTTCCGTTGTTGCCACGGGTGCGCGCGGCTCTGTCGAAAGGAGATGACGGCGCTTTGCGGGAAGTGATCGCTATCCTGGAGGATAAGGGTTTTGAAGTGGTCGCGGCACATGAACTGGTGCCGGATGCCCTGCCTGCTGCCGGTATTTTTACAGGCACAGACCCCGACGAGCGGATGCGGAAGGATGCCGCAAAGGGAGAAGCGGTCGCGCATGGACTGTCGGTTCTGGATATCGGGCAGGCGTGCATCGTTCGAGGCGGGCAGGTTATCGCGGTGGAAGCGCAGCCCGGAACCGACTGGATGCTTGCCAGTCTTGCAGATGGCGAGGCGGGGGGAGGCATTCTCTACAAAGCGCCGAAGCAGGGGCAGGATCGGCGGGTGGACCTGCCGGTGATCGGCCCCGAGACCGTCCGCCGCGCGGCAACGGCGGGGCTGCGCGGGATCGTGATAAAGGCCGGTGGCGTGATGTTGCTGGACCCCACATCCTGCCGTGCCGAGGCAGATGCTGCGGGTCTAACGATCTGGGTGCGCGACTGATGCGGGTATTCCTGATTGCCGGGGAACCGTCCGGCGACGCGCTGGGTGCGGCGTTGATGGCAGGGCTGAAGCAACTGGTTCCGGGGGTGCGGTTTGACGGGGTGGGCGGGCCTGCAATGCAGAGCGAGGGACTCACGGGCCGTTTCCCGATGGAGGAACTGTCGGTGATGGGGCTTGCCGAAGTGCTCCCTAAATACAGGGCGCTGAAACGCAGGATCGCACAGATGGCAGATTTGATCTGTGCCACGTCACCGGATGTGGTGGTGACAATCGACAGTCCTGATTTCTGTCTGCGGGTGGCACAAAAAGTCAAAGCCACCGGCGCGAATATCCGGATCGTTCATTATGTGGCTCCGTCGGTCTGGGCGTGGCGGCCCAAACGGGCGGACAAGATGGCGGCGCGGGTGGATCAGGTGCTGGCGCTGTTGCCGTTCGAGCCGCCCTATATGGAGGCGGCGGGCGTGGCGTGCGATTTCGTCGGCCATCCGGTAGCGACCATGAAAGTGGCAACGGAAGCGGAGATCGCGGCGTTTCGGGAGCGCTATAGCTTGGGCGATGCGCCGGTGATGCTGGCGCTGCCCGGATCGCGGCGGGGCGAGGTGCAGCGGCTGACGGCGCGGTTTGGTGCGGCGCTGGAGATGTTTGGCGCGGCGCATCCGCACATGCGGATTGTCCTGCCTTGCGCGGCACCGGTGGCGGGGCTGGTGCGGGAACTGACCGCAAATTGGGCGGTGCGGCCGGTATTGATTGATCCGGCGGAGGACCGTGATGGCGCGATGAAGCGCGCGGCGTTTGCGGCGGCCGATCTGGCACTGGCGGCGTCAGGCACGGTATCGCTGGAGCTGGCGGCGAATGATGTGCCGATGGTGATTGCCTATGACATGAGCCCGTTGAGCCGCATGATCATCAGCCGGATGGTGACGATCGACACTGTGACGTTGGTCAATCTTGTCTCTGACACGCGTGTGGTGCCGGAGTATATTGGCAAGAACTGCACGCCGGAGGGCATTGCCGAAGGGCTGGAAAATGTCTGGGCGGCGCCTGAGGCGCAGAAGGATGCGATGCGGCTGACCATGGAGCGGTTGGGGCAGGGGGGCGAGCCACCGGGGCTGAGGGCCGCGCGTGCTGTGCTGCGGGGACTGTCGGGCTAGACCTGCTTCGTCTGTTCCGGTCTGTTTCCATGCAGAAAACGCAAAGCGGACATTCGCATTTGTGCGTTTTTTCTGCGCTGCGGCAAGGCTATCTCTCCTGTCATAAACAGGAGTGAACCATGACCCAAGATTACACTGCAATCCGACGCCAAGCCGAAATCATGCGCGCCGTCTACATTCGTGCGCTGTTTGTACGCCTTTTCCGCCGCGACACCGTTCGTGGTGTGGGTGCTCAGCACGCCTAAGCCCCGACTTGTAAGATGAAAGGGCCCTTGCGTTCAGGCGAACGCGGGGCCTTTGACGTTTCAGGGGGTTCTCACGTCTTCTGCCGCACCGTTTGGGCGACGGGCAAAGGGAAGCAGCAGGACAGCGAGGAATGCTGTGTTGCCGAGGATGTTGAGCGGTGCTCCAGCAATGAGTGACCCTGCGCCATCCACCAGAAACCAGACCCAATACGCGCGCATGACGATCCGGCGCAAGGCGTCCGGCTGGGTCGCGCCGAAGCTGCGGGCGAGGCCGATTTGCAGCACACCCCATGCGCAGGCGATGCCGCCGGTGACGGCGACGACAAGCCGTGCCTCGGTCACCGTGAGATAGCTGCCGTGGTCTTTTTGCCAGATCACGAGATCAAACAGCCGGTCCAGATAGGGATTGAGGCCGGGCAGATTGCCGATGGAGAGGATCAGGCCGAAGGCGAGGATCAGCCAACCTCCGATCACGGTTGCGGTGCGTGTGTCATACATGGGGGCGTCCTTTCGCGTTTGTCTCGCACAGTCAGACGGATCCGGCGCGGTAAAACAATTACGTCAGAGGTAAGTGTTTTGCAGCGGGAAGTGGCGTAGTGTTGCGATATGACAGATTTCGCGACCCTTTTGCGTCAGTGGCGGCGCGACCAACGCCACAGCCAGTTGAGCCTTGCCCATGAAGCACGGATTTCGGCGCGGCATCTTTCGTTTCTGGAATCGGCGCGGGCTCGGCCGAGCCGGAACATGGTAATGCAACTGGCGCAAGCGCTGGCGTTGCCGCGCGTGCGGGTCAATGAGTTCCTCACCGCTGCCGGATTTGCGGCCGCCTACAGCCAAACGCCGCTTGATGCCGAAGCGCTTGCCCCCGTGCGGACGGCATTGGAGCGGGTGATGGAGAACCATGCGCCTTATCCTGCCGTTCTGATGGACAAGGACTGGGGGATATTGGCGATGAACGGTGCCGCCGAGCGGCTGTTTGGCATGGCGGGGATTGGTGTGGGCGGCAGCGGGCTGGCGCTTCTCGACCTGCCCGGCGGCCCGGCGGCATGGATCGAGAACTGGCCGGAGGTCGGCCATCATCTGCTGACGCGGCTGGAGGTGGAGAGCCGCGCACTTGGCGGGCGCAGGGTGCTCGATCAGGCGGCGAAACGGTTGCGCGATGATCCGGCGGTCGCGGGATTTGCGACGGAAGGCCCGCTACCGCCCCTGATCCCGACGATCTATCGCGCGGGGGAGATGCGGCTGTCGCTGTTTTCGACCTTCATGCAACTGGGTGGCACGGAGGATATTACGCTGAGCGAATTGCGTGTGGAATTGATGTTCCCTGCTGATAGCGCGACCAAAACCATGCTGGAAGCGATGGGTTAGGCGCCTCTCCAGATCCAGCCGCCACCAAGGATGCGGCTGCTGTCGGGATCGTAGAAAACACATGCCTGACCGGGGCTGACGCCTTCTTCGGCGACGGCGAGTTCAACCTCGGCCTCGGTCGCGGAGATCGGGCGAATGATCGCCTCGGTCGGCGGGCGGGTCGAGCGGACTTTGACGGCGACGTGGTGTTCCGCCGCGTCGGTAAAAGGGGCGTCGCCCAGCCAGTTGATCTCGCGCACCGGCACGCGGCGGGTGGCGAGCATGTCCTTGGGGCCGACGATCACGCGGCGGTTTTCGACATCGAGCTTCACCACATAGAGCGGGTCGGCCAGACCGCCGATGCCGAGGCCGCGGCGCTGGCCGATGGTGTAGTGGATGACCCCGCGATGGGTGCCGAGAACGGTGCCTTCGTGATCCACGATCTCGCCGGGCTCGGCGGCGCCGGGGCGGAGTTTCTCGATCACGCTGGCGTAGTTGCCGTTCGGCACGAAGCAGATGTCCTGGCTATCAGGTTTGTCGGCCACGGAGAGGCCGTAGCGGGCGGCAAGGGCGCGGGTGGCGTCCTTGGAGGGCAGGTGGCCGAGCGGGAAGCGCAGGTAGTCGAGCTGCTCCGGTGTGGTGGAGAAGAGGAAATAGGACTGGTCGCGGTTGGCGTCGGCCGCGCAGTGCAGCTCCGGCCCGTGGCTGCCCATCTTGCGCTGGATGTAATGGCCTGTCGCCATGCAATCGGCATCCAGATCGCGGGC
>JAEPMR010000006.1:86110-86452 GCA_017643845.1 Marivivens sp. | reverse complement strand
CGTCACGCGCCCAGCCATGTCCTGCGAACCGATCGCCTGCGGAATAAGGCCGGCGCGGCCAACGTTACCGGCTGACAAGCCAAGATGGCGCATCACCGGGTCGTCCATGTATTGCAGGATTTCCGGCAAGGCCTCAGTCTCATAGTGGTGGCTGTCCACATCGCAAATGAAGAAGTCTTTGTAATTGCGATCTTCCGCTTGCTTACGTGCGTTCTTCAGCAGCTTGCTGGTGTTAAATTCCTGGATTGCCGGATCGTTATCCGAGCTGTAGTTCATCGTGGTGCCCGTTAAAGACATTTTATCTCTCTCCCCTCGTGTTACGGATTCAGCGTCTGCCACATG
>JAEPMR010000006.1:0-86094 GCA_017643845.1 Marivivens sp. | reverse complement strand
AACTCGAACACCGCCATATCGGCAGCATCGAGAATGCCGGTCGCGGCGATGGCGACAGCTGTCGCCGAGACATCGTTGTCTCGTGGGAATGCGGGCAAGCCGTCATTGGTTTCGCGAAGTTTCGCATATGCGGTCACAGCGTGTGAAAGCAGCGCCTGAAGTTGCTCGGCGCGCAGGCCACTGCTTTCGGGGTTGCGAAGTGCATTCAGGACAGCATCGACCGATGCCTCCAGAGCAGGAGCTTCAGCGGTTATCTGGTCAAACTTCGACATAGACCTCTCCTCCTTTTTCCACCACGTTGTAACGTTTCATTTTGTACTTCGGATCGCCGACGGCTTCGCCCGTTGCAATCTTGAATTCCCAGCCATGCCACGGGCAAACGAAATGCAATTCGTCTTCGTTGAAGGTCTGCCGGAGCGCGCGCTGCTGGTCGTCGAGTTCGACGCAGACCTGCGGCATCTTTAGGCCTTCGCATACCGGGCCACCTTGGTGCGGACACACGTTCTTATATGCAACGATGTCTCCTTTGTGCCGAATGACCCCGATCTCGACCCCGTCGACCTCGCAAATCTTTGCCGTCTTGTCGCTCAAGTCCGACACCGCACATAGCAATCTTTCTGGCATTATAGCTCCTCCGTCTGTTGCCCAGTCTTGCTTCAAGTTAGTAAGATTGCCTTACTATAAGAGTGGCTTTAGAATTGTCAAGAAATAAGACATCTAAATTAGGGGGCGCAAATCGTGCCGCAATCACCTTCTAGGAAACGTGGTCTTGGGGCGTCACTCCGCCTGGCGCATCATCTTTATGGTAAGCTGCTGCAGGAGCAGTTGCGCGAAACCGGGCTCAGCATGGCGCAGTACATTCATCTCCGGTGCCTGAGAGAGGAAGGCAAACTAAAACAATCCGAGCTTTCCGGGTTGCTGGGCATCGAAAAGGCGTCATCTACACGCGTACTGGACGAGCTCGAAAAGCGAGATCTTATCACGCGTAACCGCAGCCAGTCCGACCGGCGCGTGGTTCATGTCGACCTGACTGACTCAGGCCTTCGAAGGATAGATGGCGCAATGAAATCTGCGCGTCTCGCGGCAGATCACGCCTCGACGGGATTTGAACCCGACGAGTTGGGTCACCTTTTCGCTGCGATGGACAAGCTTCTAGATAATCTCGCAAGCGCGTGTTGCCAGTCCCGCTAACCAAACCTTGGCGCAAGGGCGAGAAGTGTCACACCGGTCGCGGCTAGTGCAGACGACAGGTAGAATCTGGGACCCGGGCGCCGTTCGGTTTTGAAGATGTGGCCTGCGAGCCAGGCGGCAAAGAACATCTCGATCGAAGACATGATCGCGACGACGGTCACATCAGTGAACATAAGTGAAAAGAACAGCGCGACTTGTCCGGCCGTCATCGAACTGCCAGCCAGAAGTTGCCACCCGCTCGGCCGCTGAATTCGCCAGGACAACGCGTTGCGCGATTTGAACCGGAACACCCAGGAGACCGCGAACCACATTAGGCCCGTCATCGCACCGATGAACACGCCGGCCAGAGGGTCAGGCAAAGTCTGCATGGCGAGCTTTCGGGAGACAAAAGAGCCGCCATACCCGGCGGCGGACGCTACGGCCATCGCGCGGCCCTTGTTCCTCTCTTGAGGGTCGGGATCTCCGACCGCCAAGTCAGAAGCCGATTTGACCGAAGCGCGTGACATCATGATTACCACGCCGCTGGTAACCAGGAAGAAGGCGATGACCACAGGTGTCGTGATGACCTCACCGAGCAGAAAGAACGCCAACAGCGCCGCAAACACTGGTATCAGGCGTCGGATGAAACCGGTCTCGATGGCTCCGGCAAGCTCTACCGAGCGGAACAGCGTAAGACGGCCGACAACGTTGCCAAGCACCCCGGCTGCAACGAAATAGACCACACCAATGAGTACACCGCGGTTAAGTTCCGGCATCGTTGGGCCCAGGAGCAGCCAAAGCGCCCCAGAGACAACGGCGGTCATCAGCACAGAGATAAGAACGTCGTTGCCGCGGCCCTGAACCGATTGGGAGCTCTTTGCAATGGAAACCGAACTGAAGGCGTAGCAGAACGCTCCGAACACGGCCAAGAGGCCGCCGAACCCCGCGGTCATCGCGCGTGTCGGCGCGGATTGTTCCTGCTACTTGTCATGGGCCAGCAACTGATCCAGGAAGTGGCCTGAAGACATAACCTCGCGAATTGGCAGCGTCTCCTGCTGCTCCATCAGCTCGGTAGAATAGGTCAAGCCCTGACCATCCCAGAACCACCAATAGATGATCTCGCCCTGTTTGTCGCGAATCGGCATCCGGAAAATCGGGAAACTCCTTTCCGAATGCGGAATGTCCGACCGTCCGGCAAGCGCGTGCTTCAACCCTAACCGATTCAACACCCCCGTTAGTGGGACCATGGCCATCAGTGCGGGTTTTTCGGCCAATACAGTCACATTGTCGGGCCGGTGCTCGTAAGGCCCCGGGAGGAACTTGACCACGGGAGGATAGCTCGGGTGGGTATGGGTGAGCTGCACGTAAGCCAGCCCCTTCGTTGTTTCGACCTCGACGATATCTCCGGGTGCGTACTCTTCCATTGTGGCGCTCCTCTTAAAGGCTGTAGGCTTCTAGGGTCGAGGGATGGAACAGTTCTTCGATCTCCACCCGGCGCGGAGACAGACCTTGACTCGCGTGGTAATCCAAAAACTTGTTCAGGACATGGGCGTTGCCGCCGACGCCATAGCTCCAGGGATCGTCTCCCATCAGCGCATGCACGCGGTTGAGATTATCCTCGACGAAGGGCATCGTTACCTTCGTTGCCGAGGTGTCAGACAGAGCTTCTTCTGCCAGCAGCTTCGATTGCGTGAACGCCTTGAGCAGGGCGGCGGGTAGGAACGGGTATTCTTCTGCGAGGCTGCGGCGCACCCCAAGAACATGCATGATCGGAAAGATCTGGGTCTTTTCGTAATAGGCTTCGGCCGTAGCGATGCTGTCTGCAAAGAGCCGACCTACGTGCGGATGCCGCTCGGCGAAACAACGCGGCCAACGCGGGCCGATGAAGCCGTCGATCTCACCGGCCTCGAGCATGCCATTCAACGTGCTGCCCACCGGCGCCTCTTCCATGCGGATATCGTCGGGCAACTGAACCTTGATCTTTTCGGGCCGGCCCGGCGTATCCATACCGCCGCGCACCCAGATGATATCGGAGGGTTTGACGCCGTATTCCTCTTCGAGAATGCCGCGCACCCAGACATTGGCAGACAGCTGGTATTCGGCAATGCCAATGCGCTTGCCCTTCAGATCCTGCGGCGTGTCGATCCCTTTGTCGGTTCGAATGTAGACTGAAGTGTGACGGAACGCCCGGCTCAGAAAGACCGGGATCGCGACATAGTGCGGATTTCCGCGGGCGACCGAGATCGAATACGAGGACAACGAAATTTCGCTGATATCGAACGCTTCGTGGCGGAACGCCCGGAAGAACATTTCTTCTGGGGACAGTAGCATGGGAACGGGATCGACACCGTCTATCTGCACTCTTCCATCCACAATGGCACGCGTCCGGTCATAGTTTCCCATGGCAAGGGATAGTTTGAGACTGCTCATCCTGTTTGTTCCTCCTCACTTGTTTTGCATTGTTGCCGCAAATCGACAGGTTGGCCGGTCGAGGCGGACTGCAGGATCGCATGGCAAACCTCCAGGCTTGCCAGACCCCATGCGCCTGTCTGGACGGGGGCCCTGTTCTGGCGGACAGCGGCCACCAGCGCATCGTTTACGGTTCTACGTGGCGCGGGCCCGAATTTTGCTTCGATGAAGCTGCGCTCGGTGTCACCGAATACTTCGACGCCGTCCGGAGTCAGCTTTAGATCGGCACGGTCGCAAAGCGCGATAACTGGGCCAAAATGCTCGTTGTGCTCTGCGTCGACAGTCTTACCGCTGCCGAATGTGCGCGTCGTCTTGAGGCGTGCCTCGTCATCGGGATCGAGGTCCATCAGTGCCCGCCTTGCATCGCCATAGGCGCCGGCGCGTTTTCGCTGCCCCAGCTCTCCGACGTCGTTCATCCAAATGTCGCTATCGAAATGGGCGTAGCCCGAATAGGTGAGATTGGCGACGCATCCACCCTCAAAGTTCATTAGCGCTGTAAAAGCACCTTCTGTTGGACGCTTTGGATCCCATACCCCGGTCATGGCATAAATCTTCTCTCCCATGCCGCCCGCAAGCCGTCGGACCACGTCGATCTGGTGGATGGCCTGGCTGAACAGCACACCTCCTCCTTCTTCGGTGCGCAGCTCCTCCGGGCGTCGGGGACGATACAGGAAGTCGGTGTAGTTAAGGGCCTGGATCATTCTTAGCTGGCCGAACTTGCCGCTCGCGATCAACTGCGCGGCCAGGTCGACCGGTGGATCGAAACTGTGGCTGGGCCCAACGATCAGGTGAACCCCCGCCGCGTTCGCCGCGGCGACCATGGTCTCGGCGTCTTCCATCGAGATCGCGAGCGGCTTTTCCACGAGAATGTGCTTTCCAGCGCGCGCCGCGGCCAGAACGTGATCTACATGCATTTGGTGCGGGGTGGCGATGTAGATCGCTTCCACAGATGGATCGGCACATAGGTCCTCGACAGTCGCATAGGCGACACCGCCGTATTGCTCTTCGAATGCGGCCCGGCTTTCCGCTCTCGGCGCGGCTGCGGCCGTGAGCTTGACGCGTGCATCGGCATCGAAGGTGGGGACCATCAGCATGAAAGCCCGCCCCAATCCCGCAACTCCGAGGCGGACGGGATCAGAGGTCAAGAACCAGCCTCCCCGATAGCGCGCGCGATACACAAATCATTATCTGGTCGCTCTTTTCCTCTTCCATAAGCACCATGTCGCGATGGTCAGCTTCCCCTTCGAGGAGGCGGGTCTTGCAGGTGCCGCATGTGCCACTTTCACACGAACTGGATGTTGCGAATCCGGCGTCACGCAATGCTTCCAAGATCGAACGATCTTCGGGCACCGTGACGGTTTCGCCACTTTTTTTCAGCTCCACTTCGAAAGAGATATCGTCTTGGCGCACCACATCGACGGGCTTGAAATCCTCGAAGTGAATTCGCCCCTCCGGCCAGTGCCCGGAAACGGCCTTGATTTCATCCATCAGCGGTTTCGGGCCACAACAGAACACATGAGTGGCACGGGGTGTGACCAGATCGTCCCAGAAATCGTAGACCGCATCCGGAGCGCCGCCGTCATGGTGCACAATGATCCGGCCATCGAAATCTCTCATCAGTTCATCCAGATAGGCCGATTCCTCCGGACTGCGGCTGACGTAGATGATTCTGAGCATCTTGCCCTTCTTGTCGAGATACCGCGCCATCGACAGAATTGGCGTGATCCCGATACCGCCGGCGATGAGCAGGTACTTCTGAACATCGGTTAGCGGGAAATCGTTTTCCGGGAACTCGACTGTCAACTCGGAGCCGACGGTCGCCTGTTCGTGCATCGACGCGGAGCCCCCGCGCGAATTCGGCTCTTTCTTGATCGCGACAACAAACTCCTTCGGGTCGCTGCCATCGTTGATCAGTGAATAGCGGCGCATTGCGCCGGACGGAGTTTCCAAGGTGATGTGAGCACCAGGATCGAAACTAGGGAGTACATCGTCTCCAACCGGCACCAGGGTGAATTCGGTGATGCTCGGGGTCAAGTCACGCCGTTTCTCGACGCGCATCTTGATATTCTCCATGAGGTCCTCCCATTTGGTCGTGATTGTGAAATTGTTTAGATAGCTAAGTTGTGTGTGTCAACCGACCATGTGCTGCGCAGTCATCCTGAACGTTGGGCGAGCCATCGAGAACGTGCAGGTGCTACTGGTGGAGGAACCTATTATGGCCGTCGCGTTTCGACGTTGACACCTGAGACAGCGGACACGGATCGTGCACCCACAAAGGTCATGGTTCTCGTCATCTCTTCTTCAAGGATGGAAAGCGCCTGTGAAACGCCCGCCTCGCCTTGCGCCGCCAAGCCATAGAGTGGCGCGCGACCCAGCAGAACGCCCTTCGCACCCAGGGTGAGAGCTTTCACGATGTCACTGCCGCGACGAATGCCGCCGTCCAGCAGTACCGGGAACTTCCGATCCAGTGCCGCGATGATATCGGCGAGAACGTCGATCGTGGCCGGGGCGCCATCAAGCTGCCGGCCACCATGGTTCGAGACCACAATCCCATCCACGCCGGCGCGTTGCGCGTCAATCGCATCTTCTGGGCACATGATTCCCTTGATCAGCAGCGGACCTTTCCATTTCTCCCGAATCCGGCGAACATCTTCCCACGAAAACTCCGGGTTCCGCTGAGATCGTGTATACTCGGCCAGCTCGCTGTCGCTAGCGCTGTTTCCGACAAAGTCCAGGAGGTTCTCAAGTCTGGGACGGTGCGGCCCGAGCCAAACGGAGGTCAGCCAAGCAGGATGCAGAAGCCCATCGAGAACAGTCCGAGTGCCAATGCGGATTTCGTGGGCGAAGCCGTGCCGCAGATCACGTTCGCGCTTGCCGCCCACGAGTGAATCGACAGTCAGTACCAGAGCCGAGTAACCGGCCGCCTGCGCCCGGTCGATCAGCGCTTCAGCGAATTCGCCCTTCCCCCAAGGATAAAACTGGAACCAGAGGGGACCCTTGCTCCTCCGCGCGATCTCTTCCAGCGTCGTGTTCGAGGCGGTCGAAACCGTGAACCCGACCCCGGATCGTTCGGCCGCAGCGGCGAGGTGCAGATCTCCCTGGGGCCAATAGAGGCCGTTCAGCCCTGTTGGCCCTATGAAAAACGGCTTGGAGTATGTTTCCCCGAACAGCTCCAAGGTGAGATCGACGCTCCCCCCTTTGAGGATTCGCGGCGTGAGAACGATATCCGTGAAGGAACTGCGGTTCCGCCGCAGCGTCACCTCTGCTTCCGCGCCCCCATCCAAATAGTCGAACACCACCCGTGGCAGGCGGCGCCGTGCCTGCTCCCGCAAGTCTTCGATATTGATTGCTGTCGTCATCACGCCTGTCGCCCGTCGAGCAGAATCCGTCGAGGCAAGCTATGAAAGTCCGACGGCACCATGAAAAAAGAGCCGCCCAAAACCCCTTGAGGCTCTGGACGGTTCAGGGAAGGAAACATGTAGGCGGGTTACTCCGCCGCTTCCGTCTTGCTCGACGTGTCCACCAGTGTCCGCCAATCGACGTCCTTAGGATACACACCCTCGTGAGAGGCGATTACCCTTTGCGGAATCTTCGAGTCGGTGCCGATCGCCTGGCCGCCTTCGGCGACTTTCTTTGCCGCATCAGCCATGAGCCGGCGGAACTCGACAATCGCTAAGTCAGAGGCCCCAAGAATATCCGTGTGACGCTGCACGCGGCTACCCATCGAAACCCACATCACAATATCTTCGTTCGGAATGCCGTCCACGCCGGTAAAGTGGCCTTCTTTCATCCTTTCGCGGTCCTGCTTGAAGTCGTTCTCCAACGTCCGGAGAGAGCGCCATTTGTGGTCCACGTCCTCACCCGGTACGGCATGGGCAAACTTGCGCCACTCTTCGGTGGAGGGAACGTTCGGTCCGTCGAAGGCTATGAAGTGAAATGCTGTCTCATCGTCATTGATCGGCACGATGACGCTGGCGACCCGGTAGTTGTTGTTCGGCGGAATCAGCGAATAATAGGGCGCGATAAATTCGGTGATCCGGAGATAGTTGTGCGTCTGAGCGTTTTTGATCGGCTTACGGATCGCCGCGTAATGGAAACCGTAGCTCGTGGTTTCAGTCTGCATACGCGGAGATTTGTCTGTCGATGGGCGGTACCATGATTTGTCGTCCGCCGCGGCGCCCTCGACCCGTGCCGGAACCATATTCGAGGAATGGAGCGATGATGAATGCGCGCTATCGATCTGGCCCTCGTGAATCTGCGCCCAGTTGGCGGGCACGCGAATCTTCAGGATCGAAACTGGGGTGTCTTCGGTTGGCGCAAAGGCCGGCGGCTGGAACTCGGGCATATCATCTTTCTCGCCGAGCCAAGCCCAGACGAAGCCGCCCCACTCCCGCACGGGGTAGGAACGATGTTTGACCTTGTCCATCAATGGACTGCCTTCCGGCTCTGAAGACATTGCGACGACATTGCCTTCAACATCCATCTTCCAGCCGTGATAGAGGCAGCGCAGCCCACATTCCTCGTTACGGCCATAGACCAGAGAGGCCTTTCTGTGGGGGCAAAGCTCATCCAGCATTCCCAGACGACCCTTGGTATCCCGGAACGCGACATAGCTTTCGCCGAGAACTTCGACTCGAAGCGGTTTGCCGTCCGACTCTTCAACCTCTTCGATCAGGCATACAGGCGTCCAATGCTGACGCATAAGTCGCGCCATCGGGGCATCCCCCGTTACGCGTGTAAGCAGTTCATTCTCTTCGGGTGTAAGCATCTGGGCTCCTCCAATGGCATCCGACTCTTTCAGTGGATGAGTGGTTTTCGACCTCTCAACTATTCTTAGCTCTCTAAGTTTTATCTGTCAACGTAACCTGCCACTTTTTTTTCCCGCGTTGTAGGTATCGACCTAACTTGTTGTCCGAAATAGCGGGTTCTGAACTAGATCAAGCTGACGAGATCGCAAAACCGAGATTCTTTCGCGCAATTGTGGTCCGGAACCTCCCCGACAGCGGCTTGCCGGGCCCGTCACTGAGGTGTCATGGCGGCCAGCCTGTGCATGAGTCCCGGCAAGCGCACCATCTCGCTTCACCGTGTGAGCCATGGACGCAATCTCTTGCCCAGAAACGGCGCAACGTAGACACCGTTCACCCCGGTGAGCACCAGCGCAACAAGGAACAAAGACACCGGACCTGGAAGGTTTTGCGTGAGCGGTTGCAGCGCGTAGTAGATAAGGATCAGCAGGGGATAGACACCCAACATGCTGGCGACCCAGGCCTTCCAGTAGCGCGGCGCGGCTGGCGGTTTCGGGTCCGTATCGTTGGCCGACACCTGGTGTCCTTCCGCCACCAAAGCAAAGCTCAGTCTCTCTTCGAGGTCACGGGCCAATGCGGCCATTTCGTCTCGGAGCGACTCGGATATTTCTTCCCCACGCAGGGTAAGCAAAAAGGTGAACTCCTCAGAGCTAGTCTGGTTCTGCACCGACACTGGCCTGTCAGGTCGGCAGCAATCTAGGTGATCGGGAACGAAATCGTTGATCGCCTTCGCGACGACCGCGGCCTGTACAAGGGGCGCTCTGATTGAAACCGACAGCTCGGAGATCGCGTCGGCGCCAATACTAAGCTGTTTTGGCCCAAGTTCTTCCGGCCCCCGTGTTTCATTCATTTTCTGAACCTCGACATACTTTGCGCCGGTTGCGAAATGATCAGTTCCCACCTACGGAAGTGGCCGCCTGTGTTCGGTGTCATAGGCCGACCGGCCCGGACCAACCTTAAAAATTGGCCCAGACCAAATGCCGCCTCTGGGTTGAATCCCTCGATGACCAGACTGCACTTCAATAGGGGCAACCTGCTGAGGCGCCACAGCTAGGCACTGTCGACGTGGGCGCTTTCTGTCGTGAAAGCGATCTGCCGGATTAGCATTGCGACAATCACCAAAATACAGATCGCGGATACCGCCAAATATGGGCTTACGGCGCCAATCGCAGCGATGGGAAGTACGCCCCTTTCGATTGCAGTGAGTTGCGTCTTGACCAAGCCTTCCAGAGAGGCTGCGACCGCGAGGGCTCCGGCAAACGCACCCACGACGGCCAAGGTGTTTGCCAGGGGGCCAAGTTCTAGGAGGATACCCGGGTTCCACACGAAGGCGAAGGGCAGCAGGAAGCCGACGATGGCTAGCCGGACTGCAGAGAACGCGATCTTGAAGGGGTCTTCGTCGGCAATCGCTGAGGCCGCGATTGCAGCCACAGCAATCGGTGGCGTCAGTGCCGAGAGAATCGCGTAGTAGAGCAGAAACATCTGGCTCGGCAACGTCGGGAAACCGAGCTTTGCCAGCGCCGGTCCGACCAGCACGGCTGCCAGGATATACGCACTGGGCGTTGGCATCCCGAGACCGAGAACAATCGTGACGACCGCGGCGATAACGAGTGTCAGCAGTGGTTGCATGTTGCTGACAGTCAAAATGACGTTCGCGGATTTCATTCCAAGGCCGGTCATCGACAAGCCGCCAATCACAAGACCGGCCGCGGCACAAGCGCCGGCGACTGGCAGAATCTGGAGCGTAGTCGCCCCCAGCCCTTCCACCAACTGCCACAGTGACAGCCGTGTGTCTTTCAGCATCATCGCGGACAGGATGGTTACCAGAACTCCGACACCGGCTGTGAAGGTCGGGGAATACCCCAGAATGAGGGCGACGATGATGCCGATGATCGGCAGCAGGAAAACCCATCCGGTCCTGAATGTTTCCTTTGCTGAAGGTATTTCGTCTGCAGAGGGTCGAAGGTTGTGCTTGACTGACCGGAAGTGAACCTGAGCGAAGACACCCGTGTAGTATAGAAGCGCCGGCACCAGAGCGGCGAGCACGATGGCGTTGTAGGAAATGCCGGAATACTCGGCCATGATGAAGGCTGCTGACCCCATGATCGGAGGCATCGCGCTTCCGCCAGACGACGCCGCGACTTCCACCGCCCCCGCGAACCGTGCCCGATAGCCGAGTCGCTTCATGACAGGGATCGTGATCGACCCCGTTGCAACAACATCGGATGTTGGGCTCCCGGACATCGTGCCGTACAGGCCCGACGAAATGATCGCGATTTTGGCGGGGCCGCCGCGCGCATTGCCGGTCACAAGCGCTGCAAGGTTGAAAAAGAAGTCCCCTCCCCCGGCCTTGGCCAGGAATGTTCCAAACATCACGAACAGGAAAACATAGCTGGCAACGACCTGAAGCGGCACGCCAAAAAGTCCATCGGTGGTGAAAACCAGAATATCCAAGAGATAGCTGAACTCGCTGACGCGATGCCCGAATGGCGGCGGCAGAAGAGAGCCAAACAGATTATAAATCAGGAAGAGGGCGACAACGCCGGTCAGGCCTAGGCCGGTGGTCCGGCGGGTCGCTTCGATGGTCAGAAACAACAAGGCTGAGCCAAAGAAAAACTGATCGGTTGTGAATTCGTCGAGTAGACTGATCCGGTCCGCAATCGCTCCCGAGGTCACGTAGAAATACACCCCTGTGGCCAGGCTCAGCGCAGAGAGAACCCAATCATAGATCGGAATGCTGTCCGGCGCGCGCGAGGTCGCGCCGATCGCGAGGAAGAGAATCGTGAAAATGCCCGATACGAACAGAATGCCCTGAATGAGCGGATCGGAGATGATGAAGAGGTTCGAGTGGATTACCCAAACCGCGAATGCCGCCGCCAGAACCATGACGATGGTTCTCATCGGCGAGCCTAAATTTCTACGACGACCGGTTTCTGTAAGCGAAGGAAAATTCATGTAGACCCCGTATAAGGCAGAGAAGAGAAAGAACCGCGATGTATGGGCCGCGCGATGACATGACGTGACATCTCACGTAGCCACCGCGGGGCATTGCTCTGTGCAGTCCATGAGTGGGCCGGCGCGTGTCGTTGCAGCGCGCGCCGGCCGGATCGCGGGATCGACCTTACTTGAGCAGACCCAGTTCCTTGTAGGCACGCTCCGCACCAGGATGGAACGGCAGCGTGGTCTGCGACGTCAGAAGTTCCGGTGTGAGCGCCTGCATCGCCTTATGCACGCCGCGGATCTCGTCGATATTGGACGCGATGCTCTTTGCGAGCATGTAGCCAGTTTCTTCCGGCAGTACATCGGAAGTGATTACCATCGCACCCAGTGCGAGCGTGACGACATCTTCGGTCTGGTTCTTGTAGCTGTCGGCTGGAATTGTGAACGTGCCGGTTCCGAAACGCTCGTTGGTCGCAGCGATGATGTTTTCGGGAACGCTGAGCAACACGACGTCATTGCCCTCGTCAACTTTACGGAACGACGAATGTCCGATGAAAATGCCGTTGATCACCATATCGGTGCGGCCGTCTGCAATCAGATCTGCTTGCTGTGACGAACCACCGCGGACAAGCACGCCGCCATTGGACTCGATCGTGGCTTCGTCGTAGCCCGCCTCTTCGAGCATGAAGGTCGTGATGTTGGCGACGATGTTCCCGGCATTGTTGTTCGCAACACGGATCGCCGCGCCGGACGTCGCGAGGTCGTCAATGCTGTCGATGCCATATTCTTCGGCAAGAGACTTCTTGATGAAGAAGTGCATCGGCGCCCAGTTGTACATGTAGCCGATGGCTTGAAGGTTCTCGATCGGCGCGTCAAACGGTTCGTCCCCTGCGAGGGCCAGCTTGATCTCGGCATCATGTGCCATCCCCAGGTCGGTCCGTTCACGGCCCAGAAGGCCGATGTTCGCAAAGCCACCCCCGGTGGCCTGATAGGTCACCACGCCGCTCGGGTCATCCGCCTTGACGGCACGGTCAATACCAGCGCCCAGAAGCGACCAAAGCCCCGAGGGATTGCCGCCTGAAAGGGTCACATTAACGCTTTCTGCGGAAGCAGCGCTCGCAAGAACCGCAAGGCCGATCGATGCGGCAACGGCTTTGATTGGAAATTTCATGTCTTCCTCCCTGTTTTCAGTAGACATCTAATATTAGATATCTATCTTTAATGCCAATAGTCTATCCACTCGCACCCGTCAACCCTGATTGAAGTCGAGATTATTGTTCAGCGAAAGCCACTCAGGTCATAGTTCCTGACGCGGAACACGCCGAAGCCGTGTGTCCGGCGTAGGTGCTTTGTCGTGACGCACTATCAACCCGTGGAGCCCCGGAGCAGCAGGCCTCAAACCCCCGCCCCCATAGGCTCTCTATGTCCGCCACCGCCATTGAATGGCCCGCGCCGGACCCTCGGCACGCATGGCTCGCGATTCAGTTTTCTGTGTTGCCCTTGGTCGGGGGAACACGGACCCCTCTGGCGGCCGCATCCTGTTCGTCATTTTCGAGGTTCCGGATCATCACGGCAAGTGCGTGTCGCAAGTCTTCCTGAGCTTTCTTGGACAGTCCCGCCATCGCTGCATCGTTCACTTCGAGCGCCAGAGGTTCGAGAACGTCGCGCAGCTCCAAGCCCTTCCGCGTCAGAAACGCGTGCTGGCGCCGTTTGTTGCCCTCGACGTTGCGTCGCTCTATGAAACCCAATTCTTCCATTTTGATGAGCGCGGTGTGGGCGGTGGGTTCGGTGAGATGCGCCCGGTCGCTCAGTTCGCGTTGCGACAACCCGTCTTCCTGCCAGAGGATGCGCAGGAAAATCCACTGACCGAACGTAACATTTTCCGTTTGCAGGCGAAGTTGAAGAGCCCGGTTGAAACCGCGGGCCGCCAATCGCACCAGTCGGGCCAAGCGCTCGTCGGGGCGGACAGGCACATGGCTTGATTGCTTTTCTTTCATCGCATCGCTCACGGCCTGTCTCCACACATGGTTTTTATCCAAACAGCGCGCCCGCCCGGACTTGATAGCTAGGAACTCCAGAGTTCTGCCGCACGCCTTTGGCGGCGGCACAACCCTAGCGTGGCGCGCGCAACATAGGTGCCGAGCCTTGGTGCAAAGTCAAGACATGGAAGACGGGGTGCCTATCGTTGGGCCCGAGTATGGACTTTCTTCCGGGGTGGTTTTGCCCCTGTGTCGGGATTGTGCGCCGGTTGCTTTCCAGAACGCGACCATCATGCGCCGACACCTGCCTTGCACCACTGTGCCGCACAGCGCCGGGCAACCGTTGTGTAACGCCTCCGGCAAACCCGGCGCGGTTCACGGCCATTCAATAGGTGCAAGGAACATAGGCTCTGCAGTTCAGCTGTGCACACCGTTCGCGCGGAGGGGCTGGTCAGTTCAGATCGTTCAACTTTTGTCGCCAGCGTTCCACCACATCGGGGTTCCTGACATATGTCGGCAGATCACCTTTCATGATGCGTGTTGCGTTTTCGACGAGGACGTCGGGCATGACCGTGTAGAGATCAATGGTGTGGCCCAGGATATGCGGGGTGAGGATCACCCGGTCGAGGCCGCGCAGCGGGTGGTCGGCGGGCAGCGGTTCGGTTTCCGTCACGTCCAGCCCCGCACCAGCCAGGTGCCCTGCGGTCATCACCCGCACCAGCGCATCCTCGTCAATGAGACCCCCGCGCGAGGTGTTGATCAGAACCGCATCCGGCTTCATCATGCGCAGTTCAGCCTCGCCAATCATGCCCCGTGTCTGCGCGTTCAACGGCACATGCAGGCTCACCACATCACACGTGGTCAGCAGCGCGTCGCGCTCCACCAACCGTACGCCCGTAGGCGCGGTATCCGGTGTCAGGAACGGATCGTGCACCAGGATCTGTGCCGGCTCGAACGCCAGCAGTCGCTCGATCACCCCGGCCCCGATCCGGCCAGACCCGATCAGGCCGATCGTCCGGCCCCGCACCATCCGCGCATACATCTGCTGCGGCCGGCCCGCATTTTCGCGTAGCAGGCGTTCGGATTCATGCAGCCGGTACAGCAGCACCAGCATCAGCATCACTGTCGCCTCTGACATCGCCAGAAAGTTCTCGGGCGTTGCACCATTGGCCACGATCAGACCACGCGCGGCACAGGCCTCCAGATCGACCGCATCCACCCCGATCGTCGGAAAGACCAGCGCCCGCAGCCGTGGCGAGGCATCCAGATCCGCCTCGCTCAGCCGCGACCGCGAGCTGGCCACGATGATATCAACGTCCGACAGCAGCGCCTGCCGTTGCTCTCCCGTCAGCCGCAGCGGAACACCCGGGGTGATCTGGGGGCCGCGAACGACCTCCCAGCCTTCGGCCCGCAGCCGATCCGTTGCGGTGTCCAACACCTCTTCCAGCACAGGATCCTGCGCAATATAGATCTTCGGGGTCATCATCAGTCGCTCCGCGTCAGGCCAGCGACCATGTTGGGGTTATACCCCGGCTGGACACGTGCATCGATCACTACGCTCTTGCCCGCGCGCACCATCTCGACGCCCTGTTTGATCGCCTCGACCAGCTCGCCCGCGGTAAAGACCGGGCCGATCCCTTCGCAGCCCTGCGCCCGCGCAACTCCGGCAATGTCGATATCCGGATCACCGATACGCTGGCCGATCCACTTGTTCTCGACCGGGCGGTTGCGGGCCACGGCCACGCGTTCCTGGTGCACCTCGTCATTGTAGAACGAGCGATTGTTCGACACCACCGCCAGGAACGGAGTGCCATAATGCGCCGCCGTCCAAAATGCCGAGGCCGCCATCATGAAGTCGCCGTCCCCAAGAACCGCAACAGGCAGCCGGTCGCTGTCTTTCAGCGCCAGCGCCGCCCCGATCAGCATCCCAGGACCCGAGCCGATCCCCGCGCCGCCATCCGAACCCAGGAAGTCCAGCGGATGACGGAAGTGCCACGCCTCGCCCGCCCAACCCAACGGCAAACGCACAAAGCTGGCACAGACACCTTCCAAACCTTCGCCAAGCGCCCCGGCCAGCGTCATGATATCAAGCTCAACATCTGCATCGGGGGCGTTCAGCGCGGGTTTGACCGGCAAATCACCGGGCATCTCGCCCGCCCCTACACCCAGGGCATCGGCAATCGCATGCATCGCAACATCCGGGCCACAGGCCAGGTGCAGATCCAGCGCAGGCAGCGCCTGATGCTCCATCCCCCAGCCATTGTGCAGCTGATAATCCAGCGACGCCTGGATCACCTGCGCCGTCACTTCGCCCGCCAGTTTCAGCGTACCCGCGACATCCAGCCAGTCCAGGCTCAGGATCACATCGGCCTCGCGCAGCACCGCGCCCGCCGCGTCGTCGATGAAGAAGGCTGGTTTACCCCGATGCTGCGGGTGATCCGTCGGGAAAGACGCCCCGATCCGGATATCCGTCAGAACCTTCGCCCCCAGCCCCTCGACAAAGGCCACACGCCGCGCCCAATCCGCCGGATCGCGCGACACCCGCCCCGCCAGCACCACAGGCGCCTTGGCGTTCTTCAGCAGGTCCGCCGCACGTGCCACGCCTTCGGCCGAAGGAGCCGCAGGCAAAGGCGGCTGGTAACGCGCAAAATCCGGCAGCGCCGGGGCCTGCGCGTGCTGCTTTTCCTGGATCGACACATCAAAGTTCACATAGGTCGGCCCTTTCGGCTCGCTCCGCGCAATCACATCCGCCCGCAACATCGATTCCAGCGCCGCCTCCATCGAGCCAGGCTGATCGTCCCATTTCACATAATTCCGGATCATCGACGCCTGGTCACGGCAGGTATGCAGCCAGTCAATCCAAGGACGCCGCAGCGCCGCATCAACCGGCCCCGTCGCACCATAGATCAGCACAGGAACCCGATCACACCATGCGTTGAAGATCGCCATCGTCCCGTGCATCAGACCCACATTGCTGTGCAGGATCACCGCCAATGGCTCCCCCGTCACTTTCGCATAGCCATGCGCAATCGCAACCGCATGCTCTTCGTGCAGACACAACAGCATCTGCGGATCTTCATTACCAAGGTGGTTCACAAGGCTGTCGTGCAAACCTCGAAAGCTCGACCCAGGGTTCAGCGCAACATACTTCACCCCCAAACCTCGCAACATATCCGCAAATACATCGCTACCCCAAACTCCCAAACTATCCGACGATACTGGGCGCTCAACCGGCAATGGAATTCCTTCACTCATATCTTCAGACCTCTCTTTACGATGTGTTGGTGCGGCAACCCCATTTGGAAAGGCGCACCAAATAAGATTTCGTTGTCCGCCGAAAGGACGGGAATTGTTCAGCACTGACAGTCTGGAGTGGTTCAGAGGATCAGAAATCCAAACCGAAATCGACGGTTCCCGCCGAATGGGTCAAAGCACCGGAGGAAATATAATCCACATTTACCGATGCGATTTCGCGCAAACGGCCAAGGGTCACATTCCCGCTGGCTTCTGTCTTCGCCCGCCCGTCAATGCGCTTTACGGCTTCGGCCATGTCTTCGGTCGACATATTGTCAAACATGATGACATCTGCGCCCCCGGTCTGAAGCACCTCGTCCAACTGATGCAAACCGTCGATCTCGATCTCAACCACGACCATGTGACCCACATTTCGCTGAACGGCTTCCAGCACCTGTTTGATGCCACCAGCCGCTGCGATATGGTTGTCCTTGATCAGGATTGCATCGGACAGGGAAAACCGGTGATTGTGGCCGCCGCCATGCAAAATCGCGAGTTTCTCGACAAGCTTCAGCCCCGGTGTGGTTTTGCGCGTACAGGTGATACGTGTCTTGGTACCCGCAAGTTCCTGCACATAGGACGCTGTCAAAGTTGCCGTCCCGGACAACCGCCCGGCAAAGTTCAGGGCAACACGCTCTGCGGCAAGGATCGACGCCGCCGATCCCTCTATACGCATCAAGGTATCGCCCGTTTTGCAGGCCGTACCATCCGCGACAACAGTCTCGACAATAAGATCGGGATCAATCAGCCGAAACGCCAGAGAGGCCACCTGCATCCCAGAAACAACCGCGTCCTGCCGTGCACGCATTTGCGCCTTGTAGCGCGTGCCTTCAGGCAGAACGGAACGGGTTGTCACGTCGCCTGCTGCACCCAGGTCCTCCACAATGGCGTTCCGAACCATAGGTTCGAGGATGATATCGGGGACGTTCGCAACATTGCTCATTATTTTTCAGATCCTTGTCGGTTTGCAGAAAGGGTAGGAAGGGATGGTCTCATCCCGGCCAAAGCAATCAATAAAGAAAAAGCTTTTGGATCCCAGACCCCGTTCGCACATTACCTACGCACCGGGTCACTGACCCGACAGATTGATATGCACATTCTTTTCATGGGTGAAGGAAATCAGCTCGCCAATACCTTCTTCGCGCCCGATACCCGATTGTTTGACCCCGCCGAACGGGGCACCAAGGAAATGCCGGCCAACTTCGTTAACCCAAACAAACCCGGCCTCGACGCGTGCAGCCGTACGATGAGCCGTCACCAAGTCCCGAGTCCAAATTGCGCAGGTCAGCCCAAGCTCAAGTGCATTGACCTCGTTCAGCATGGAATCTTCGTCCGACCATTTGCGAACCGCAAGAACTGGCCCGAAAATCTCTTCACGGGCGATACGCATCTGCGGCGTTACATCCGCAAAAATCGTCGGCGCGATGAAGCTTCCCTGTGCCAGCGCACCTTCGGTCACCGCATGGCCGCCGGTTACGGCACGCGCGCCTTCGCTCATGGCGGATTCGATGAAGTCCATGATCCGATCGAACTGTGTCCGGCTGACGATCGCCCCCATCGTGGTCTCCGGCTCTGTCGGAATGCCTGGCTTGTACCGTTCGACAGCCGCTTTGAGATGCGAGATGACCGCATCGTGGATGTCTACATGCAAGAAAGCGCGGCTCGTCGATCCGCAAGATTGCCCGCACCAGCCGAAATTCATGCCGCCGACGATCGCATCGGCGATCATCTTCGGATCGCTGTCCGGATAGGCGATCAGCGCGTTCTTGCCGCCGAGTTCGAGCAGCACTGGTTTGACGGTGTCGCTCGCGCTGCGCATCACCGCCCGGCCCGCGGGTACGGAGCCGATGAGTGTGACCTTGGCGACGTCGGGATGTTCGGCCAGCCCAGCTCCTGCCTCGACGCCGCCCGGCAGAACATTGAACGTGCCTTTAGGCAGCAGGCCATCGATGAGCTCCGCCAGCCGCAGCGAAGACAACGGAGCCTGAACCGGCGGCTTGATGATGACGGCATTGCCTGCGGCCAGAGGCGCTGCCATCTTTCCGCCGCAGAACATGAACGGGTGATTAAAGGCAAGAATCCGTGCAACCACGCCCATCGGCTGGCGTAGGGTCATGTTGATGCGCTCTGGTCCCATAGGGATCGTATCGCCCTTCATTTCGGTCACAAGACCGGCGAAAAACTCCATCTGCGCTGCCGCAATCGCGGCGTCGCCGCGCATTTCAGTATAGGGGTTGCCACAGTTTGCAGCGTCCATCATCGCCAGTTCATCGCCATGCTTTCGCAAGAGATTTGCGATTTCCTTCAGGATACGTGCGCGTTCCAGCGGCACAACATCCCGCCATACCTCGAACCCTTCTTTCGCTGCCGCAACCGCCGCATCGACATCGGCGCGACTTGCCGTCGCAACCGACCCGATCCGCTCGCCGGTTCCTGGGTTGAAAGTGTCTTCGTACTTTCCCTCTAGTGGCGGCACCCATGCGCCGCCGTAGTAGAGATGGGCTGGTTCTTGAAGAGAGAGCTTCGCGTCTAGTTTCAGATTTTCCATCTAAGGTATCCTCCCGGCTTGAGGTCCTAATAACTTAGACTTCTAAATAATGTCAATCAGAGAACCCGCCCGAGGGCCGATTGGACGCCAAGCAAGTGCGGCAAGTATGTTTCAATCGTCTGCTTCGGTGTCCAGCCGGCAGACGACAAACCGATATTGAGAGCAGCGACGGTCAAACCCTTGCGATCATTCAGCGGAACAGCGATTGACCGTAAGCCCGTTTCCACTTCCTGGTCCACAAACGCATATCCGTCCTCTCTCGCAGCATCGATCCGGCACAAGGTCAGAACTGGGTCGAGTATTGAGAACTTGGTCCGCGGGGTAAGGTCCGAGCGTCTGACAAGCAGGTCAGCCTCTTCGCGAGGCAGCGCAGCCAACAGAACCCTTCCCATCGAGGTGCAATGGGCGGGGAGTCGTGACCCAGGCATGAGCCCGATGGACATCACACGTTTCTGCGCCGCGCGCGCGATATACACGATCTCGGTCTCATCGAGCAGTGCCACGGAACAGCTTTGACCAATTTGCTCGGAGAGTTGGTCAAGCCAAGGTTGGACAATCTGCGAGAGCGGTAGGGAAGCAAGTGCGGCCACTCCGAGCCGTAGGATGCGCGGGGTAAGAGTAAAAAACTTACCGTCATAGTCGGCGTAACCTTCGCGGTGGAGCGTCAACAGTACGCGTCGCGTAGCAGCGCGATCCAAGCCACTGGCGACGGCAGCTTCGGATATCGAAAGACGCGGGGATGTGGGTCCGAAGGCTTCGATCACTTTCAGCCCCTTGGCGAGCGATGCGATGTAGTCGGTGGGATTGTTCAACATGCGAACGCTGATATACACATGTTGAAAAAAGATCAATATATGAACATTTTACTCGCTACGGCGGTAATCTAGGGATATTTCGAAGGGTATCTAAGGAGGATCCTGATGAACAAAACATCGCCCAGCCTCGCTGACGCGGTTGCGGATATCCCCGATGGCGTACAGGTTATGATCGGTGGCTTTGGAGGCTCCGGAGCCCCGATCGAACTGATCCACGCTTTAATCGACCGCTTTCGTGCCACCGGCAGCCCCAAGAATCTTACCGTGATAAACAATAACGCGGGAAACGGCGCGATCGGAATCGCCGCGATGATCAAAGCGGGGATGGTCAGGAAGATGATCTGCTCTTTCCCGCGCAGCTCCAACGCCGAGGCATTCAACGAAAAATACCTGGCAGGCGAAATCGAGCTCGAGTTGATCCCGCAGGGTACATTGGCCGAACGCATTCGCGCGCGCGGAGCAGGCATTCCCGCTTTTTATACGCCAACTTCTTTTGGTACCGAGCTTGCCGAAGGCAAGCCGACAGAGACGTTCGACGGCAAGATGTACGTGCAAGAGTTGTGGTTGAAGGCCGACTTCGCCCTGATCAAAGGCCATGATGGTGACGAGACCGGCAACCTTACCTATCGTTTGGCTGGCCGGAACTTCAATCCGTTGATGGCGATGGCTGCCGATCGCACGATTGCGCAGGTCTCCAACCTCCGCGCACCCGGCTCCATCGATCCTGAGGCGGTAGTTACCCCCGGAATCTTCGTCGACAAGATTGTCGAGGTTCCCGCGCCTCAACAAGAAGAAGTACTCGTGCGTAGGGGGGTGGTCTACTGATGTCCGGTTTCAATTTAATGGAAGACAAACTGACGAACGCGCAGATCGCGTGGCGTGCCGCTCAGGATATCGAAGATGGTTCCTATGTGAACCTCGGTATCGGATTTCCCGAGATGATCGCCAAGTTCCAGCCCGATGGCCGCGATGTAACCTATCATACCGAGAACGGCGTGCTGGGATTCGGAAAAGCCCCTGCGGAGGGACAGGAAGACTGGGATCTTATTAATGCGGGCAAAAAGGCGATTACATTGAAGCCCGGTGCATCCTTTTTCCATCATGCCGACAGCTTTTCGATGGTGCGCGGTGGCCACCTCGATCTGGCCGTTCTTGGCGCGTATCAGGTCGCCCAGAACGGCGATCTGGCGAACTGGCGCGTAGGCACCAAAGGCGTGCCGGCCGTGGGTGGAGCAATGGACCTTGTGCATGGGGCCAAGCGTGTGGCGGTTGTAACTGACCATGTAACCAAGGATGGCGGCCCGAAACTGGTCGAGGCCTGTACTTTCCCGCTGACAGGCGTCGGGTGCGTGACCCGCGTCTACACCTCTCTGGCCGTGATTGACATCGAAGATAGCAAATTCGTGCTTCGTGAAAAACTGCCGGGCATCACTTTGGACGCCTTGCAGGCGGTGACTGGCGCGACGTTGCACATTGTTGGCGAAGTTGCCGAACTCAATGTTCCCGAGGGAATCTCATGACTGACGTATACATATGCGACTACATCCGCACACCAATCGGCCGCTTTGGCGGTGCGCTTTCCTCCGTCCGCGCTGACGACCTTGCCGCGATTCCGCTTCGGGCCATTGCCGCGCGCAATCCGGGCCTCGACCTTGCCGCGATCGACGAGGTGATCTTCGGCTGCGCCAATCAGGCTGGCGAAGACAACCGCAACGTCGCCCGCATGGCGCTGCTTCTCGCAGGCTATCCCGAGACGGTGCCGGGTACGACGATGAACCGACTTTGCGGCTCGGGTATGGATGCGGTCATCACTGCAGCTCGGGCGATCAAATCCGGCGAGGCCGAGCTGCTTGTCGCCGGAGGGGTAGAGAGCATGTCGCGCGCGCCATTCGTGATGCCCAAGGCCACCTCCGCCTTCTCGCGGGCCAATGAGGTCCACGACACCACTATCGGCTGGCGTTTCGTTAACAAGCTGATGAAGGAACAATATGGCGTCGACAGCATGCCCGAGACGGCAGAGAATGTGGCCGAAGATTTTGGCATCTCGCGCCCCGATCAGGATGCCTTCGCCTTGCGCTCGCAGCAGAAAGCGGCCAAAGCCCAAGTCAATGGCCGTTTGGCCCAGGAGATCGTGCCGGTTACGATCCCGCAGCGCAAAGGTGATCCTCTGGTCATCGACACCGACGAGCATCCGCGTTCCACGACTACATACGAAGGCCTGAAAAAACTTCGGCCCTTCGTGAAAGCCGATGGCACTGTGACAGCGGGCAACGCCTCTGGCGTGAATGACGGGTCTGCCGCTTTGATCCTTTCGACGAAAGAAGCTGCCGAAAAGCATGGGCTTAAGCCGATCGCCAGAGTGCTCGGCGGGGCAACCGCCGGCGTGGCGCCGCGCATCATGGGCTTCGGCCCGGCTCCGGCCTCGAGAAAGCTTCTGGCGCGTCTTGGCCTGCGCCAAGAGGAGTTCGCAGTGATTGAGCTTAACGAAGCTTTCGCCTCGCAGGGCCTCGCCACGTTGCGTAATCTTGGGATTGCTGATGATGACGTGCGTGTGAACCCCAATGGCGGGGCAATCGCGTTGGGTCATCCGCTGGGCATGTCGGGTGCGCGGATTACTGGCACCGCGATGCTTGACCTCAAGCCTGGTGAGAAATCGCTATCCACCATGTGTATCGGTGTAGGACAGGGTATTGCTATTGCGCTAGAAGCCGTCTGACTGGCTCAACGACGGGCGCAATCCTCTTCAACCCGCCGGTGCAGAAGCCGCGCCAGCAGATCGGCATGGCTGTCTTCGTCGAACGTGAACTTGCGTGTCAGACCAACCGCCCCGGCCATGTAATCCGACTTTAGATCGAGCGCAGCAAGGCTGCCGCGCGCAATTTCCCGCGCCACGACGCCGCGCGAGATGAACCAGAGCATCTCAGAACCTTCGAGAAGCGTTTGCGCCGCCGGCAGGGCCACCGTCTCGAACACCGGTGTGAGATCGGATAACCCCATCGCGGCAAGGTATTGATCCACGCTCTGACGAATGATCGCACCGGGGTTGGGCAGGATGAGGGGATAGCGTAGCAGAGCGTCGGTCACCGGCAGATCCAGCGCTGGATGTCCGGCGCGCGCCACCAGCAAGATCGGCTCGTCATAGAGATACTCGAAAGACAGGCCTGCCATGTCGGCTGCCCGTGGCATGCGCCCGACCATAAGGTCAATCTTGCCGCCGCGCAGTCGTTCGAGCAGGTAGTGGTTCGGCCCAGTGATTATACCGATCCGCGCATCCGGGCGCGCCTGCGAGAATGCAAGAGCGACCGAGGGGAAGAACCCACCGGCCACGGTCGGCAGCAACCCAACCTTCACCAGCCCCGCCGCCACCTGCCCCGACAGGTCGCGCACCCCTGCCTCGAGGCTTTGCAGCGCGGCGCGGGCATGAGCACGAAAATTCTCACCTGCCGGGGTTAAGACGGCCCGCCGCCCTGTACGCTCGAAGAGATGCGCGCCAAGCAGCCCCTCCAGTTCCGAGATCGTTTTTGACAATGCCGGCTGCGACACGTTCCGTTGCCGCGCCGCAGCAGAGATTGTTCCGGCTTGAGCAACGGTCAGGAAAGCTTCGAGATGGCGCAGTTTCAGACCATTAGGTATATCCATTTGGTTATAGCTTTTGGCCAAGATCATATTTTTGTAAAGGGAAAAGTTATGCCAAATTATCGGCAGGAGGATACCATGCAGGCATTGAAACGCGATTGGGGCACCACGCATCTGCGCGCCACTGACGGCGAAGGTGTCGCGCTTGTCTTCATCAATTCGCTCGGCACAGACCTGCGGATGTGGGACGATGTCGTCGCGCTTCTACCCGCGGGCTGGTCGAACTTGCGCATGGACAAGCGCGGTCACGGGCTGAGCAGTACCGCGCCGCGGGGATATGGCATTCCAGAGCTGGCCGAGGACGTGCTGGCCGCGATGGACCATATCGGTCTCGCTCAGGCGGTGATCGTCGGTTGCTCCATCGGCGGCCTGATCGCGCAGCACATCGCGCTCATGGCGCCGGATAGGGTGATCGGCTTGGTGCTTTCGAATACCGCCCCAATGCTGGGAAATGCGGATAGCTGGCTGAGTCGGATCGAGGGTGTACGCACTAATGGCATGGCGGCAATGGCAGACGGCATCCTACAGCGGTGGTTCGGCCCCGATATGCTTGCGACTCTTGAAACCGATCTGTGGCGGGCGCTGCTCACCCGGACAGATACGGAAGGCTATATAGCCACTTGCGCGGCGATCGCCGGCACCGACATCACCGACCGCCTTCGCGAAATCACCCAGCCCGCGCTGGTGATCGGCGGCTATCACGATCAGGCGACGCCGCCGGACGTGGTCGAAAAGCTCGCCGCCGCCCTGCCCCGCTCCGATTTAGTCATGTTCGACCGCTCCGGCCATCTTCCTGCGGTAGAGCAGCCAAAGGTATTTGCCCACACCCTGATGAATTTCGTGGAAAGGATCATCCCATGACAGAGACGTTCGACAAAGGCATGCAAGTGCGCCGCGAGGTGCTGGGCGAGGCCCATGTGGACCGGGCAGAGGCAGGCAAGACCGAATTCGACTTGCCGTTTCAGTCGTTGATCACCGAAAGCGCATGGGGAACTGTTTGGGCGTCGGAGCGGATCACCCGACGCGAACGCTCGATGTTGACCCTCGCACTGCTGGCCGCGACAGGAAATTTCGAGGAAATTCCAATGCATATCCGGGCTACCGCCAATACCGGTGCCTCGAAAGCGGATGTCGCCGAGGCGCTGCAACACGTCGCGATCTATGCTGGCGTGCCGAAAGCCAACCACGCGCTAAAGCTGGCCAAGCAGACTTATGCGGAAATGGAGGAAAGTATCTAATGACTGACCATGGACCACTGATTCCGCGCAACCGCGCGATCCACCCCGAGCCCTATGATCCTGGCTACAAAACGAGCGTCGCGCGCTCGCCCTTCCTGCCGTTGCTTTCGATGGAGAGCACTCCCTCGGAAGAGACTGGTCCGAGATTCGGCCACACGAAGCTCGGCGCGCTCGACAACAACCTGATCTTGAACTGGACAAAGGGTGCTGCTCCCGCCGTGGGCGAACGCATCCTGGTGCATGGCCGCTTGCTGGACGAGATGAACCGCCCGATACCGAACGCGCTAATAGAGATCTGGCAGGCTAATGCGGGTGGGCGCTACCGGCACAAGAAAGACACCTATTTCGCACCGCTCGACCCAAATTTCGGCGGCTGCGGTCGGACCATCACGGATGAAAACGGATACTACGAATTCTTGACCATTCGTCCAGGGGCTTACCCCTGGCCTAACCGTGCCAATGACTGGCGTCCGATGCACATCCACTTTTCGATATTTGGCCACAGCTTCGGCCAAAGGTTAATCTCGCAGATGTATTTCGAGGGCGATCCGCTCATCAATCACTGCCCGATCGCCGCGACCATCAAGGATCGCAGCCAGCTCGACCGGCTGGTCGCGCCGCTCGATTTCTCGAAATCGCGCCCACTCGATTTTCTCGCCTATAAATTTGACATTGTTTTGCGGGGTCGCCGTCAGACCATGTTTGAAAACAAGCTGGAGGGCATGTGAAATGGTTCAGAAACTTGAAACACTGATCGAAAGCGCCTCGCAAACGGCGGGTCCTTATGTCCATATCGGCCTGATGCCTACCTATGCGGGAAACGCAGGATACTATGACGAAGAGATTGGCACCACGCCTTTTCTGGATGAAAGCAAGGCCAAGGGTGAGATCGTTGAGATCGTTGGCTCCGTATTTGACGGCACCGGCTGGGCGATGCGAGATGCGTTGATCGAGAGCTGGCAATGCGATGCTGGGGGCGTGTTTCCGGGCGATAAAAGCGCCGATCCGGCCTTTACAGGCCATTGCCGCTTTGCGGCCGACGCGGAAAGCGGCGAGTTTACCTTGCGCACAGTCAAACCTGGCTCTTACCAGGGGCGCGGTGGAGTCGAGAGCGCGCCTCATATTTCCCTTTGGGTCGTCGCACGTGGGATTAACGTAGGTCTCAATACCCGGATCTATTTCGAAGACGAGGACAACGCCAATGACCCGTTGCTGATCCGAATCGAACAGCGACCACGGGTGAATACCCTGATCGCCAAGAAAACCGGCGACGGCAAGTACCGCTTCGACATTCGACTACAGGGCGAGGGCGAGACGGTTTTCCTCGACATCTGACCAGATCGGGAAAAGCGGCATCATATAGATTGGTCATCCCGCGCTTTCGGCGCACCATAAGGAGCTCGCTATGAGCGCTTCAGTGTTTGAGAGTCCGTGGCTATCCGGTCTGTTCGGCGATGACGCTATGGCAGCGATCCTCTCTCCGGAACGGCATCTTCAGCACATGCTCGCCTTCGAGGCGGCATGGTCGCGGGCCTGTGGCCGGGCAGGACTGATTGACGCAACTCTGGCCGAGACAGCTGCACAAGCAATCGAAGTTGCCAAACCCGATCTAACCGATCTTACCAAAGGTACGGCGCAGGATGGTCTGCCGGTGCCGAGTCTGGTCAAACAGCTTAAGGCTATCGCACCTGAAGAAGCCGTCCACATGGGCGCTACTTCTCAGGATGTGGTCGACACCACGACAGTCCTGGTTCTGCGAGAGGCTTCATTGCTCATCACCAACAGATTGATTGAATTGGAGAAATTCCTCAAGGAGCTAGAAGAGCGGTTCGGGGATGAACCGTTAATGGGGCGCACAAGAATGCAGGCCGCCACGGTGATCAAGGTACGTGATCGGGTTCTACCCTGGCGCCTGCCTTTGGCCGAGCATCGGGTGCGGCTGGATCAAATCCGTCCCCGTATCGAGCGGGTACAGATTGGCGGGGCCTCCGGCGACCGCAAGGCTCTCCGAAATAAGGCGGATGAAGTTGTCGCCGATGTCGCCAACCAGCTCGATCTTGCGCCGACTAAAAAGGCCTGGCACACGATGCGTGACGGGATTGTGGAATATGCGTCTCTGCTTTCAATGATTTCTGGCACTCTAGGCAAGATTGGGCAGGACATCGCCCTCATGGCGCAGCAAGGCATCGGTGTGATCGCGATTTCAGGAGGTGGTACCTCGTCCGCCATGCCTCACAAGAACAACCCGATTGCTGCCGAGCTCTTGGTGACGTTGGCACGGTTCAATTCGGTACAGGTCTCGGCTATGCATCATGCCTTGATCCATGAACAGGAACGGTCGGGTGCAGCCTGGGCTTTGGAGTGGATGGTCCTCCCCCAAATGCTGATGGCAACCGCGAGGGGGTTGGGTGCATGCTGCTCGCTCAGTCAATCAATAACAAGAATTGGTGAAGCGGATACAAAAATTTAACAACTATCTTGTTTGATGGCCGTGTTCCTTCGCAGGTCACAAACTTTGTTTGTTCCGATGGAGATTTGCAGCCGGGTATACGTCGTCCGGTCCATGCGAAGCTGGTTGCCGTCTATGGATTGACCACTCAAAGCCCCAACAGTTTCGGCAGGTCAGCCATATCGGTTAGCCGTCGCGCACCGAAGACGTTCTCTGGATTCAAAGCTGTCTTCGGGAGGTAGGCAAAACAGGTCATCGCAGCGTTGGAGGCCGCCTCGAATCCGCTCATGCTATCTTCGACTACCACGCAATCCTCTGGCGCAACGCCATTCATTTCGGCCGCATGCAAAAACACATCGGGCGCGGGTTTGCTGGCGCCGACATCATAAGCCGAAAACATATTTCCTTCGAACCAGGGAAGCAGCCCCGACCGTTCCAGTGTGACACGCATCTTTGCCAGAAGCCCATTTGAGGCTACGCAGAGCGGAATGCCAGCCGACGAAATCAACGTCACCGCCTCACGGGCGCCCGGGATCGGCTCGACCTCTTTTCCGAGGGCTTCGAGAACTCTGTCGTAGAAGTCGTGTGGCCATTTCGCAGGAAGGCGCAATCCCCTTTCGCTCACATAACGTTCGACATCATGTCTGCTCTTGCCGACGAACAAGCCGTGGCATTCAACGAGTGACAAGCTTGCGCCAGTCGAAAGCAAATAAGCGTGCAGCACGCGATTGAAGGTCGGCTCGGAGTCTACGAGCACACCGTCACAGTCAAAAATCACGAGTTTCGGTGCGCGTCGCGAAATTGGCAAATCCAGTTCCCGTCCTCCTTGTTTGAGAATAATCGCCCAAACTGCTTGGACGATTTCATGCTATAAGCCGCGCTACACCCGGTGTCACCCACCTCCAAACGTTCTGCCATGCGCCGTCGCTAGGTCACTAATTGGTGACTCTCCTTCGCTTGAGCCGGCTGTCCCCAGGCCTTTTTTTGAGGAAGGCAACTGAAGGAGGCCCTACATAAGTCTGACGTGAGATCCGAGAAGAGTATTCACTTGGTCTTCTCTTGAGTTTGAGATCAAGAAATGGCCGATACGCATCGAATTGTCGAGCCGACTCGGAACGCAGAAAGCCTGTTTCAAACTGGGCCCCGACGCCGAGACCGACTCGCGTTCAGGCGAGGTTGGCTTCGGCAAATTCGTAATTCGCCAGGTTGTCGAGGAAGTTGGTCACATAGTCGGGCCGCCGGTTGCGGAAGTCGACGTAGTAGCTGTGTTCCCAGACATCGAGGCCCAGCAGCGTCGTGCCCTCTCCTGTAGCCAGCGGGTTCACGCCGTTCGGTGTTTTGGTGACGGCCAATGTGCCATCGGATTTCTGGATCAGCCATGCCCAGCCGGAGCCGAACTGACCGATGGCTGCGGTCTTGAAATCGGCCTTGAATTGCTCGACCGAACCGAAGGCATCGACAATCTTGCCTTCGAGTTTACCCGGGATGCCGCCACCCGCAGGCGAAAGTGCGTTCCAGAAATGAATGTGGTTCCAGTGTTGGCCCGCATTGTTGAACACGGGCGCACGATCGGCATCGCCATAGGTGAGCGCGATGATTTCTTCCAGTGTCTTGCCTTGCAGGTCGGCGTTCGCGTCCACAAAGCCGTTGAGCGCGGTTACGTAGGCCTGATGGTGCTTGTCGTGATGCAATTCCAACGTTTCCTGGCTCATCCCCCGCGCGGCAAGGGCTGCGTGGTCGTAGGTTAGGGCGGGCAATTCAAAGGCCATCATGTCTCTCCTTATCGGGTCCGGCTTGCGTCATGGGACGTGAGCGGGTAATTAAACAAGTGAAGACTTTGAAAAACAATCCGGCCAATATGTCAAGCGATCACTTGGAAAAATACCCGGATGCACCACGTGCGCCATCGGAACGCATCCTGATGACCCTGAAGATGCAGGGCGCGTTGACCTCGTCGCAAATCGGCGAACGGCTTGGGATCACCGGTGAGGGCGCGCGCCAGCAGCTCATGAAGCTCTCGAATGACGGGCTGGTCCGCGAAGAGCGGCGCAGTGCGAGCCGAGGCCGTCCATCGACCTACTGGCACCTGTCCAAAAAGGGGCAGGCACGGTTTCCGAATACCCACGCCGGGCTAACCGTTGAAATCCTGAGCAGCATTCAGGATGAGTTGGGTGCGGAGGCCCTGGATCGGGTTATCTCGGCCAGAGAGACCAGGACACGGGCACAATACGAAGCCGCGATGGTGGGATGCGGCAGCCTGAAGGAGCGCGTCGCCAGACTGGCTGAACTGCGCTCTGACGAAGGCTATATGGCGAGTTTCGAGGATGCCGGTGACGGGACGTTCCTATTTGTCGAAAACCACTGTCCGATCTGCGCTGCCGCGCGTTTCTGTCAAGGTTTCTGCCGGTCCGAACAGGCGGTCTTTGAGCAGGTTCTGGGCCCTGGTACCGCCATCGAGAGGGTCGAGCATATCGTGAGTGGTGGCCGCCGTTGCACCTACCGGATCGGGAAGGCGGCCGCAGGCGCAGCCTGACCGGCGCCGACACCCTATTCAGCGGGGATCTGCGCCTCCTTTCGAGGTACAGAAAGCATCGCCAGAGCAAAAGCGATCACGGAACAGGCTGCGATGGCCACGATCATCGGAATGGGCGTGCCGTCAAAGAATGCGCCCGCGATCCCGATCATGACCGTCGCCGTCATGAATTGCAGCGCACCCATCAGCGCCGACGCCGTTCCGGCTTTTTCTCCATGATCTTCCAGAGCGAGCACCGCCGTGCCCGGCACGACGAGACCCAGAAACGCATAGCCGCATAGAAGCAGGATAATCATCACCGGCAGCGTCGCGATCCCGGCCAGCTCCGTGATCAGCAGCAGCAGCATGACAGCCACATTCGCCGCCGTCGCAAACCGGATCATCGGCCCCAGCCCGAAGCGTCGGCTCAGATACCCGTTGAGTTGGGCGACGCCGATAAACCCTGCGGCGTTGATCGAAAAGGCGAGGCTGTATTGCGTCGGGCTCAGTCCATAGTACTCGATCAGGATGAAGGACGAGTTCGCCACATAGGCCATGAAGCTGGCCAACCCGAATGCGCCAACAAAGACGATGCCGAGAAACCTCGGTTCGCGCAGAAGGCTTGCGTAGTCCCGGAGCGAGCGTGCAAGGCTGCTGTCGCCGCGCTGTTCGGGGGGGCGGGTTTCCTTGAGCGCGGTGGTCAGAAGCACAAGCGCCGCGATGGCCGCCGCCGCCATCGACCAGAAGATCGTGCGCCAACCACCTGCGGCGAGCGCAGCGCTTCCCGCCAGCGGAGCGAGGACCGGCGCAATACTGACCACCAGCATTAGCGTGGCCATGAGCTGCGCGGCCTGAGGGCCGGTATAGAGATCTCGAATGACGGCACGCGCGATCACCATTCCCGCTGCTGCGCCCAGCCCCTGAAGCGCACGCGCGGCGATCAGCCATTGAATGTCCGGGGCCAGCGCGGAACCGACCGCCCCCAGCAGATAGAGTGTCAGACCGATGAATAGCGGCAGCCTGCGGCCGAACATGTCCGAAAGCGGGCCATAGATGAGCTGAGCCAGTGACATGGAGACAAAGAACGAAAGAAGGCTTAGCTGAACGGTCGCCGTGTCGGTGTCAAAGACATCCTCGATGACTGGAAGCGCGGGCAGATACATGTTGATCGCCAGCGGGCCGACCGCAGTCAGCAGGCCCAGGACGAGGGCTGTGAGATAGAAACTGCGCATGAAAGGAACCTTTCCAAGGCGGCCCATTCGTTTGGGCCGATCGACATATGTGTTGACCCGAGGACTGGCTCATCCGGCGTGTCGACCGTGACAAACCTGACAGGTCAATGAAGGCAGGGGCCCGGACCCTAGGAAACCAGGGGCATATCCTCTCCCTTATGGTCAAACGCCTCACGCGCCTGGCGGATCTGGTCATGGCTTCGGTCGGCCCAGACAATCAGCCCGGCCAGAGGTTCGAGCGCGGACCGGCCAAGATCCGTCAGACGATAATCGACCATCGGCGGTGTCGTCGGGTAGACGGTCCGCTCAACCAGCCCATCGCGCTGCAGCGAGCGCAGCGTCTGGGTCAGCATCCTCTTGGAGATGTCACCGACAACCCTGTTCAATGCGCTGAACCTCTTTGGCTCACGAGCGAGCAGCGTCAGGATCAGAACCGACCATTTGTCTCCGATACGGTCCAGCACATCGCGGACCGGACAACTTGCCGTATCAATGCCGCCTTCCGGACTGGTCTCGAAATGCTTGATGAGGTCACCGAGCACATCAGCAGGGTTACTTTGGTGTTCCCTGGTCATTTGCAACTGCCTTCTTCCAATGCTGAGCAATAGTAGGTAACTGAAAGAGACCATACCTCATATGTATACCAGACTCAAAGTAAAGGACATGTTCATGGCGGATCAGACGGCAAAATACCTCGTCACAGGTGCATCGGGCCAACTCGGCGCGCTTGTCGTTGCCGAACTGGTCGGCAAGGTTCCGGCCAAGAACGTCGTGGCCCTTGTGCGCAGACCCGACGCGGCTGCCGCTCTGGAAGCGCACGGCGTTGAAGTGCGCATCGGCGACTACGACGACCGCGCATCGCTCGAGCAGGCCTTTCAGGGCATCGACCGGCTGCTCCTGATCTCTGCTTCCGAAATGGGCAGACGTGCCGAGCAACACAAGAATGCGGTTGATGCCGCTGTGGCGGCCGGTGTTGGCTTTCTTGCCTATACCTCGGTTCTCAGGGCGGAGACGAACGGCATCGGACTTGCCGCCGACCATCGCGAAACCGAAGCGGCGATCAAGGCCTCCGGCCTGCCTCACGCCTTCCTGCGCCATGGCTGGTATACCGAGAACCAGACGGCTTCGATCCCGCCCGCGCTCGAACATGGGGCCTATCTCGGCGCGGCTGGCGACGGGCTGTTCTCTAGCGCGACCCGTCAGGACTATGCAGAAGGCGACGTTGCCGTTTTGGCCGCCGATACCATTCAGTCCGGGGCGATCTACGAGTTGGCCGGGGACGAAAGCTACACGATGGCCGAGTTTGTCGCGGTGATCTCTGCGGCGGCCGGAAAGCCCGTCGCCTATGTTGTCGTAGTACCCTAATAAAAGAGAAATTACCGCTTCTGGCCTATTTTGGCGATTTCTGTGCCTCTATTTAGGATATGTCCACAGGTTTCGGCGACCTTCGGATGAGTGGTTCCGTCTGCCAAATCTCTTGCGCGCGGAGCAGAAGTGCATGTCGATCAGTGTTGGAGCCGAGTTCTTCAATTGCGCGTCGTGCCGCATGAAGCGCTCTCTCGGATGGCACAAGTCCAGTTGTTCCGAGCCCTCGTGTTCTAGCTCGGCGGCCTATGGCTCCCTGGTCTGCATATCGATATTCATGAAGTCGGGCCCAGCTCTGGAGATTCTCCAAAGCCTCACTCTGTCGCGGAAACGTACGCAACAGACTCCGCGCTGCCCGGTTGTTTCGCGCCACCCGATAGGCAGTGCGAAGCAACGGGTGCTTTGATCCGAGTTCAATCGCAGCGAGAACAATTGTTCTTTGGGCTTGGTTCTCAGAGATCAGCGCATCTGCATCCGCCAATTTCCACAATCGCAGAAGGTCTGACGTTTGTCTGAACTGATGCAGGCTTTGTTGGTCGCCAGAGACTACAGCTGACGCCAATCTTTTAGCCCCCTGAACCGCACGCGCTTTCATACGCTTTGAGATACCAGCATGCGGACATGTCGATACCAGAGACCGACCGCAACTTTCACAGTTTGTCGACCAAGCAAACCGCCAGTGGCGCAATACCAGATCCGGCGTTTGCTCTTGGCAATATGTGCAGGTCTGAAAGTCATGTGTTGCCAGATAGTTCAATGAGCGGGCGCTCAAATTTGGCAATGTCATCGCCGCAATCTCGGTACGTTTTCTTCCAACAGCCGCGCACAATCGGTCTACACAAACTTGCTCAAGGTCGCTCGAGCGGTCGGGCACCCTGCCCCTTTGCAAGCCAAGATAGCCGCACAGTTCTTCGGTTGAACAGTGATTGGCTTGTGCCAGCCGGGTAAGCCAGCTCGAAAGCAGTTCATCGCATAGGGGTGGTGGTCGGCGGGGCAGAAGCTTGATGGTCACTCGGCCTCAACGGCCGTCTCAAGCGGAACCGTCCACGCATGTTTGTTCCAGGTCGGCCGCCATGTCGCGACAGCCTCATCCGTAATCCTCTCTTCCCCAGAATGAATCGCATCGATGGCCAGAGACTTAATCATGATAAAGACGCGGGACGTGACCCCGCCGGTCACCTTCAGGATGGTTCGGAGCGAAGCAACGGTCAGGCCCGAAGGTTTTTCCAGCGCCATGGCCGCGATCAGTGTTTGGATCAGACGTGAGAACTCTACATCGTCTTCCCAAAGCGGCAATCCAACCGGCGCGCAAGCTGGTCATCGCCACGGACGGCATCAAGCGCTTCGTTAACGCCAAAGACCACGAGCGATACGCTAAGCTCATTTGCGAGGAACCGTAGCATGTTGAGGAACCGACGTTGCTCCCTGTAACTGCCGGCAAGCAGATTGTGCACCTCGTCAATCATGAGCATTTTCAGGTCCATGTCTCTGAGATGGTTCAGCGCCCGAACCTCCAGTTCCGAGACTGTGCGACGCCCCCACATGGGCGCGCCAATCGTAGATAGTAAGTGTTGGTAGAACCTTCTCTCATCCGGCGCGGGTGGTGCCTGAAGCAGCAATACAGGTGTCTTGGTGATCCCGAGATCACTCTTGTATTGAGTGGGATACTTGCTCGCCATACGTTTGGCGATCATCGTCTTCCCGATGCCAGAGCTCCCATAGACCATCAAACCTGGCATGCGACTTTGTCGCGGTGTTTCCATCAATGATGTCAATCGATTGAGGACAATCGTTGCACGATCAAAAGCGATCCAATGGTCGCTGCGAATGCGGTCAATTCTTTCGTTTTGGGTCATGAAATTCATCTATGGGATAGGTTGGAAGATCAGGGTTGCCGGTATCAATCGCGAACATTTCACGAGAAGGGTCGCGCTGCTTTGGGGCCTTTGACAGGCGCGCATCCCGCTCTTTACCCAGCCTGGCTGCCTTGGTTTTCTGGCGCGCTGCCTCGGCCAGACGCCTTTGCGCGTCTACCATATCAAACAGCGCCTTTTCGTGGATCCGCCCACCGTGCTTTTCTTTCCATTCTTTGCGGGCGCGGCGACTTTCCCAAAGAGAGATTTCGGGATGACTGAGATTTCGGTAGCGCGCTTCGATCATGCGACCATCGTCTACCTGCACCCAAATCTTCGATAGGTTCCGCGGATCAAATCTGACTTGCGCCTTCTCTTTGCCCCGCCCGATCAAGGACGCAAACGCATCATTCCAGTAGCGCACTTCAAAAAGCGTGATCCCTGTGCGGCCAAGCTTGCGCCATTCAAAAGGCATGAAGCTCGATCGAAACGCGTCCACATCGACAACTTGCCGCCCTGCTGTATCGCCACCCAAATCGCTCCAGGCAGCAAGAGGTGTCCGGCCAAGAGCCCGATGCGGGGTGTTGTGATACCGACAGATTTCAAGATGAAGCCAGTCTTCAAACTCAGCAAGCGTCAAAGTCGCGTTTTGTTCGCTGTTATAGTCACCCTTGTCTTTGGGTGACGAGTGCGTGGTTCCAGGCAATACGTGAACCGAACCCATAGTTGTACCGATCAAGCGCTCAATGTGACCTCCGTAATGCTTGCCGCCCTTGGGACGATAGGAAACATCAATGCCCCAATCCTCGCACGCGGACTTGAACGCTCTGCTGCGGAACTCCTGGGCATTGTCCACATGAACAGCCTTCGGAATACCAGCCGTAGGCCAGGTAAGCTCTTCAAGGGTGCCGGGCACATGCACTGTCTTTCGGCGCACGCAATGGTCGAGACAAAGCGCAACCGACAGAACGGACGGTGCATCGAAACTCACGTATACGCCCAACACCACACGCGTGGTGACATCGATCGCCATCGTCAGGTTCGGCCGCGCAAGAGGCTGTCGATCGATGTGATCGACCAAAAATACATCGGCCTTGGTATGATCGATTTGCACGACGTCGAGTGGGTCGGGAACGTCGAGTTTGCCAGGACGCGCTGCGAACAATTGTCCAGCTACGTCCGCGCCATGTCGCTTTGAGATGACCTTACGCTGGTCCATCGCATCTAGCCGCCGCTTAACTGTTCGACGGGTCGGAGGCTGGAAGCCCTTTGCATCACACTCTGAGCGTATCTCACGCCAAATGCGCAAAAAACTTGAACGTTCTCGAACCAGATAGTAGCGGCTAAGGGTGGTGCTGATGATGCGCTCCACATCCGGAGCAAGACGCCCTTTTCCAGGTTTAGGCCCGCGCCGACCCGGTTGCAGCGCAACGGATCGAGCATCGTTCTCTTTGAGACGACGGTAAAGCTTCCAAGTATAGCTTTTGGAAAGACCCAACTCCCATGCCGCGTCGCCAATGGCACGACCAATTGGGTCGCCCTTTTTTTCAAGCTCAAGAAGCGGCCGCAGAATAGCAGCACGATGTTTCGCAACGGCTTCAGATTTCACAGCGCGTCTTCATCACAAATCGCCGAAAGTTATCCACAGATAATCTTGTATCCTAAATTAGGGTGCAGTATCCTAATTAAAGGTACAATGCCACAAATAGAGGTACAAGCAGCCATTGAAAAGTCAGGGAAAAATTAGCCTCTATTCTCTTTAATTAGGGCACAACGACACGAATTGTGGAAAAGGCGTTGATGTTACTCAAATTTGAACTTGACACCCATAAAATTAGACCTCTACGTTTATGGTGGAACGGCAGGAACAGAGGAGGCTCCCGTCATCCATGAACACAATCTGGAGGAACACCATGTCACGAATTTCATATCCGACCGACCTGCGCACGCAGGCCAGAACTTGGGCGCTCTGCCTAGCCCTGGTGGCTGGCCTTGCCGCCCCCGCCATGGCGCAGGACAAGACGTCGTTCAGAGAGCACAGCGGTGTATTGCCCGATGGTACGTCCTGGCTTATCCGTGTCCCCGCAAACTGGAACGGACGGCTGCTACGCGACCTTGATTTCGCTAGCTTCATCCATGTTCCTGGCTTCGCCCCGCGTTACGACGATCTGTTGGCGCGCGGCTATGCCTTCGCCGGTCTGGCCCGCCATCCACTGCGGCTCTGGCAGTACGATCCGCAGCGCGAGATCCTGAACCTCGAAACCGTGCAAGACACGTTCACCAAACTCGAGCGCGAGCCGGACATGGTCCTTCAGTACGGATGTTCCGGCGGCGGTCTCGACAGTCTCGCCTCTGCGGAAGTCTACCCCGACAAGATCGACGGTTCTGTCGTGCTTGCTGCGCATACCCCGGTCTGGATCATGAACAGCTTTCTTGACGGCTGGTTCGCGATGAAGACCCTGCTTGGGGCTGACTTCGAAGCACAGGGGCTGGGGCAGGCCTCAGAACTGACAGTGGTCGGGCTGCCCAATGCCGGTGCGGGCGGCGACCGCAACCTCGACGCCATCCGCGCGGCATGGAAAAGCGCGATCGAGAACGCGGGCAAGACATCCGAAGGCCGTGCCCGGCTGGCACTGGCCTTTGCACTCGGCCAGTGGTCGCCGTGGTTGGTCGAAGGCACCGACCTGCCCGACACGGCCGACACGGCAGCGATGGCCGACATGGTCCTGAAATCGGCGATGCGCATTGCCAGCAACGTTGGCGGTACCTCGCGGCTGTTGTTCGAAAACGCGGCCTCTGGCCAACAGTTGTCGAGTAACGAGAGCGTCGACTATGCCGCGTTCTACGCCAATGCAGCGCCCGCTATGAAACAGTTGGTTGAGGCGCTTTATGATGAGGCCGGGCTGGACCTTCAGGCGGACATTGCGACCATCAATGCGGAACCAAGGATCGCGGCGTCCGATTATGCGCTCGACTTTTGGGCTGCGGATGGCCGCACCACGACCGGAGAGCTCGAAGTTCCCGCCATCCGCATCCACATGTTAGGCGATTGGGCGATCCCCTACTCTCTGATGCAGGGCTACGAGGAACTTGTCGAACAGGCCGGGACCACCGACCTCTATCGTCAGGCGCTTGTTCAGGGCACCGGTCACTGCGAGTTTATGGCGGCGGAAAGCAGCGTGATCGTCGAAATCCTAGCCGATCGGGTGACGACTGGCATCTGGCCAGAGACCACCTCTGGGGCGCTGAACACAGCCGCCACCGCGCTTGAAACAGGGTCCGTTCCCCGATTCATCGACCATGGCGACTGGCGCGTCGACGCCTACAACCGCCCGTGGACGCCAGCCCAGTGACACATCGCGGGGCCGGCTTCACGGTTGGCCCCTTCCCTACCGCGTCAGGCATGGCACGGACGAGATGAGCGTCTTGGGATAGTCGTCCTTCGGTTCGTCAAGCACATTGGCCGTCGCTCCGCGCTCGACCACCTTGCCGCCGTACATGTTAATCACAGTGTCGCAGAGGTAGGGTTCCTGAAAAACCAGCTGGATGTCGCGCCGTACCGGCGGCAGACCCCGACATGCCCTCACCGAAAAGCTTCGTCGCGCCAGGAACCTCCAGCACGACGAGGACGCGGGCCAGCGTGGACTTGCTGGAGCCGATTTCAACTACACCACGACAATCCGCGCGGTTGGAAACAAAAGCTGACGCCCTGCAACGCGCGTGTCTCGGACGGTCTGGAGAACCAGCCGCAAACATTGTGGTCCTTTCAATGGAAATAATCGGTGCCACTGATGTTGGGATGGGTGATGGCTGTACCCGAAAGATGGGGATTTTTGCGACAGCACTTTTGGGGATTTTTTGATCCAGCATTTACAAAGTGGCAAGTAAGAGCGGGCGTTTATCTCGAGCGCGCGGCGGCAGGCAGCACCAAGGTGGGCAGCACCAAACTTGTCGGACAGCCGGATGACACTCAGACAGCTCCGGTCGCCCTGTTCGGGGTGCTTACGATTACGCATGATAGCCTCTGTGAAGTTGGCGACATTCGGCCCGATACTATCCGTCTTCGCATGTCGGTCGACGACACGACATTCCAAATGGAGGCTGCGATGACGACCTGATCGCAACCCGTTCCCTGCCTGATGACAGGCTCTTTAGGTTCGGCAGGGACGTGGTGTTCCGATAATGCTGTGCTCCGAACTGTTGCCGATCAAGATCGAGCACGCCTATGAGATGGGCACATCGGAATTGCATTTGAAACAGCATCATGTTGGCAGCCAATCGCGCTGACGACGGACCGAAGCATGCACCCGGGGTGATCTCAGACGAAGGCAGCGAAGATAGCAGAACGGCATAGAAAAGAAACTGTGATCAAATCCGCGGCTAGGCGGTCGGATGCCTATGTCGAAAAGCGCTTGACTGAGACGTCCCCGTTACCGAAGTCCAGAGCCTAGCCTGCGATCTTCACGGCGACTTCGTCTAAATCCCATACTTCGCCGGGGAGTGACTACCGTCGCCACAAAACGTGGCCGATCAGGGACCCGGCCTTGACGGTCCAGAGCCGTTTGGTCTCGTACGAAACGTCCACGCCCCATGCCAGCATCATTTCCTCGACCTCGCGCAGGTTCAAGTTGAACCGGGCGTGGAGCCAGACAACACAAGAATTGATCTTGGGCGGAAACCGGTGACGCTTATAACTGATGTTCTGAGTTTGCATCAGCACCAGCTACGCCGACATTGCTACACCGGCAGCCCATGGCCGATGAATGTGACAATACCCGCGACGCGCGTACAGCATAGAGAACGTCTTGTGGTGACGCCTCGGGCTGCTTGCAGGTGTGAGACCGGCCCCCCAAGCTCAGAACATTACACTTGGGAGCCAGAGCGCAATCTGAGGAAAAATCATCAGCAGCACGATCCCCAGAAGCATCGGCAAGACAAAGATGAGTGCCCCGCGTGCCGTATCCGAAAGCGACAGGTCAGGAACGACAGTGCGCAGCACGAAGAGGTTTAGACCGACCGGCGGGGTAATCGCCGCAATCTCGATCTGGATGGTGACGATAACGCCAAACCAGATCGGATCATATCCAAGGCCCACCACGGTTTCGAGGAAGATCGGCACCACGATAACCAGAATGCTCAGCGGATCGAGGAACATCCCCATGATCAAAAGAAGGATGTTGATCATCACGATGATGACCCATGGTTCGACATCCAGCCCGGTCAGGTAATTTGATACGTCCTGTGGCACGCCCAGCCGGGTCAGGACGAAGGAACTGAAAAGACCGCCGACCAGCAAGAGCATGAACATTCCTGTGGTGCGGACGGTTTTTTGTAATGCCTTCTGCATGACTCCTCCGCGCAAACGGCCCATGACAAGGGCAACCAGAACCGCCGCCGCGGCACCGAAGGCCCCGGTTTCAGAGGGTGTCGCAATGCCGACATAAAGCGAGACGATGATCATCACGGCAATCAGGATCGTTGGAATGGCTTGGGCACTTGTACTGACGCGCTCAGCAAAGCTAACCCTCTGGGTGATGCGCGGTGCGATCTCGGGTTTCATGAGGACCTGGATGATCACGGTCGCGGAAAGGAGTGCCGCCATCATCAGTCCGGGCAGAATGCCCCCCATGATGTCAACGGCAGAGCAAAATTGGACCAAAGGGCAGCGCAAAATGTTGCCACTTTGAAGGTGGCGTGATGAGTGTGCGGTCACGCGCTAGCATCCGGGCAACCGCGCTTGTCATTTAGCTGGAGGTTGCCCGGATGCTTTGGCCCGTCAGGGCCAATTGGTGCTGATTGTGGTTTAGGTTTCGCGGGCGGCCTGCCGCGCCTTGCTTTGTCCAAGGCGGTAACTTTCGCCATTCATCTCAAGGATGTTGACGTGGTGGGTCAGGCGGTCGAGCAGTGCGCCGGTCAAGCGTTCTGATCCAAAGGTCTCAGTCCATTCATCGAATGGTAGATTGCTAGTAATCAGCGTGGAGCCGCGCTCGTAACGTTGGGAGATCAGCTCGAACAACAGCTCAGCCCCGGTTTTGCTCAGCGGCACAAAGCCCAGTTCGTCGATGATCAGCAGCCTGTAACCCACCATCTGCTTTTGAAGCCGCAGGAGCCTGCGTTCATCACGCGCTTCCATCAGTTCATGGACCAGCGCTGCGGCGGTGACAAAACCAACAGCCAAGCCTTTCTGGCATGCCGACAGACCAAGGCCCAAGGCGACATGAGTCTTGCCAGTGCCTGAGGGGCCGAGTGCGATAACATTCTCACGCCGGTCAATCCATTCGCAACGCGCCAGCTCCAGCACCTGCATCTTGTTCAAAGCCGGGATCGCCTTGAACTCGAAGCTGTCCAGGCTTTTGACGGCCGGGAACTTGGCCGCCTTGATGCGTCGTTCGATCATCCGCCTTTCACGGTCGATCATTTCCAATTCGACCAAACGTGCGAGGAACTGAACATGGTCATGTCCCTCTGTGGCGCATTGGCGGGCCAGCTTGCCATATTCCCGCAGCACCGTTGGCAAGCGGAGAGATTTGAGCCGATGGTCCAGTAGAATTTGCGGCGCTTGTGTCATGCCGCTTTCCCCCGCTTCATCAGCGACATGTAGCTGGCCGCTGACGTCGTGCCAACATTGGCCTTTGGCAGATACGGATAGACATCCAGATCCAGTTTGGGTGGCCGTTTCTCGACCTGGCACAAGACAAGATGCTTGATGGCGTCAAACCCAATCGTCCCCATACGCAGCGCATTTTTGACGGCGACATTCAGGTCGGCCATCTCGAACGTTTCCAGCAACCGCAAGACCTGCACATACTCGCGCCGACCGGCCTTGATCATCCGGGCTTCCATCAGGCGGCGCAGGGTCGCAAATTCCTCTGGCAGTTCCCATGCCACCAATGGGGCAGCCTGATCCAGAGCCCCTGTCTTTTGCTCCAGCAGCGGCAGATAGTGGACAGGATCAAAGACCATGTCTTCGCGGTCCCAGCACCGGGGGTGGCGCGCAATCACATCACCACCACAGCCGATGACAACCTGATCGACATAGCCCCGGATCCAGACGTCACGGTGGCCATAGGCAACCGGCACCGAGTAATCATTGGTTTTGTAGCGCACCAGGGATTGTGCGTTCACCTGGCCGCTGGCCTGGTCACAAGCATCAAATGGAGACGCTGGCAGGTCCATCATTGCATCAAGATCGCGGGCCAGACGTTGCCCGATGTTGTCGCTATGCCCGCGCAAGACATCCGCTTGGCGCTTGCGGCATTTATCTTCCAGCCAAAGATTGAACGCCTCCCATGTCGCAAACTGAGGGATGGGCACCATGAAGTTGCGCCGTGCATATCCGACAAGACCCTCGACGGCGCCTTTATCGTTGCCCTTGCCGGGACGGCCATAACGATCATGGATGAAGTAATGTGACAGCAGCCCGCTAAACAGTTTGGTCCGCTTGCGCGATCCGTCCGGCAGGATCTTCGCAACAAGGCATCGGTCGTTGTCGTAGAGAACCGACAGCGGGACACGGCCAAAGAAGGCAAAGGCGTGGACATGGCCATCGACCCAGGCCTCGGAGACTGCTGCTGGATAGGCCCGCACAAAGCAGGCATCACTGAATGGTAGATCCAGCGCAAAGAAATGCGCCTTTTGCTCCACCCCGCCGATCACAACCATAGCTTCGCCGAAATCCGCCTGGGCGTTGCCAGGGGCGTGTGCCAACGGCACAAACATCTCCCGACTGCGCCGCCCATGTTCGCGGACATAGTTCTTTACCGTCGTGTAACCGCCTTGAAACTGGTGCTCGTCGCGCAGCCGTTCAAAGATGCGCTTGGCGGTGTGGCGCTGTTTGCGGGGACGCTTCAGATCGTCTTGCAGCCATTGATCAATGAAGCCCGTGAAACCATCGAGCTTGGGCCGCTTGATATCCGCCGTGCGCTGGTAGCCGGGCGGGACCGAGAACATCATCATCTTCTTCACGCTCGCACGCGATATCCCGAAATGGCTCGCTGCCGCACGTTCACTCATGCCCCCACGACGCGCGAGGCGCACCTTCCTGTAAAGTTCCACGCTGAAAATACCCCCGCCCTCCCTGAAAACAGAAAGGGCCAAAGTGGCAAAGTTTTACTCTGCCCGCAGCAAGACTATCCCGCCACTTCCGTGGCTCACTTTTGCACTGACGTTCTCATCTGGGTGAGACGTTGAACAAGACCGATGCAAACGATGCTGAGGGATTGGCCAAACTTGCCGAAACCGGCTTCTATAAGGCTGTTAGGGTCAAGTCGTTCGAAGCGATGCTGATCCGGTCATTGGTTGCAGCCCGCACGCAACTCCTGGCCATCACGACACAATTGACCAATCAGATCCGTGGTTTGATGAAGACTTTCGGTCTTGTCGTGCCCAAGAGCAAAGGCCGGGTGTTCATAGAAAAGGTTAACGATCTACTGGACGGACATATCGAGTTGAAAGGGATCATCTATCCGCTGCTCGAAGCTTGGCAAGCTGTCAGGGAGCGGGCGTCTACGCTCAGCCGCCAGCTCTTGTTGGCGGCGCGACAGTGCCAAAGCACGCGTTTGCTCATGACGATACCAGGCATCGGGGCGATCACAGCAGTTTCCTATGTGGCCGCTATCGAAGACCCGAGGAACTTTCCGAAGTCCCGATCTGTCGGCGCATGGCTTGGCCTCACCACACGCCGATACCAATCGGGAGAGATGGATTTTAACGGCCACATCTCTCGAAGGGGGGATCAACGATTGCGTGGGCTCCTCTACGAGGCTGCGACCTCGTTGCTTACGAGGACTCGAGCCGAAACGGTCAGTGATCTAAAAACCTGGGGGCTTCAATTGCGCGACCGCCTTGGCTTCAAGCGGGCGGCGGTCGCCGTTGCTCGCAAACTCGCCGTCATCATGCATTCCATGCTGAAGCATAAGCAGCCAGCTCGCAAGTTTAAGGCTCGGGATGACAGGTATTGATCGAGATTCCGTCGTAAAAATTGAATGTGGCCGACATCACTGTTGAGACTTGATCCTTAATCTTACAGATGCCTTCGGCCACCTGAGGCCGGTTACAGGGTAACCATGTTTTGACCAAAAGGGTACAGATCACGTCCGCAGACGAGGACGAAGCCGCGCATAGAGCTGAACACCAATTTGGTGTTCAAGTTCAACCACGATAGCAAACCTTTGGCGCAGCTCATCTGTTGCCCAGCCCCCCATACACCTGACGACAAGGTGATATTCATTGCCATAGTCCAAGGTGTCTTTGGTGAAGGTGATTGAGCCAGTTTGCAGCGTGTTGCCACCACGTTGCGTCTTGCTAGGCTTCAGATCACAATCGTATCTTGGCGGCATGTCAGGATGCGTACTTTCCTGTCCGGCATGGCTGCGGAAGAAATTTGAGATGTGATCAACAGGGCAACCGCGGATGAGTCGAAAATCCATCTTTGTGCCCAGATAGTCAGCGCGTGTTCTGCGCACCGGGGGATCATAGGCCAAAGAGATGCGGATGGTCCGCTTGCCACCGGTCTGAAATTCCACAGGAATAGGAATGCGGTAGATTGCGAACTTATCGATATCGAGTTGATCTTCGGCAAAGTAGATAACGCGATGATCATCCGAATAGACCGCTTTGACAGGATCGACCAAGCCGTTACCTACGACAGAAGCCGTTTCCAAGGCGTCCATCGCCTGAAGCCGCGTAGTCATTTCATCTGGAAAGGAAGCGGCACCTGCTAAGAGCGCGCGAACGAGATTGGCTGACGCTTCCGGGAAACGCTGCAGCAACAAGGCCGCCTTGCGTGCAAGAAGAGGGGTCGCAATCGAGGTCCCACTTGCGGACGTAAAGAGCTGCCGAACGAAGTCATGGTTGAGCGTGGTAATACCAGCTTCCGGCACAATGGGAGCCGATTGGAGCGACCGTGTGACCGCGCTAAACAGCATCGTACCGCCTAAATCAGAAAAATCGGGCTTCGTAATGCCCCCAGCTCCGGGACCGGCCCGGGTAAAGGGGGACGGCTCATTTGGGCCCGCCGTGATCGCACGCACATGTGCATCATCCCTGTGCTGTGCAGCAAGTCCGCTCCCATGAGAAAGCGAACCGACAGTCACTACGTTTGCGGCTCCTGAAGGCTCGAAAATGCGGTTGGCTTCTTCGAGAAGGTACTGAGGGTACTGAGTGACACCTTGCTCAACTACATTGCCACCACGGGGAGACCGGTTACCTGCTGACACAAACACCAGAACATCAAGCTCACGTGCAAGTTCGTCCAGTGTCATAGCCCAAGGTCCGACCCGTCCGCGCTCAAACCAAGATTTCTTGTCCCCAAGCGACAAGACAAAGATCCTGCAACCATACCGTTCGTTGAGACCCCGGAAGACCGTCCGCATTAGATTTGGCAGTGTTCGCCGGTCATAGAACTGCCCGTCGTCTGTGATAATTTTTGCGGAAACCAACCGCACTGACTTCCGAAGCTGCCCGCTTGCTATTTGGTCTCTCAGATCGCCAAAGACTGCCGCCCCACCGACTTTGGTCCCGTGACCCCAGATATCTGCTGCTGAAAGGCCTGTATCGAAAGTTTCAGATGCAATGAGGACATCTTCCAGCAGTGGATGCGCATTGATACCGCTGTCAAGCACAGCAACGATTGGCGCATCGGGTGACACTGGTTCAGCAGCGGGAAGGTCTTCAAGCGCCATTTCAACGACAGGCTGCGCCTCAAGATCTGGCTCGGGGGGGTGGTCGATTAGTGCGACCTCAGGCACAGACAATACCGGTCGCAGGGCTTGTCCTGGCGCTTGGACCCGCATGATGGTCAGGGACGGCCCCACGTAGGTGTCGAAAACCTCTCCGTTGCGGGCCTCAACAAAGGCCCCGATTTCTTCGGCCTTGCGGCGACGAGCCGGTGCACCTGCAAAGTCCCAAAGCTCAATGTCCACAAGATAGATTTCGTTGTCCTGAAAATCTGTAGCGCCGGTGAAGCCGCGCTCGAGCAGGCGGATGCCAAGCCGATCCCTTGGCTCAAGCGTGGATACGCTTTCGATCCGGTCAATAAACCCCGCAAAACTGCGGTCTTTTTGACCAGCGGGTTTTGGGCCCGCGTAAGCTGCAAGCTTTCTGCGGAATTCTGTCAGTTCCTCGGTTGAGGAAAACAGCACCAAGGTGTTATCATCGTCGCTTGAGAGCAAGCGAAGCCCAACACCTTCCCAGTCGTCCTCCATCGACATCCCATTCATCTCAACCTTGAGGATCAGGGACGGATCTACGAATTCTACCGGTCTTTGCAAGCGCTGCGTCTGGATCGCGTCGTCGACCTCAGCGCTTACCCCTGTCCCATGTCCTTGCGTTCTGCCCGGCTTGGGCGGAGGGCGACCGGTTTTGCGTCGATCAAGATTTTCTGGCAACCGAACAAGCGGCAAATGATCATACTGGGGCAAGGGTACTTACCGAGATTTAGGTGCCGAGCCGTTCAGTACGCTTTGCGCGACGTTTGGCATCATCAACGGCAATGTTGAAATGACGAAGAGACACAGTCTTAGCGCGTCCCAAAATTGAGAGCTTAATGGATTGGGTGCAAATCTTATCGAGTTCAGCGTAGGAATAGCCTTTGACCGTAGAGGCCTGTTCTGCCGGAACGAAGTCAGCTTTGACGTTTTTGAAAGCGTTGGTCAGAAACTTCCTTGTCATTCTCTCATCAGGTGCGTCAAACCAAACGACCTCATCAAACCGACGCCAGACAGCCGGGTCGAGAGATTGATCAAGGTTGGTCGCAGCCAACAAGAAACCGCTTGGTTGTATCTGATCAATGAAGAGAAGAAGACTATTCACAACGCGGCGCAACTCGCTGTGTTCCCCACCGTCGTCGCGTGACCGCGCAATCGCATCAAATTCGTCGAGAAACAGGACGCAGGGTTGACGGCGGGCAAACTCAAAAATCTTGCGAATGTTTGTGGCAGTCTCGCCAAGATAGGATGACATCAGACGATCAAGTTGCACAACAAAGAGAGGTAACCCCAGCTCATGTGCGAAGACCTCAGCACAAAGTGTCTTGCCGCAGCCAGGCGGTCCACAAAACAGAAGCTTTGAGCGCACAGGTAAACCATGCTGTTTGATCTGGTCGGATTTCCGGAATTCACGCAAAAGCCCAGTAAAAAGCCGTACGTTCTCTGTCGACATTAAGATGTCTTGCGCAGTCCGGTTTGGCTCAATGCGCTGAATAAACTCACTGGCTTCATCGGGAAAGGGGATGAGAGGGGCAAGCCCTTTGGCCGGAACGCTGTGCCCAAGATTCTCGAGCGTCTTTCTCAAGGTCCGTGCCAGGACGTTGTTTTTCTTCTTTTCTTCCTCACCGATGATCTGTTCGGCGACTGCACGAAACGCATCCTCTTGGCCATAACTGGCCAGAAGTTTTTTCATGAGTTCGCCGCGTGCCACCTGATTTTCTCCTCGTTTATGGGAAAATCTTAGCCCACACAGATACAAATGACCATAAAAACCTGACGGAATAGCTCTTACAAATGAGCCAGAATTGCGGCTGCATCAATGGCCGGATTATGCCCAAAGGTTTCAGCGTTTTCCATTGACTAAGTTTACCTTGATCTATCTGGCCCTGGATCAAATTAAACTTACTGCTCACCATTGTCTGCAACAGCCAAATCCAACTCTGGTAAGTCCCGCAGTGTCTCCAAATCGAACGTCACCAGAAACGTCTCAGTCGTGACAAATGTATGTGGCGCGCCCGCGCGTGGAGCCCTTGGTCCACTGGCAATCAGCTCCTTGAAGCGGAGCCGCGCGAGCAGATCGCGGCTCACGTCTTTGCCAAAGATGTCCTTCAGCCCTGCCCGATCAATCGGCTGATGATAGGCGATCGCGCAGAGCACGCCCATCTCCATCTCAGTGAAGGCCATCGACTGGTCGCCAAGGTCTGCCGCCGCCTTGATCACATCTGCAAACTGCGTCTTGGTCCGGAACATCCATCCTCCAGCAACCTGCGCCAGTTCATAAGGCCGACCAATCAACTCCGTCTTAATATCCTCAATCAGCATCTCAACCGAGGCCCCCTGCCCCACCACGCGTGCCAAGTCGTCATGGCCAACCGGCGTGCCACTGGCAAACAGAACCGCCTCGATCCGCCCCATCCATTCGCGCCAGCGCAGCTCTTGCGGCAGATCTTCAAGCTCACGGTCAAAGACGCCTTCGCGTCCGGCCTCCTTCGGTCTTGTGTGCTTTTGTTTGGCTTCGGAGGTTATGGCGGTGCGGGTCATCGCACAATCCCATACAGCCGGAACGTAGCCCGTCCAGTGAGCTCACGCGCGACGCCCAGTTCGACGAGCCGATCACAAAACCGGCGCGCAGCGCGATCGGTCATCGGAATGGTGCTGCCCTGGATTGTTGGTGACAGCATCATTGAAGGCCCAATCGCATCTTCAGTAAGGAACAACGCGACGGCCGCATCAGATCCTTTGGCGCGCAGCTTCGGAGCCGCGGCCTGCAGCAAAGTCGCCCGCGCTGCCAGATCGCGCGCCAAGCGGATCGTATCTTCGATAGACATCAACAGGCGCGCCTGAACTTTCAGATCCGCCCCCTGCCCTTCTTCAATCAGGTCGCGCAACATCTTTTTCGTAAGGTCTTGTGCCGTGACAGGCAGCAGTGACATCCAGTTCAATGCCCGCGCAAGGACAATATCCGAGAGCAGACAGGCGATCTGCTCCGCCCGATCATCCATTTCCAGAACCGCGCGCATCACGGCAATACATCCCGCCAACGGTCCATGGGATTTTGCGCAATCGGCACCAACCCCTATCACCCTCAAGACATCATCGGCAAACGCCGCGCCAACCAAGCTTTGCACACCGTCGTGCCAGTCCCGCCCCGTCAATTTGAGACGCGCCGCATCTCGCCAAAACGCCAAGATATCACCATCGGGGCCGCGTGCCTCTCCGGGCGGTGCCAAGTGGTAAGCGTCGCGGATATCAGCCTCTCGGGCAAGACGGCCTTCGAGTTTAGACGTCGCCGTGGCCGCTCGTAGTGCAAGCTGGTTGGCCAGCAGTTTAAGAGGCACGCCTTGGGACGGATCGCTGACCAGTTGATTTAATACCGTGAGCGCTGCTCCAGACCGAAATGCCACAGTTTCAAGGGTTTCGGCACGTCCAGAGGTGACCCAGCCCGGCAGCTTGGGTAGAGTGTTCACGTCGTCAGAGACAGTTGCGGGCTGATAGGTCATGCCGAGACACTAACTCGCCACGGCGCTTAATTCCAGTAAATACCACTCAAACCGCCCCACCTTACAGCTCTTTGATATGTCCAATAAGTTTGCATTATCGGACATGAAAAGATATGCTGAAAATCAGTTTAATTTCATCACTGGATTCACTGGAAACTGGCCTCAGAGGACGTGAAGTCGACTTCATCAAACTCTGGGGCTTTTAGTATCGCCCAGGACGACGAGAGAGATCAAGAAAAAAGCGACGATATCTCCCTACCCGCCCACGTCGCGGGCTCAGGCAGCCTCGATCGCCTGGTCGATACCGCCCGCGACTATGCCCGCGCCGCCGCGTCCGACAACACGCTGAAAGCCTATGCCAGGGATTGGGCACATTTTACCCGCTGGTGCCGCATGAAGGGCGCCGATCCCCTGCCCCCGTCACCGGAAATGATTGGCCTCTATCTGGCCGACCTGGCGTCGCCGAACGGCCCCTCCCCTGCCTTATCGGTTTCGACAATCGAGCGCCGCCTGTCCGGCCTGGCCTGGAACTACGCACAACGTGGGTTCACGCTTGACCGCAAGAACCGCCATATCGCCACCGTGCTGGCCGGGATCAAGCGCAAGCATGCGCGCCCGCCCGTGCAAAAGGAAGCAATCCTGGCCGAGGATATCCTCGCGATGGTGGCCACCCTACCCTACGACCTGCGTGGGCTCAGGGATCGGGCAATCCTGCTTCTGGGCTATGCCGGTGGCCTGCGCCGTTCGGAGATCGTGAGCCTGGACGTGCACAAAGACGATACCCCGGACAGTGGCGGCTGGGTCGAGGTCTCTGACAAGGGCGCGCTGCTCACCCTTAACGCCAAGACCGGATGGCGCGAGGTCGAGATCGGGCGTGGTTCGTCTGAGCAGACCTGTCCTGTTCACGCGCTCGGGCAATGGCTACATTTTGCCAAGATCGACTTCGGCCCGGTCTTTGTCAGGACCTCGCGTGATGGCAAACGTGCGCTGGAAACCCGGCTCAACGACAAACACGTTGCGCGCCTGATCAAGCGGACCGTACTCGACGCCGGCATCCGCTCAGAGTTGCCCGAAAAGGATCGTCTCGCCCTGTTCTCTGGCCACAGCTTGCGCGCGGGCCTTGCCAGTTCGGCCGAGGTCGACGAGCGGTACGTCCAGAAACAGCTCGGGCATGCCTCAGCCGAGATGACCCGCCGCTACCAGCGCCGCCGGGACCGGTTCCGGGTGAACCTGACCAAGGCTGCGGGGTTGTGACGCGGATTAGAGGCCTTCGTTCTTCAACGCCGTCAGCGCCGCCACATGACGAGGCAGATCACTGCGAGAGTGCAGGATATCGACGATGACGACCTCGTTGTGCTGGTCCAAAAAAACCAGGAAATGCTCCCCTGCCCTCGTAAACCGCAAATCCGCAGCTTCGTCTACCAGAACCGCACAGCTCCGGCTATGCGCCTCGCAGTTCAGGATCGCCTGACAACGGTTGAGCAGTTCCGCCTCGTAAAGCTCTGCCTGGCGCAGCCCAAAATTCTCGATCGTCCATCTGGCGATCTCGGTGAGGCTGGCTTCCGCACGACGCGTCAGCCGGAAGGATCGGCTCATGAAGACGCGCGGGCTTGCCGAAAGGCGCGCCGGATCGCGTCTTCTCCGCTACCCTCGGCAAATTTGCCGGCTTTGGCCTGCGCCAATCCCTCAAGCAGCCCTTGCCGGATCCCGGTGAACTGGGCTTCTTCCTGCTCCAGCAGCCGAAGCCCGGCGCGCATTGCTTCGCTCACATTCTGATAGCGTCCGGATGCCACCAAGGCCTGAACCAGCTGGTCCTGGGTTTCGGTCAGAACGACATTGCGTGTCACCATGAGACGAGCCTCCTTGAGTTGGCAATATATGCCAATGAGGGATTTGGTCAATGAGTAAGCCCTCGCACCGTCGTCTCCAAACGGTCGTTTAGTAATGATATACGAAACTGCAAAAAGACTGTTTTGATGCCCTTGATCGGTTATGCCCGCGTATCCACCGAGGATCAGACCCCCCTGCCCCAGTCGCAGGCCCTGAAATCCGCGGGCTGCGCCGAGATCCACGAAGAACAGGCCTCGGGCGGCAATCGTGCGCGGCCGGTGCTGGCGCGGGTGTTGGAGCGCATCGGCAAGGGCGACACGCTGGTGGTCGTGCGGATCGACCGCCTTGCGCGATCCCTGTCGCATCTGCTGGAGGTGATCGAGCGGCTGGAGGCCAAGGGTGCGTTCTTTCGTTCCATTCAGGACCCGATCGATACCGGATCCCCGCAAGGCAAGTTCACGCTGCAGGTCTTGGGCGCTGCGGCCGAGTTCGAGCGCGCCCTGATCCGGGAACGCACCAAGGCCGGCCTCGCCAGCGCGCGCACAAAGGGCCGCGTGGGCGGGAACCCTGGGCTGCGTGCCAAAGACCCTGCCGCTCTTCGTAAGGTACGGCTGGCAAGACAGGACGGCTACATGGAGCGCCTGAACGAGACGGCACAAGACTGGGTGCCCCATGTGCGCCGGTTGCGCCCCGACTTGGCATGGGAAGACGTGGTGCGCATCATCAACGGCCCCTTGCCCGAGGCGCGTCGCTGGACCCAAAGCCGTCTCTTGCGCGCTGTGAAGGCTTATGTCCGCGACGGCTTCCTGCCTGCCGAGGTGCTGGCCCGCGCCGGGCGCCGCGAAACCGACGATCGTCTGCCCGCCATCGTCGCCGGCATCAAGGGCGCGGACCCCGACATCACGCTTCAAGCGATCTGTGAACGGCTGGAATCTATGCGCGAACGCACGCCTCGTGGCCGAACGAGATGGCAGCCCTCATCGGTCAAGATGCTGTTGGAGCGAGCCGAGAATCTGGGAATGATTGAAGAGACTCAGATTCGTTCTTTGGAAGCAAAACCGCCTATGTGAATCGGGTACATCTTGCGTTTAATAGATGGCAGCGACACAAGCTCTTGACGCGTTGGATCCGCGAAATAAGATAAGCCATTGTAAATAAATGATTTCATCGGGTACCGGCCCACCATTTGAAAAAATCCTTGCCTGTCAAACGCTTTCCTGACATTTTTGCGGAAGAACGCTAACCATCAGTTTCCGGCGGTTTTGCGTTCCTTCTCAAGATAGACCCGGAAGACGGGCGGCGGGACGGGCATGAACGAGCAGCGGATCAGAATGGATCAAAAGATCCAAACGATGGCGACACGTCTAAGCAAATCGCTTGATGTGAATATGCGCAAATCGTTTCTACCTGATGAACGAAAGGCTCTCAGACGGTTCTCATCCACGGAGGTTGCTCAGATCCTCGGGGTAAGCCAGGATTTTCTGCGGAAGATGTTCTTCGAGGACAAGCTCGATCTCGGTGACATCGAGACGGATGCCCGCGGCCGCAGGTTCTACACTGCAGAGCAGATCGACATAGCGCGCCACGAAATTGCCCGGTCAAGCACGAAGTTCCAGCATATTGTTCCTCGTCGTCGGGAAGGGGAGCATATACAGATCATTTCGATCGCCAACTTCAAAGGGGGCGCGGGAAAGACGACAACGGCGATCCATTTGGCCCAAAAGCTCGCCCTTGACGGTTATCGAGTTCTGGCAATCGATCTCGACCCGCAAGCCTCAATGACCACAATGTTCGGTTTCCGGCCGGAAATCGACTTCCCTGAAGCCGGAACGGTGTACGATGCCCTACGGTACGAGGACCCTATCCCCTTTAGAGACGTTGTGCGCAAAACGTATTTCCACAACCTCGATCTAGCTGCGGCCGGATTGCTGCTCTCTGAGTTCGAGACCGAAACCGCACACGCCCTTCGAAACAATATCAGGCCGCCGTTCTATCAGCGGCTTGCCCTTTGCATTAATGAAGTCGAGACAGACTACGACATTGTCGTCATCGACTGCCCACCCCAACTCGGGTTTACCACATTATCAGCTTTGGTAGCGTCGACATCCCTAGTCGTCACTGTCATTCCAAGCATGCTTGACGTCGCCTCGATGGCCCAATTCCTGCAGCTCACATCCAGCCTCATGGCAACGATTGCTGATGTAGGCGCATCGCCCGACTGGGACTTCATGAGGTTTCTAATCACTCGTTTCGAGCCCAATGACGGCCCCCAAACCCAGATGGCGGCATTCCTGCGGACCATGTTCACGGATGACGTTCTTACACAGCCTTTCCTGAAATCCTCCGCAGTCTCTGACGCTGGGCTCACGCAACAGACACTGTTCGAGATCGCCAGAACGGATTTCCATCGCCAGACGTACGATCGGGCTATCGAGTCCATCAACGGGGTTGTGGCGGAGGTCGAAGGGCTCATCAAAACGGCATGGGGGCGTAAGTAATGGCACGCAAAGTCACATTCGACATTCCCGAGGATGAAGAAAAGCAGGAGAACTCGTCGATTTCTCCGACTCGAACCCAGTCACGAGCCCCTGCCCTTTCGGGAATGGCCCGTTCTCTTCAGGATGCGGCACAATCTTCAATTCAAGAAATCAGTACCGACCTTATTGATGATTCCGAGTTCCAGGATCGTCTGGCCGTGGATGACGAAGATGACATCAGGGAACTGGCTGAAAGCATCGACAAGCAGGGACAGCTTATCCCAATACTTCTGAGCCCCGAAGGGGGGCGATACAGGATCATCTATGGGCGCAGGCGATTAGCGGCCCTTCGACTTATCGGCAAGCCCGCAAAGGCTCTCATCAGAGGCTTGGATGAGGATCAAGCGATTCTTGCACAAGGCCAAGAGAACAGCTTCCGAAAAGACCTCAGCTGGATCGAGAAAGCCCTGTTTGCACGTTCTCTCATAGAGTCCGGCAAGGACGAGGGGCTGGTCTGTGACGCCCTCAACATCGATCAGAAAGCCAGGAAAGCCGGTGACAAGCTCACGGGACTTGCTCGCATGAAACAAGTCACTTCCTGTATTCCGACTGAACTCATCCAAAAGATCGGGGCGGCACCCGGGGTTGGACGGGATCGTTGGTATGCTGCCGCAAAGTCTTATGAGAGCCTTGGCTTCTCTGGAGATGAAGGGTTTCCGGCCGGAAACCGAGAATTCCATGATACTCTCATGAAATCCAGAGGTTCAGGCAAGACCTCCGACGAACGCTTTGCGGTCTTTGAAGGTCTCCTGAAACAGCACAAGCCCACTGCCCCATCGGCAATCCAGACAAGACTCGGGATGGTGAAGGTCACCAAGAGAAACGTGATCATCACCGTCAAGAACGGAGATGACGGGCTTCATACGTGGATCTCTGAGAATCCAGAGGCCGCTCTTCTCGCGTTGGCGAACGCGAAGGCCGCTAGTCCGGGGCAGATCATTACCCCAGAGAAAATGGAACCCATAGGTAACCCAGTCTCCGGCAGGGATCAGGATCTTGATGGTCCTGACATAGAAGATAACGAAAACTGAGCAGAAAGGAGGACAGGCCAGAAAAGGAAAGACCCCCCGAAAGCAGTGCTTCCGAAGGGCCTCGATTAGCTTAGACACCTGATTGATACCCCGAAGCCGAATCGTTTTCAACACCGTTCGCGGTGAACGGGGAAGCTTTTTCAGCCGACATCATCATGAGACAGGTATTTTCTCACACACCCGCCTTGGCGGAACGATCTCCTGTACCCTGTACGAACCCGTACAGAGTCATCGAGCCGATCCGAACGCTTCGCAAAGAACTCGGTTTGACACCAAATGACCTTGTGACACTGCAGGCCTTAATCAGCTTCATGCCGAAGAAGGCCGGAGAAACAGCTTCAATGACTACCGTCTTCCCCTCAAACGCATCGTTGTCTGAGAGAACGAACGGTCTGAACGAGAGAACGATCCGACGGTGTATCGGACGCCTCGTGGACGCCAATTTGATCCAACGCAGGGATAGCGCAACCCGCAAACGGTTCCCTCTTCGCTACGGTGGATTGATCAGAGATGCCTTTGGCTTCGATCTACAGCCAATGTTCGATCGGGAAAGTGAGCTCACAGAACACGCAAAACAGCTTGTCGGCGATCAGGAAGAGCTACGGTCACTCAGGGCGGAGGCGCTGTCTCTTCGTGTCGAAGCTTTGCGCCAAGCAAACGATGATGAGACATTCACATTTCTCCAAAACGTGCGCAACATCCTACGCCGTGCAACACTCAAAGCCGACGAAATCATAGAACTTATCAAGAAGTTGGCAGAGTTGGCCGGAGCGACCATCAGAGAGTTTCCGGCCGGAAACCGTGAAGCTCAGGAAACGATGCCCGACCAATTGTCCGGCGACGACGGACAAAATGTCCGGCACGTAGAACCCACAAGATTGAATATAAAAAAGGATACTACAGGTGCTCTCAGCAGCTCTGGATTTAAAGACGGCCGAGATCCAACAACTATGGCTTGGACGGACCTGAAAAACGTATCGGACTTCTTCCCAAATGAACCAAGAGATCATCAATCCGTTATGAACATGTTGGCTGATGTCGGGAATTTGCTGAGAATAGAACAAGGCAGGATCATGAGACACCTTAGAGAAAGAGGTCCAGGGCAGCTCCTTATTGCACTCGACGAATTAATTTTGAGAGCCAGCACAGGACAGGTGAGGAACACCAACGCGTACCTAGACGCAATGATGAGGCAAGGGATGTGATGGTCTTATCACGGTCACTCAACCAGCTTGTGATTGAGGGTAGTCTTTGATGCTCCGGCGAATTTTCCCGGATAGTTCCAACCATAAGGTCATCGAGAGGAAAAGAAGTGTTGGTTTGAGGGTGACGGGAAGTGAGATCGGGAGAGTGGCTTCCGACGCCCGTCGTGGGGAATATCTGAGGACCACAGCTGTCCAGAAAATCACCCTGTCCCCTTCGCGGGATATCCCTTTCGACAAGCTGGTGCTGAGCCAGTCCAACGTGCGGCGCATCAAAGCTGGCGTGTCCCTCGAGGAACTGGCCGAAGACATCGCTCGCCGCGGTCTTTTGCAGAGCCTGAGCGTGCGGCCCGTGTTGGCTGACGATGGCACCGAGACCGGCAAGTTCGAAATCCCGGCTGGTGGCCGCCGGTTTCAAGCATTATCCCGGCTGGTGAAGCAAAAGCGTTTGGCAAAGACCACGCCCATTCCCTGCATCGTCCGCGATGCTGCATCCGACATCCTAGCCGAGGACGATTCCCTTGCAGAAAACATGCAGCGCGTCGCCCTGCACCCGCTCGATCGGTTCCGCGCGTTTGTGTCCCTGCGAGACAAGGGACAGACCGACGCAGAGATTGCTGCCGCCTTCTTCTTGACGCCGCAGGTCGTGAAGCAGCGCCTCAAACTCGCAGCCGTCGCCCCTGCCCTGCTTGAGATCTATGCCGAGGATGGCATGACGCTGGAGCAGCTCATGGTTTTCACCGTGAACCCCGATCACGCGCGTCAGGTTCTGGTCTGGGATGTGATTCATTCATCCTGGAACAAGGAGCCATTCCAGATCCGGCGCATGCTGACCGAGACCTCGGTCAGGGCGTCCGACCGGCGTGCAGTCTTTGTGAGTGTTCAGGCCTACGAAGCGGCGGGCGGCACGATGCTGCATGACCTGTTCCAAGGCGATGACGGCGGTTGACTCGAAGACCCTGCCCTGCTCGATCGGCTGGTGGCGGACAAACTCCAGGCCGAGGCTGAGACGGTTGCGGTTGAGGGCTGGAAGTGGATCGAGGTCGCACTCGACCTGCCCTACGGCTACAGCCACGGGCTGCGGTCTCTGTCGGGTGATCCGGCACCGATGACGGATGACGAAGGTGCAGCTCATGCCAAGCTGCTCGCCGAATACCGGGCGCTTGAGGAGGAATACGTGGGGCAGGATGGTACTGATTCTGCTCTTGCGGGGCAGGGGGCTGATCGTAGTCTCGCCGATGGCCATGCCAGTGCCGCTCATGTCTGAACTATCCTCATGTCGGGTGGTCGACCGAAGGGGACTGCCGAGGTCCTGCGCCATAACGATCTCGTGGCACAGGACGGTGAGAGCCGTGTCGAAGGGCAGGGCGGATGAGGCCGAAGCCTCACTTCTCGAGGCCCTGGCATGGCGCAGCCGCGCCTATTGACGCCTTTGTGGCTTGGTGTCGATGAACTAGACGGTCATCGGACTATTGCGTGCCTACCAGCACTGGCAGGCCATCCTCTCGCCATTCCGGCAAACCGCCGTCAAGGCGGCGCGCATTGAAACCGTGTTTGCGCAGGGCGGCCACAGCCTGATGGGCATAGATGCAATAGGGGCCCCTGCAATAAGCCACGATTTCGGCGGCTGGATCGAGCGTTGGGACAATCCGCTCGATCTCCGTCAGCGTCGCATTGAGCGCGCCCGGAATGTGACCCGCAGCGTATTCATCTGCGGGGCGGACATCGAGCACGGTCACAGAACCCTCGGCGATCCGTGCTGCGAGGTCTTCCCGGCTGACCGGTTCGGGTGCATCCTCGCCGCTTGAAAGCCCTCGCAGGATACGCTCGACCTGCGCGAGGTTACGCTCGGCAACGATGCGCAGAAGGTCCATCAGCGCGAGGGTCTTCACGTCGGTCAGCCGGTAGATCACTGCCTTGCCGTCACGGCGGCTGGTGACGAGTGCGGCCCGGCGCAACTGTTGCAGGTGTTGCGAGCAGTTGGCGACGGTGAGGCCTGTCTTTTCCGCCAGCGCCTCCACTCCTCGTTCTCCTTGCGCCAATTGTTCCAGCAACATCAGACGCGCCGGTGCAGAGAGCGCGCGGGCGACAAGCGCATATTCCTCGAGTAGGGCTGTCTTCGGGCTGGTTGACATTGGGAACTCCAAGTCCTAAACGTTCAAGTGATAAATTGAATGATAGCGATTTCGGCGCTTTCCGCAACCCCAGGGGTCGAGACCATGTCTGAATCCATCCTGTCCGCAGAACCTGCCATCCGCCTCAGCATCTTTCTAGGCGTGCTGGCGGCGATGGCGCTTTGGGAAGTGGCGGCGCCGCGCCGCAGGCGAGAGATCCCGCGCGTCATCCGCTGGACGAACAACTTGGGCCTCGTGGTGCTCGACACTGTAATCCTGCGGCTGACCTTTCCGATTGTCGCTGTCGGGCTGGCCGTCATGGCCGAGGATCGCGGCTGGGGGCTGTTCAACAATATTGACGCGCCCGTGTGGGTGGCCATCCTCGTCTCGATGCTGCTACTCGATCTGGCGATCTATCTCCAGCACGTGATGTTCCACGCGATTCCCGGCTTGTGGCGGTTGCACCGGATGCACCACGCTGATCTTGATTTTGACGCCACGACAGGCCTGCGCTTCCATCCCGTGGAGATCCTCATCTCCATGGGGATCAAACTTGCGGCGGTTGCCGCCCTCGGCCCCCCCGCCATCGCGGTGCTGCTGTTCGAGGTGATCCTGAACGCCACCGCGCTCTTCAACCACGCCAACATCGATCTGCCGCGCCCGGTGGACCGGGTGCTGCGCCTGTTCGTCGTCACGCCGGACATGCACCGCGTCCACCATTCCATCGATCCACGCGAGACCAATTCGAACTACGGTTTCAACCTGCCGTGGTGGGACCGGCTGCTTGGCACCTACATCGCCCAGCCCGCGAAGGGCCACGAGGGGATGGAGATCGGCATCGAGCAGTTCCGCACACGCCGCGATCTCTGGCTTGACCGGATGCTGGTTCAGCCGGTCCGTGGTCCGGCAAGTGGTCATGCGCTCGATCCACAGAACACGAAAAAGGAGCCCGCCGAATGACCTCCAGCGACTTCACGCGCGGCATCCGCGAGAACCGGGTGCAGGTCGCCCACCAACTGATCCAGGTGATGCTGGTGGGTTTCGCCATCGGCATGACGCGCACGGTGGTCCCCGCGCTGGCCGAGAGCGAGTTCGGGCTCGAGCGCGGCTCGTTCCTGCTGCTGGCGTCCTTCGTCGTGGCCTTCGGTGCGGTGAAGGCGGTGATGAACTTCGTCGCCGGGCGCTGGTCCGAACGCATCGGGCGCAAGCGGGTGCTGTTCTGGGGTTGGGTCGTGGCTCTGCCGATCCCGGTGATGATCTGGTACGCGCCGGACTGGAACTGGATCGTCGCCGCGACCGTGCTTCTCGGCGTCAATCAGGGCCTCTGCTGGTCGATGACGCAGACGGCCAAGCTCGACATCACCAAGGCTGAGGAACGCGGGCTCACGATGGGGCTCAACGAGTTCTCGGGCTATGTCGGCGTGGCGATCGCGGGCATCTTGACCGCCTATGCCGCCGAATGGCTGGGCGCGCGGACGGGGCTTCTGGTCTTCGGCATGGCCGTGGTCCTCTTGGCTCTGTTGCTGACCGTGGTCTGGGTCAAGGACACGCTCCCGTGGGCCAAGGCTGAGACGGCCGCGCACAAGGCCGCACCCCCGAAAAACCCGCCGCGTTATCCGCAGGGCGTGTCCGAGCACCCCAGCACGGGCGAGGTTTTCGCCCTGATGAGCTGGCGTGACCGACGGCTCTTCGCGATCTCACAGGCGGGGCTGGTCGAGAAATTCGTCGATGCGCTGGTCTGGGCACTGTTCCCGGTCTTCCTTGTGGGGCAGGGCGCGACCCTGACCGAGGTCGGCTGGATCGTCGGCACTTACGGCTTCGTCTGGGGCGGCTCGCAGCTTGTCACCGGGCGGCTGTCGGACCATGTCGGCCGGTTCTGGCCCGACGTTCTGGGCATGTGGATCTGCGGCGCGGGCGTGGCGATGGTGGTCATGGGCACAGGCGCGCTCTGGTGGTCGGTGTCGGCCGGGGTGGCGGGCTTCGGCATGGCGCTCCTTTACCCGAACCTCTCCGCGGCGGTGGCCGATATCACGCCGCCCGCCTGGCGCGGCTCTGCCATCGGCATCTACCGCTTCTGGCGTGACCTCGGCTATGCCATCGGCGCGCTCGGCCTCGGGCTGGCGGCCAGCCTGACCGGCGCTGCGGAAGCCGCCTTCTGGTTCGTCGCAATTTCCATGTTCGTCTCCGGTGCCGTGCTCTTCTGGCTCGGCGATGAAACTCATCCGCGATTGAACCCCGCCAGCCCAAGGAAGCTTGCAGATGCCTGACACGCTTGCCCGCCCTCTGGGCTTCCTTTCGATCTTGTTGGGCGTCGCCTCGATCGCGCTTCTTGCAGTTTCTGTCTGGGGCTTCCGGGCGGGCGGCTGGCCCTGGCCGCAGGCCTATGACCTTGCCGGCTGGGGCGCCTGGACGGCGGGTGCCGGCGTCATAGCCGCGCTGGCCGGGCTGGTGGTCTGGCTCCGCCGCAGGAGGGGTGGATCTGGCGCGGTCTTGCTGGGGCTGATCCTGTCGCTGCCCGTCGCGGGCCTTGGCGCCGCCTTCGAGATCGCCGCCCGTATCACGCCGCCGATCAACGACATCTCGACCGACACCGAAGACCCGCCCGTGTTCTGGTTCACGGCCACGCCGAGCGACTACCCCGCGCAGAACGCCGGGCCGCAGCGCGCCGCATATCCCGATGTGCGCCCGCTGGAGCTGTCGCTCGCTTTCGACAAGGCTTTCGCGGCCGCGCTCGCCCTCGTGGAGGAGCGCGGCTGGGAGGTGCTGTCGGCCGATCCCGCGGAGGGTCAGATTGAGGCCATCGCGACAAGCCGCCTGTTCGGCTTCGAGGACGAGGTAGCGATCCGCGTCACCGAAACCGATGCCGGCGCCCGCATCGACATGCGTTCGCGCTCGCGCCTCGGCCAGATCGACCGTGGCGCCAATGCCAGGCGCATCGAAGCCTTCCTGTCCGATCTCGAAACGCGCGCCCGGACCTGAGGACCGACCATGAAACACCTGATCCTGCTGAACGACCCACCCTATGGCACCGAGCGCAGCTTCAACGGGCTGCGCATGGCTCACGCGCTGGTCAAGAACGACCCTGAAGCAGACATCACCGTATTCCTGATGGCCGACGCGGTGCTCTGCGCCAAGGCGGGGCAGAAGACGCCCGATGGCTACTACAACCTCGCGCGCATGCTTCGCCGGGTCCTGTCCGCGAAGGGGCGTGTCCTGATGTGCGGCACCTGCATGGATGCGCGCGGCCTCGCCGAGGGCGACATGATGGAGGGGGCAAGCCGATCGACCATGGATGAACTCGCCCAGGCGACTCTCGCCGCCGACAAGGTCCTGGTGTTCTGATGGCTCAGATGCTGACACTCGCCGCCCTCGCGGACGATCCGGATCGCTTCCACCTGATCGATGTGCGCGACGCCGAAGACTACGCCACGGCCCATGTGACGGGCGCGGTGCATATCCCGCTGGCCGAACTCGAGGCTCGGGTGGGTGAAATCCCTACCGGCAAAACACCCGTGACCATTTGCGGCAAAGGCGGCGGGCGGTCCGCCGAAGGCGCGGACATCCTGAACAGGCTCGGCCACCCATACACCCTATGGCTCGAAGGCGGCACGAACGGCTGGCTTGCGCAGAACACCTGAACACCAAGAAACCGGAACGGAGGAATACCGGATGAACCTGAAACACCTACTGTTGGCGACGACAGTTGCACTTGGCGTCCAAACAGCGCCTACTCTGGCGCAGGACGCCGCAGTTGAGGCCATGCAGGAATACCTGATGTTCTCGGAATATGAGTCCGGCATCATCCTGCCTCAGCAACTCGACCAGACTGTCTTCGAGACCGCGCTTTTTGTAGACACCCGAGATGCGGGCCAGTTCGAGGAGGGCACGATCCCCGGTTCCGTCAATATAGAGTGGCGTGAGGTTCTCGACCGGATCGACGAGATCCCCGAGGACCGTATGACCATCCTCTTCTGCAACACCGGCAGCCTGTCGGCCCAAGCGGCCTTCGCGCTGCGCGTGGCCGGGCGGACCAACGTCGTCGTCATGCAGAGCGGATTTACAGGCTGGCAACAGGACGCGGCCTACAAGCCCTGAGCACGGGCCAAGTATTAACGGGAGAGTGGGTCTTGCGAGACATCTATCTGGATTTCAACGCCAGCACCCCGGTTGCCCCCGAGGTCGCCGATATCATGCGCTATGCCCTGGAAACGGGGCATGGCAATCCTTCCAGCGGCCACTGGGCCGGGGTTCCTGCCCGCCTGATGGTGGAGGAGGCCAGATCGCAGGTCGCGGCGCTTGTGGGCTGCGCGCCGCAAGAGATCGTGTTCACAAGCGGTGGCAGCGAGGCGAACAACCACGCGCTGAAGGGTGTGTTCTTTGCCAGCGGCAAGGACCAACCGCATTTCATCACGTCGAGCGCCGAGCATCCGGCCATCGTAGCGCCGCTTCGATTCCTCGAGCACTTCGGGGCGCAGGTGACCTGGTTGCCAGTCGATGGCACGGGGCTCGTCGACCCCGACGATCTGCGGCGCGCGATGACCGACGACACTGTGCTCGTCACCATCATGCATGCCAACAACGAGACGGGGACGATCCAGCCCATCGCGGAATGCGCTGCGATCGCGCGCGAGCACGGCGTTCGCTTCCACACCGATGCCGCGCAGTCGGTTGGCAAGATCCCGACCAGGGTGGACGACCTTGGCGTCGATCTGTTGACGATGGCCGGGCACAAGTTCCACGCACCGAAGGGCGTCGGCGCGCTCTTCATCCGCGACGGCCTGCAACTGGAGCCGTTCATCCACGGCGCCGGGCATGAGAGCGGTCGGCGCGCGGGCACCGAGAGCGCGATGCTCACAGCCGCGCTCGGCGTGGCCGCCAGTCTTGCTTCGGGCCTGGGGCCAATGGAGCGGGTCCAGGTCCTGCGGGATCGCTTCTGGGCCACGCTCAAGGATGCGTTCGGCGATCACGTCGTTCTCAACGGCCATCCCGAGCGCCGCCTGCCCAACACGCTCAACGTTGCCTTCGTCGACCGCGTCGGTGCGGAGATACTTGCGGCCATACCGGAGGTTGCGGCCTCGACCGGCTCCGCCTGCCACTCGGGACGGGTCCAGCTGTCTCCAGTGCTGGATGCGATGGGTGTTGCGCCGCAGGTCGGCATGGGTGCGATCCGGTTCAGCCTCGGCCGCACCACGACCGCGGACGAGATCGACCATGTGGTGACGCGCCTTCGCCGGGTGCTGAGTTGACGGAAACGAGGCGGCCCTTCCCGGACGGGTGCGCGGCTGACCCCGTGCTCGAGGGTCTCCCCGACGCTTATGCCGAATGGCGCCGCAGCACGCTCGGCCGGATCACGGACGCGCTCGAGGAGCGTCTGCTGCTTGACCGGATCGGCCCGACCCGCGGCCTGCGCATCCTCGATGTCGGCTGCGGCGACGGTATGCTGGCCACCCGGCTCGCACAGGGCGGCGCACGGGTCACAGGCCTCGAAGCCTCGGCAGAGATGATCGCCGCCGCGCGCCGCCGGGCGAAAGCCGCCGGCGTCGAGGTCGATCTGTTCGAAGGGGACGCTGTCGGCCTTCCATTCCCGGCAGGACACTTCGATTGCGTTGTGTCGGTCGCCACGCTCTGCTTTGTCGACGATCCGCGCCCGACGATCCGGGAGATGGTCCGCGTCCTGAAACCTGGCGGCCGGCTGATACTCGGTGAACTCGGGCGCTGGAACCTTTGGGCGGCGGAGCGACGCGTGAAGGGCTGGCTCGGCTCGAAGCTCTGGAATGCAGCGCATTTTCGGAGCAGGCGCGATCTGATTGAACTGGCAGATCAAGCGGGGCTTTGTGATGCTGCCGTAACCGGTGCCGTCTTCTACCCGCCACACGGGATTGCTGCCCACCTCATGGCGCGGGTCGATCACATGATCGGCACCGTCACAACAACCGGCGGTGCGTTTCTCGTTCTCACAGCTACAAGTCCAGTAGAACAACAAGTAGACCTTCAAAGTAGCTTTGATCGCGCAAGTGAACAAAGCCGAAGCAGCAAAGCGTTAGACGTGAACGAGGGAAAGATGTGACCCGGAAAACCACAAACGACTGGCTTGCCGCAATGGCAACAGCATTCTCGCTCATCGCCTGTTATGGAACGCTTGCGGCAATTGCCGTCCTGGGCGCGCTTGGTGTGACGATTGCTTTGAATGAAGTTATCTGGGCGGGAGCCATCGTCCTTTTTGCCGCCCTAGCGCTTGTGGCGTTGGTGTTTCGCTGGCGACGGCATCGCCAGAATTCCCCAATCGTTTTGGCCGGCATCGGCTTTTTACTGATCGCCTTTACCATGGTGATCTCTTACGAGCGTATTGTCGAACTCGCGGGATTTGCCTTCCTTTGCGCAGGAACGTTCGTCGATTGGCGCATTGGTCGGGGGCGAGGAAGTGACGTTGCCTGAGAAGCCGCCCATCCTTGCCGACAAACATCACGACGCCCCATCGGCCTTCACGCCCGAAAGCCTGCTCCGCGAGGCGCGCCGCCAGAAGGGTGCAGAGGCTGTTGCGGTTCCGAAAGTCTGCCTGCTCGATCCCGATGGCGACATCGTGCGTCAACTGCGTGCAGAGGGCCGGGCGGAGCGGCACCAAGGATGGGTCTGCTACCACACTGACATGTGGATCTTGGACCTCGATGGCCACGAGATTGGCGTGGTCGGCTGCGCTGTCGGCGCTTCCTTTGCCGTGCTCGTCGCCGAAGAGATGTTCGCCTCCGGCTGCGAACTTCTCATCAGCGTCACCTCCTCGGGACAGATCACGCCACAGGGCGCGCCGCCTTATTTCATTCTGATCGACCGGGCGCTGCGGGATGAGGGCACGAGCTATCACTACGTCCCGCCCTCGGACTGGAGCGACGCGCCCGAGCGGCTTCTCTCCCGGCTGAATGGCGCGTTCGAGGGCGAGCCCCGCGTGCTGACGGGTTCAACCTGGACCACCGATGCCCCATTCCGGGAGACCGAAGCTGCTATCGCGGCGGCACGGGCCCGTGGCATTCTGGCTGTCGAAATGGAGGCGGCAGGGCTTTACGCCTTCGCACAAGCGCGAGATCGGGCCGTCATCTGCCTCGCCCATGTGACGAACCAGATGGGAACGATCGAGGGAGACTTCGAAAAGGGCGAGGCAAATGGGACCGCTGATGCCTTCGCTGTGGTATCGCGGATTGTCGACCGCCTCGGTTGACACACAGACTCACTATTGGAACTGACCATGGCACTCCCAATCTGACAGAGCGCGACACAAACTGGCTCTGCTGCTCCAGATCAAGGGCTTCGGTAGACGTGTCGGCATTGAGTCCTGTGGTGAGGACTCAATGGTTTTGCCAAGGACCGGTTCCGGACCCGGTGAAAGTGAAAGTGTCCTTCGGGTTTTGTGACTGACGGATGAGGGCCTTTGGGGTCCCTCAGATGGGTCCGGGCCGGGTTCCGGTCTGCCGTTCCTGACGAAGGACATTCCCATGCAAACAGGTGTCTTGCGCGTGTTGCGCGCGACCGCTGCCTCGTGGTGGCGACACAAGGAACTACGCCGAACCGGACAGACGGGGCAGGCACAACGGCTCGAGCGCGAGACTGTCCTGCGTGACCTCGGCTATCTGAAGCAGGCGGCGTTATTGCCAAACGCACATGTGATCTGCGGAGAGGGCGGCACGTTCATCCATCTCGGCTGGACTACCGTGTCCACCCTCGCGCCGATCGAGCGCTTTCCCTTGGCCGCACTGGCGGTCTCACGGGGCACCCCGTTCATCGATATCCGACCCGTCACCGATGTCATCGCCTTCGCGAACCTGCCGCGGGTGGCGCGGGACGGATCGGTCGACCCTGAACCTTGCGGTCCTGGCAAGTCCGTCTCGCTGACCGACTACATCGACATGGTCGAAGGGCTCGGCGCGAGGATCCTCAATGATCCGCGGTCCCATCAGTCAGCCTGATCACCACTTACTCTCACCAATACTCGAAAGGAGGCCAGACATGGCCCGATCCCGCACGCCCAAATTCGATGCCTCCGAGGTCATCACAAACGAAATCATCCGCATCATCGAGCGCGGCGTCCTGCCTTGGCGCAAGCCCTGGACAGCAGGTGGCAGCTCTCGTCCCCTGCGCGTGGGCGGAGAACCGTACCAGGGGGTGAACAACTTTCTGCTGACGATGCGGACCGTGATGGCGGGCCACAGCTCTCCTTTCTGGATGACGTTGCCGCAGGCCAATGCATTGGACGCAAAGGTCCGTAAGGGCGAGAAATCCTCTGTCGTCGTCTATTACGGCCAAAGCCGGAGAGACGCCGGCGATGAGCATGATCACAGCGACGGGGATGATCACTCCGAGGAAGCCCGTATCTTCCGCTTCCAGAAATCCTATCGCGTGTTCAACGCCTGCCAGATCGAGGGGTTGCCGGATAGCTTCCATCCCGAGCCGGACCCGGTGCCTGAGCATCCGCCGTCAGAGCCCATCCCGCACATGCAGACGTTTTTCGATGCCATCGACATCACAACCGTCTTCACAGGCACGGAGGCGTACTATTTGCCGCCCGTGGACAAGGTCTTCATGCCATCCATTTCCAGGTTCGAGAACCCGCGGAACTTCTACGGGGTCTGGGCCCATGAGCTGGCCCATGCCACGAAGGCCCCCCATCGACTGAACCGTGATTTCGGGTTCTCGAAGTTTGGCAACACGTCCTATGCGCGCGAGGAGATCGTCGCGGAATTGACCTCGGTGTTCCTGGGTCAGACACTCGGCTTCACGGCGCATACGCTCGAGATGAATGCCGCCTACCTCCACAACTGGTTGCGCGTTCTTCGGTCGGACAAGGGTGCGATCTTCAAGCACGCCGCGGATGCGCAGCGCGCCTGTGACTATCTGATCGCACAATCTGAGGCGGGTAGGGCTGGGCGCAGTGCCGAGGCCGCCTGACCACACGGAGAACGGAGACTCGCATGTCACGCAAGGAACCCAAGACGCTGCGGGTGGCCTGCTTCGAAGACGGCCGCCGCAAGATCATCACCTTCAAACGCGGTGCCTATTGGTGGAGCCCGTCCGAGGGCGCTTACCCGCTCTCGGCGGCACTCGAGAGCATCAAGGAGCAGGGCGGCTGGATCGAAACCATCCCCAACCCGAACTACAGAGCCAGAGGGCTGTTCGGGTAAGGCGCCTTCTGCTTCGGTCCTTCCGCCAAGCAGAAAAGAAAAAGCGGGCTTTGAGAAGGGTGTTTCAACTTCTCAAAGGAGAGCCCTATGACCATTACTGCACAGCCCCAGCCAGACCGTCCGGATCCGACCGTGATCGCGGTGCAGAACGACGCGTTTCGCAAACTTGCATGCCTTGGGGTGCCGCCCGCGCAACCCATCCAGGGCCGCATGCATGTCACCCGCTCGCTTATGGAGGCCGGCGATGGCTTCATGGCCGAGGCGGTCAAAGCAACCGGTGAGTTTGCCACGTTCGAGCCTGAGAATGATCCCGAGGGCTGGCACGATTTCGGGGCGGTCGAGATCCGGGGCGAAACTGTGTTCTGGAAAATTGATCTCTATGAGGCGGGTTCGGACTTCCGCTACGGGGCTGAGACCCCGGACAATCCCGCCACCACCGTGCGCGTGCTGACCATCATGCTGGCGCGCGACTGGTAGAAGGGCAGGGGACTCCTCCCCCTGACATCCGAGACGATGAAGGCCCACTGACCCCTCAAAGGGAAAGTGGGCCTTTTGTCGTGGTGATCCCTGAAGCCGGGGATTGGTCACGCGCGTGAAGGCGCGGGCCACACCTCACCCACCTGGAAGGATATCCCATGACCACAAGCTTTGCCCCTCTCACCGTTGCCATCGGCGATCTTGTCGCCCACCCCGCCAATGTGCGCAGCAACTCCTCGGAAACCTATGATCCTGAGAACATCGCCCATCTGAAGGCAAGCATCGCCGTTCTGGGTCTCCTGCAGCCGCTCATGGTCCAGAAGCTTGACGGCAAATACGCTGTCCTCGCCGGAGGTCGGCGCCATGCAGCCCTGAAGGAGCTGATCGCTGACAAGGCCACCAAGGGGTTTACAGCGAAGACCAAGGTGGACTGCCGCCTTGTCCCTGACGACTGCGACGTCACCACGGCGTTGTCGCTCGCCGAGAACATCACCCAGGCACCGATGAATGCCATCGACGAATTCGAGGCCTTCGCTCGGATGATGGAGGTCGATGGCCAGTCCCCCGAGACGATCGCAAAGACCTTCGGCGCCACGGTGGCGGCCGTGAAAGGCCGGTTGCGCTATGGCCTTATCCACCCCGACATCCGCGCCGCGGCCCGGGGCAAGGTGATCACGCTCGACACGATGAAAGCCTTCGCCGAGCACCCGAGCCAGGAGGCGCAGCGCGAGGTCTTCGAGGCGCTCACAAAAGACGGCGGCTATCTGCAGGCCTACACGGTCCGTCAGGCGCTCAAATCCCGCGGTGTGCAGGTCAGCGATGATATCGGGGCTTTCGTGCGCGCGGACTACGAGGCCCGCGGCGGCGCCGTCGCAGCCGATCTGCTGGATGAGCATTCCGTGCTGGAGGATGCAGCGCTGGTCGAAACCATCCTGCTCGAGAAGCTCGGTGCCGCCGCCGAAGAGGCCCGCATAAAGCTGGGCTTTGCCTGGGCCGATGCGATGGTCCGCTATGATTACGCGACCATGGCCGACTACGGCCGCGCTTATCCCGGCCCGATCGAGCCTGATGAGGCTGCGCAAAAGCGCATCGATGAGATCACCGCCGAGCTTGAGAAATTGCAGCTCGAGATGGAGGATGAGGGGCTCGAGGACGGTGCCTACAATGCCCTTTACGACCGCGTGGACGCCTTGGAAGAGGAGGCGCGCGATCTGCAGGAGGCCTACAGCGCCGAGGACCTCGCGCGGTCCGGGGTGATCGCGTCGTGGCAGGGTGGGCAGATCACGCTCCATGTTGGCCTCGTCCGTCCGGAAGACACCGTCAAAGAGGAGGGCGCGCGCGGCTCGTCGGTCAACCCGACGGGGGAGGAGGCACCGGACGCCGGCGAAATCACCTATCCGGCCTCGCTGGCTGAGGATCTCAAGACCGAGCGGGCCATGGCCCTTGGCGCCGCGATGGCGCTGCATCCGGTGGCCACGCTCGATCTGACGCTCTTCAAGCTGGTCAGTGACGTCCTGGGCACCGGCATGAGCGTCACGCAGGCGATCAAGATCGAGGCCCGCAAGGAATACCGCAGCCATGCCAAGATGGACGAGATCGACGAGACCTCGCTTGAGCAGGTGGCGGCGGCGCATGATGCGCTTGACCTCTCGTGGCTCGATGACGCCCGCGCGCCTGCCGATCAGTTCGCGGCGTTTCGCGCGCTGGAGGCAGGGGAGAAGGCCAAGCTCGTCGCCTTTGCAACCGCTAGCACCACGCAGTCCTGCTTCGCGCGGGACCGACAGCGCGACAGCCTGATGCATGCGTTCGAGATCGAGATCATGCCCGACATTCGCGCGCATTGGACGCCGAATGCGGCGCTCTTCAACCGCTTTAAAAAGGCCTGGCTCCTGAAGAACCTCGGCGAGGATCTGGGTCTCGCCCAGGAGGCGGTGACACTGGCCTCTTCAAGCAAGAAGGAGATCGTCGCCTTCTGCGACAAGCTCTTTGCCGAGCCCTTCGCCACGCTGACGGACGCGCAGCGCGCCGCCGTGGCCGCCTGGTGCCCGCCGATGATGCAGACCGCCGGTATCGCCTTTGATGAGGCGGAGCCAACTTCGGAAACCCCGGAACCTGACGGCGAGGTCGCGCAAGCGGCCTGAGTCCTCATGCGACCCGCGCGAAGTATTTCGCGCGCGCGGGTCGATCCTCTCATACCCAACGGAAAGACATCTCCATGGCTATTCTCAAGTTCTCTGCCTCCGCTGTCGCGGCGCAAATCGCCCATGCGCGCGCCTGCAAAACCTTCCTGCCCAACTGGAACGGACCCGTGGACAGGCCCGCCCTGATCCTCATCGTCGGCAATGGTGTGCATCTGCGCTCCAACGGCATCGATGGCACGACCACCCGAATCGTCACCACCGAACAGGCCGATCCTTCCTTTGCTTTCGCCAATGGCATGAACCCGTTTCGGGACACCGACTGGATGGCGCAGCGCCGCATGGCGTTTCGTGATCTGACCGGCCAGTTCTACACCGACATCCTGGATGACGTGCAGGTGCTCATCGACCGGGGGCGGGGGGCCATCCGGCTCGCCACCGATGGCCACAGCATCCGCGTCTTCGTGCGCCGGGCTTCGGACTATCTCATCGGCGGGACCTACGAGGTGCCCTCGGGCCTCGGCGGCACCTTCCGGGTCATCCTCAAGGATGCCTGCGACACCTTCGCGATCGTGCAGAACTGCGGCAATTCGGCGTTTTGGGAATATGAACAAGATGAAGCAGCACCAATGTCCCGAGAGCGCGCAGCGCGGCAGGGTATTGGTGCTTCAACATATTCCCATAAACGCTGCGAGGATTTCGACGCCATGCAGCCCTATCGCGTGCCGCTTGATGCGCTGATGGAACTCGATGACCGGAGGGCGGCGTGATGGGATGGCTTTTCTACACCGACGGCCGCGTCAAATCCTACGCGGATGAGAAAGTGGAGATTGCTCGGCTGTGCACCTTCGAGGGCGAAAGGCGCAAGACGGAACTGGTCAAAGCCTGCAAGGTGGGTTCGACTTGGTACGCGGCGGCAAAGGTCATCAATCTCGACGGCACCGCTGTCGAAGACACGACCTATGTGACCGATGCGGACGGGTCGATCACTTTTGGCGCTGTCTTCCTCACCCGATACGATGACGGCTTCTGGGGCTACAAGGACATGGAGGAAAGCGCTGGCCCGAACGAGTCTCGTGCTCCCCTTGGGCTGATCGAGCTCCTCTCCGACCTGAAAGACCCGGACAGCTACGCCCAGGACTGGGCTGCGATCCCGGACTACGAGGAAGGCGACAAGATCAGGCTCGCCACGCCCGTGACGCTCACCGATGGCAGCACCTGCCAGATCGTCACTGCGACCCACTACAGGCGGGGGCGGCAAAAGCGCCGCTGCTACCGCATCGAGGAAACCGGTGGGCTCGTACGCCTGTCGAAGGCTTCGCTTGCGGGCTCGGAGCTGCTCAGCTCCGCGAAAGGTGCTGCCAGTCCTGTGCTGGCGGAGTATCTCGCGGGGCGAGAATAGGTGCTGGGCCGAACCGTTGATCGACCTGCCGGCGACAGCAGATGCTGCGGCTTGTCTTGACAAGGCAATGCAAATGCATTACCTATCGCGGGCAGCAAAGACCCCCATTCTTTCAGGAGACTGCCATGACAGCGCTCGCACAAGATGTCTCGAAACTCACGGATCGGTATCAGACGACCGTGCCGGCGGGTGTGCGCAAACAGCTCAAGCTGGGCAAGGGCGACCAGATTCGTTACTGCACCGAGCCGAGTGGCAGGGTCTATATCGAGCCCGTGCGCAGCGACGAGGAAGATCCCGTGCTCGGAGCCTTTCTCGATTTTGTCGAGGCCGATATCAAGGCGCATCCGGACCGCATTCGGGCGTTCGATGGGGCTTTGCATGACCGTCTTGCAGCACTGGTCGGAGACGTTGACGTCGATCTCGATGCGCCGCTATCGCTCGAGGATGAATGAGCGGCGATAGCGTGCCCGCCCAAGCACCCCTCGTCGTAAACGGATGGTCGATTTATGCGCATCCGCTCTTTCTGGATCAGCTCGAAGGGCTGATCGAGGAGGTTGAAGCGCGTAAGGCACGCGATCCAAAGACCTGGCGCAAGAAAAACCCCACGAAACGGCTGGCAGCCATCTTCAAGCTGGTCACCGAGGCCATACCGGCGGACCCGGGTGCCGCCGCCTACCGGCAAGGCGGCACGCTCGGCGATCACCGCAAGCACTGGTTCCGGGCGAAATTCTTCCAACAGTATCGGTTGTTCTACCGGTTCAACAGCGATGCGAAGGTCATCGTGGTGGCCTGGGTGAACGACGACAAGACCCTGCGCGCATATGGCAGCAAGACGGATGCCTATGCGACGTTCAAAGGGATGCTGGAAGATGGCAACCCACCTGACAATTTCGATGCGCTCTTGAAAGAAGCTGCAGCGGCAAGCAAGCGGTTCGAGAAATCCCTTGAAGCGGTGCCCGATCGGTAAGTGGGCCAGCTTGCTGTGACCCTTTGGCATTATCGTTTACGACGCCACGCTTGAAGATGTAGCATCGGCTGATAATACGGTCGGAGAAAGCACAATGAATGAGACGGAAAAGGATAGGCAGCACCTCGGGCTAGAGGAGCAATGTGCGCCTGACCTGACGGGGCACCGTTTCCCAATTGCTGTGCACGTTGCAGACATGCCCGATGACCTCGGCAAGCTGCTGGATATCGGGCTCGAGGAGCATTTCCGTGGCGGCTGATGTCAATTCGTATGACGCGTGGTTTCGCGCGAAGGTGCAGGCCGCGCTGGAGGAGGAATGCACGGGAACATCCCAAGTTCAGGTGATGCAGGCCGCACAGGCATTGATTGATGCGAAACGGGAGGTCGAACCCAAGTCCTGACCAAGCCTTGGAAGTCAGCGCGGTCTGACCCCCGTCACCCTGAAAAGCAAAAGTGGGCTTCTTGTCCTTTGGAACTCAGACCCTGATCCAAAGGAATTCCCCATGTCCAAGCCTCTCTCAACGCTCCCCAATCCTGTTGAGTCCAACGCTAACTTCGCCTCTGCCCTCGCGCAGATCGGCGCGGAGATCGACCTCCAACCCCTGCGCAGCTCAGCGCTCGCGCGCATCATGCGCGAGACGTTTCATGGCAGCGATGCCGGGGGAGCCTGGGACTGGCGGATGGCCTATGACCTGATGCAGGCCGCGGCCATCCAGATGCTGTTGCGTGGGGACGGCGCGGCGGGTGACATCGCCGCTGCGAAGCTCCTCGCCTCGCGGCTTCTGACGGAAACGCGCCGGTCAGAGCAGCAGATCCGGCTGCAGCAGTTTTCCACACCGCTGCCTTTTGCCGCCCTGGCGGTGCGGGCCGCAGCGATCCGCAAGGGCGAGACCGTGCTCGAGCCATCCGCCGGCACTGGTGCCCTGGCCGCGTTCGCCGCCCGGGCCGGTGCCACGCTTTTACTCAACGAGATCGACCCGTTTCGTCAGAGCCTATTGCGCGCGGTCTTCGGTGATGAGGTCACAGACCATGACGGCGAGCATATCGACGATCTGCTGCAGACGCTGGCACTGCCGGATGTCGTGGTGATGAACCCGCCTTTCGCCTCCTCGGTCGATCGTTCCCGGGACAAACACATCGCCGCCAAGCATCTCATCGCGTCTGCGAAGCGTCTGGCACCCGGCGGGCGGCTGGTGGCGATCATGCCGTCGGGATTCACGCCCGGACGCGATGCCGCGCATTGGTCGCGGGCCTGCGGTCTTCTGACGCCGCGCTTGGCGCTGACGATGCCGGGGCAGGTCTACCGCAAGCTCGGCACCTCTGTCGAAACCCAGCTGATGGTCTTCGACAAGGTGCAGGACGATGGCGAACTCATCCGCGCCGCGGTTCAGGATCTGGAGGAAGCCTTGGCATATGTCGATGCCGTGGCCGCAACCCGGATCGAGATGCGCCCCGCCCAGCGGGCTGAAGCGATCCCTCACGGGCGGCCGGTTCGTCCAGTAGCTGCCCCACGCAAGACCGCCGGTGCGCCTTTCGCCGCCTCCAAACCCCGCGCCAATGCTGCCATCCCGCTCAGCTTCACAAGCTTCGATGTCCCGCGCGACAACACGCCGGTCTCGGACATCTATGCGCGCTACCGTCCGCAGCGGATCGAGATCGCGGGTGCGCAGGAACATCCCACCCCGCTCGTTGAAAGCATCGCCATGGCCTCGGTCGCGCCGCCCATGCCCTCAAACACGGGCAGTGATGACTTGCGCCTGCCCGCACGGTTGATCGAGGAGGGAGATCTCTCCGAGGCGCAGCTCGAGACCATCATCATGGCACATGATGCCCATGGGCGTGATCTGCCGGGGCGGTTTATGATCGATGACGACCAGACCAAGCTGACGCGCGCCGATGATGACCCGGATGCACGTGCCTATCGTCTCGGGTATTTCCTCGGTGACGGCACCGGTTGCGGCAAGGGCCGCGAATGCGCGGGGCTCATTCTCGTGAACTGGCTGGCTGGACGCAGAAAGGCGATCTGGGTCTCCAAATCCGCCACCCTTATCGAGGACGCCATCCGCGACTGGACCGATCTCGGCGGCTCGCCAGCCGACATCCAGCCGCTCTCCAAATGGAAACCGGACCAGCCCGTCCCTATGGGTGACGGTATCCTCTTCGTCACCTACGCCACGCTGCGGTCCGCGGGCAAATGCGGTACCACGCGGCTGAGCCAGATCCTCGACTGGATGGGCGAAGACTTTGAAGGCGTATTGGCCTTTGATGAGGCCCATGCCATGCAGAACGCGGCCGGGTCCGAGCAGGGCAGGGGGGTCAAACCCTCCCAGCAGGGCCTTGCCGGCCTGCGGCTGCAACTGGCAGCACCCCGCGCTCGCGTCTTCTACATCTCGGCCACGGGCGCCACGAGCGTGCACAACCTGGCCTATGCCGCGCGGCTGGGGCTCTGGGGGCAGGGCCCCGAATACCCCTTCCCAAGCCGCGAGAGCTTCGTTTCTGCGATGGAAGCCGGCGGTGTCGCTGCCATGGAGGTGGTCGCGCGCGATCTCAAGACGCTCGGGCTCTACACGGCCCGCGCCCTCAGCTTCGACGGCGTGGAGTATGACGTGCTCGAACACGCGCTCACCCCGGCCCAGATCGAGATCTACGACGCCTATGCGGCGGCCTTCCGCACCATCCACCATAACCTCGAAGCCGCGCTGACAGCGACTGGCGTCAATGACGCCTCGGGGGAGACCAATGCCTCGGCCGCACGTGCCTCGGCCAAATCTCGCTTCGAGAGCACAAAACAGCGCTTCTTCAACCATCTCCTGATGGGCATGAAGGCGCCGACCATCATCTGCGCGATCAAGGATGATCTGGCGGCGGGCAAGGCTTGCGTCATCCAGGTGGTCTCGACGGGTGAGAGCCTGCTGAAACGCCGGCTTGAGACGATGGACCCGAAGGATGAACTCGTCGAGGGTGCCTTGACGCCGCGCGACTATGTTCTGGGCTACCTCGAACAGGCCTTCCCGATCCATGCGCAGAAGCTCGTTGAGATCGACGGCAACATGGTGGCCGAGCCGCTCCGCGATGAGACTGGCACGCTGGTCGTCTCGCGCGAGGCGCTCGCTTTGCGTGATGCGGCCATGATGGAATTGATGACGCTGGCGCCGATCCCCTCGGCGCTGGACCAGATCCTCTGGGCGCTCGGCGACGAGGCTGTTGCCGAGGTTACGGGGCGCTCCGTCCGGCCGCTCAAGGCTGAGGACGGCCATCTCTTCATCGAGAAGCGCGCCGCCAGCAGCAATTCCTCCGAGACTCAGGCCTTCATGGACGGCGAGAAGGATGTCCTGATCTTCTCGGATGCTGGCGGCACGGGCCGGTCCTATCACGCGGCGCAGACGGCGAAGAACCAGAAGCGGCGCCGGCACTACCTGCTTGAGCCTGGCTGGCGCGCAGATGCGGCCATCCAGGGGCTGGGGCGCACGCATCGCTCGGCCCAGGTCAGCGCGCCCTTCTTCCGGGTCTGCACCTCGGATGTGCATGGCGAGAAGCGCTTCACCTCGACGATCAGCAAGCGTCTCGATCAGCTCGGGGCCTTGACCAAAGGCCAGCGAGAAACCGGCTCGCAAGGCATGTTCCGCGAGGAGGACAATCTCGAAAGTCCGATCGCGCGGGCGGCGCTGCGCGGGTATTACGCCGATCTTGCCGCCGGGCGCGCCGAGGCGATGAGCTATGAGAGCTTCACCGACTGGACGGCCCTGCGGCTGATCGACAAGGACGGGGTTCTCCTTGAGGAGTTGCCGCCGATCCAGCGGTTTCTGAACAGGGTGCTGGCGCTGCCCCTCCACATGCAGAACGCGCTCTTTGCCGAGTTCATGAACCGGATCGCCGATCAGACGGAACGGTCGCGCGCGGCGGGCACGCTCGATCTCGGCGTGGAAACCCTGCGTGGCGAAAAGATCGAGCAGGTCTCCACGGAAGATCTCTGGACCTGCCCGAAATCCGGCGCCGTGACGCGGATCATCGGGCTCGAGGTGACGGACCCGGTCCATGTCCTTGGCGCCGAAGAGGCCATGTCGCGCAATCCCGACAAGCTGCCGATGATGAATCGCGCCTCCGGTCGCGCGGCGCTCATCTCGGCGCGGCCCATGCAGATGTACGACGAGGACATCGTCACGCTGATGCGCAAGGCGGTGCGGCCAAACGGGTCGAGCTATCTCGAAGAGACGCGGTTCGAGTCCTCGGCCTGGGAAGAGATCGGGAAACCCGAGTTTGCGCGGCTCTGGGGAGAAGAGGCTGCTGCCCTTCCCAAGACCACCACGACCAAGCTCTACCTGCTGACCGGGCTGCTGTTGCCGATCTGGAAAGACATTCCGACCACCAATGAGCGCATCTACCGGGTCACGCCCGACGGGGTGACCGCCATGATCGGGCGCACGCTGAGCGAGGACGGGGCGGCGGCGCTACGCGCCCGCTTCCTCGTCTCCGACCCGCAGACGCCGCAGGAGATGCTGATCGCCGCCCTCGGCACCACCGCGCCTGTCGATCTGGGCCGAGGGATGACCCTGACCCGTCGCCGTGTCGCAGGCGAGATGCGCCTCGAGCTTGGCGGTGCGGATCGGGGCATGATCGACGGCCTCAAGGCTCTTGGTTGCTTCACCGAGATCATCGCCTTCCAGCTGCGGGTGTTCCTGCCGCATGGGGACGGAATCGACACAGTTAGCATTCTGGCCCGGATCGTAGGGCAGCGCGCCGCTAGAGCGGCAGAACAAGCCGCCTGAAAAGTCAAAGCGGGCTCTGGGTCGGGCATCGCGGATCGGGATTTGGCCGGTCTGCGCTTTCCAGCCGCGCGCTGACCAATGCCACGCCCGGCCCCCCAATTACAGACAAGAGGACAGACCCATGACGAATCCCCAGATCGACTATGCCGTGATGGCGGCTCAGTGGCGCGCAGAGCGCGAAGCTACCTTGAAGGCATCCAGAGCGGAGCTGATCGCGCAACTGCGCGCGCTTGGTATCAGCGAGGTCACCGCTGAATACGAAGGCTATGGCGACTCCGGCAATGTCGAGGATGTGACGGTGCAGCCTGCGGAGGTCAAACTGCCGGAGGCGCTTGCGACAGAGGTCGGTGATTTCGCCTGGTCACTCGCCTATCACCATCACCCGGGGTTCGAGAACAACGAGGGCGGCTACGGCACGCTGACCTGGGACATTGCAGCAGACAGCATCACGATGGATCATGCGGACCGCTATGTCGAATGCTCTCACAGCTATGATGAGGGGCTTTGACATGGCCCATCCACTTCATCATGCCGAAAGCTCAGCCCGGAAATTCGGCGGGGTGCCGTCTGACTATCAGGCCATCCATGACTGGTTCGATGCCTCGAAAGAGCACCTCGCGCTCTTCACGCACAGGGCGCTTCGCCACCATGCCCAACGCCTGTTTGAGGCCGAACGCGCCTTCGGCCTGACCCTGACCAATAGCGCTGGTCGAGAGATCCCCGTGCGCTGGATCGGTGAGCAGCATGTCCGCGAAGACTGCCAGGGCCGTATTCCGAGCATGGCGGACTGGCTGCGCCGAATCCAGCCCGAACCATGGATGGTCAATGGCCATATCGAGCAGCAAATCAGCGAGGAACCCTTCGGCGATCCAAGGTCTGCCTGGGCCTCCGAGGTCGCGGCTGGAAAGACGGTCCTTGGCCTGAAGGATTGGATGGCGGCGCGCGCGACGCAAGTCACGCAAAGCACCTGACAGCTTTCGGCCGTTTGCCAAACGAATGCTGCGCGGAAGCCCGGTTGGACGACCGGGCTTCTTGCGTCGTTTCCCCACCATTTTTCTTGAGGAGGATCGCATGACACTTGATGAAATCAAGGCGGCCGTCGATGCCGGCCAGACCGTGCATTGGGCCAATACAGGCTACGTTGTCCAGAAGGACCGGCTCGGTCAGTACCTCATCACCTATGTGCCGAACGGCAGCTGCATTGGCTTGACCGACCGGGGCGGGCACCGGTTGAATGGCAAAGAGGCGGAGTTCTTCATCGCGCAATCGAAGGACGCCGCAGAAAATCCGGGCAGCCAATCAAGACCAGACGGGCAGGGGAGGGGCGTAGCGCCCGGAGGCGCGGGGGCATTCCCACTCGGACGGCAGCTCTGACCCGTGGGCGGGGCTGAAAGGAAAGCGAGCTTTCTGATTTGTGATCCCGGGAGGGGTCGAGAAAGCAATCCCGGATGCGCTGGCAAGGACGTCAGGCACCGACCAATCTGAAAGGAACCATCCCATGTTCGCAGGAACCCTCACCCGCAATGTCGAGACCGCAGCCGCTCAGTATACCGGCATGATCCACTCGACGCGCTTTGACATCGCCATCCAGCTTGAAACCCGCCCGAAGATGTCCGCGCGCAGCCCCGATTACGACGTGACGGCGATCAACAAGTCGGGCCGCAAGGTGCGCATCGGCACGGCCTGGAATGAGACCGGCAATACCAGCGGCAACCCCTACATCTCGATGCAGATCGATGTCGGCCTCGGCCCGTTCCGGGTCAACGCGGTGCAGACGAAAGAGGCGCGCGCGGCCCAGAGCGGGGAATTCGAGATCATCCCGCTGGTCTCGAACGGCCTGATGAAATCCGGCTCGATCTCGGGCGAGCTCACCGCCATGGACGCCGACAACGCCTTCACCGGCTACATCGCCAACATGATGTTCGATCTGGAGTTCATGCTGATCGAGAACAGCTTCAAATCCGAGGAGACCCACCCGGATTACCGGATCGAGGTCAGCTCGCCCCGGGGCACACCGATCCGCGTCGGTTCGGCCTGGATGGCGAAAAGCAGTCGCACGGGCAACGACTACCTGTCGCTGCTGATCAACACGCCCGATGGCGACCTGCGCGTCAACGCCGTGCAAAACGAGGAGCAGCGCGGTGGCCAGACCTTCTCGATCATCCCGTTCATCGACAACGGTGAGCAGCCGCAGGACGCGGGCGCGGGGCTGTCGCTGGTGGCGTGACCTTGGCATGAGGACAAAAGACCTGAACCCAAAGGGGAGCCGTGGGACCACGGTTCCCCTTTTTTCGTGTCCGTTTGCATGAAGGACGCCACCTACTTGCGATCAGGTTCAAATTAGACAATGAGTATAACAGAGGGTTTTAGCGCTGTCGTTGAAGGCTGCGGCGTAACGCGCGGTTGCCCTCGTCTGGGTCATCCTCCCCGGGGTGTTTTCCCCCGCCCTTCCAGTCGTCCGACACGAGCCATTCCTCGAAATAGATCAGCCAGAGGTGGGTCCAGGGGATGATGGTGAGGTCCAAACGTTTGCTGGCGTCCCATTGCCCGGTCCCGGGCAGATAGAGACAGAGCCGATCCGGGTTATGGTAGATATGCGGCAGGTCGCGCTCACCGGCAAGCAACCTCAGGTCAGGATCTACGACACGAACATCCGGCGTCCCGTCCCTTTCGAGGACAAGGGTGACCTGATACGTCCGGGAAAGCGGCGTAGGTTGTGCGCGAAAATGCCATTCCAACCGGCGCGGACCGAGCACCCCTTCGCCGGCTACTGTCTTGGACTTCTGCAGGAACAGGTACTGCTGGGGTAGTGTCAGCCGGTTTCTTGTGGTCGATCCTGCCATCGCGCTTAGTCCCCGAAAAACTCGTTCTTGGGAACGGGCGTCGAAGCGGCCATTTTTTGGGTGGTGAGGCCAACACCCGCACCAAGCACGAGAGCGCCCGTCTTCCGCCCCTCGTTCAGCGCGTCCATCCGCCGGTTCATTGTTCGAGCAACAAGTTTGTCACCCAGGCTGTCCTTCATGGAGCCGACAATGGCGTCTAGGCCGACGAGGTCCCGCAGCGCTTCAAAGTCGGCAAGTGCCTTGCTATGCCATTTGTAGAAGGCTTCGACCCGCGCGGGTTCTTCATTCCATCGCTCGGCAAAGTTCTCGCCGTTGGTGGTCTCGTTCCAGACCGCGTAGATCTGGCGGCCGTTGACCAAAGGCCGCTCGATGAAGATCGGCATCAGGCGGATCGTGTCGATCAGCACCTGGAGTTCGTCCGCGAAAACGTGGCGCCTGACGCACATCTCATAGGATCGCATGGCCAAGGTCGTGATGATGATCGAGATCGGCGCGATCTCTCCCTGAACATGCAGGAACTCCAGATCCCGGTGACGCTTCAAGAGTTGAACTGTCCGTCTCAGTATACCCTTGACGGACTGGCGCACCGGGAAAGGCTCTGTCGTCGCCGCATCGCGCTGTGACGCGATGATCGACTGCGTCATCCTCGGGACCAGGGCCGCCCGTTCGTCGAAAAGGGCCCGATAGGCCCGAGGATTCGTCGCGTGCCAGTCCCGTAGCTTGCGATCGGGCACCAGCTCACCGCCGTTCATGCAGTTGGGATTGGAAATGGTTGGGGAGATGTCGAGGTGGAAGTCACCGGCGTAGTTCAGACGCCAGCAGCGCTTCTTTTCTTCCAGAATAGACGCATAGTAAGCGTGTTCGCGCAGGCGCTCGCCGATCGCAGCCTTCAGGCGTGCCGGTGCGATCTCCGGGCCGAGGTCAAGGATGAAGCTGATCAGGTCGACATCGAACTCGTCGCGTCCGATCGGTTTGATCGAGGTGCCGAGTGCGCCAGAGCCGTGCAGATAGACATGGAGTGAAGCAAGCATCGGGTCGCTCGATCCGGCCAACCAGTCTGCGACGGCCTCGTAGCTGGTACGGGCCTTTTCGAACTGGGTCTGAGTCCATTCCAGCTCCTGGCAGATTTCTTCGAGGATCGTGAAGACCTGCGCCCGCCGCTGAATGGCGGTATCGGTGAGGGGGTGCGAGAAGATCTGGTTCATGCTGCATTCCGTTCGAGTTGATGCACGGGCACGAACGGCTCGGCAGGTTGCTGGAAGAAGACGGGGGTCAGGGTGGGGCTCGCGTACCGGGCGCTCGAGGAGCCAAGCCCCTTGAGCCTCTGGATCTTTGTGGTGTCGTCGAGGGAAAAGAAACCCTGTGGCACGCTCGGCGAATACCGGTGAACAGCCATCCGGTCGTGCGGATCGCCTGTCAGATGACGGGCAATGCCGAGCGCACCGCGGGATTGCCCATCCATGAGAAGGCTGAGGGCCTTCAATCCTAGACCGGCCTTGCCGGGGGATTCAGAAAGCATGTAGACCTCGTCGACACAGCCGAGGCTCAGGATGTGCAGGTCCTGCGGAGACCAGCCAAGCATCGAGATCGCTTCGACAGTCGCGACGCCCACCGGATTGTTGCACCAGGTGCCGCCATCGAGAAGCCCGACATCATCCACCGTCTTGTGGCGCGCGAAATAGGTCGGAGCGGCAGACGTCGCCATCGCCGCGTCAAGGGCCGGCTTCCGGTAATCCTTGGTAAGCCGTGGATGATGTGACGTCTTGTAGATGTAGACGCTGCGCTGATCGGCATCCCAGGCCGGGATCAGCAACCGGGTCTCCGCTTCGCCGATGAGCTTGTCGCCAAGGACGGCATGGAGTTCGTCCCGAAGCGTCGATGCATCGTGCTTCGGCTTGACCAGGTGACGCAAGGCGGCACGCGCGTCCCGAGCCTTTCGCCCGAACCAGCTGTTGTCCCCCGCTTGCCCGAAAATCGTCGGCCCGCGATTTTCGTAGAGTTCGAGGAGGGTCTTGGCCTTGATGCCGAGGGCTAGGCCGATCGCGAGAATACCCCCGGTTGACGTTCCCGCAATCAGGTCAAAGTAGCGGCCAATCGGTTCATCAAGGTCTTCTTCCAAACCCGCCAGAAAGGCTGCCGGTTGGGTGCCTTTGATGCCGCCACCATCGATGCTTAGGATACGTCTCATGATGCACCTCGCTTTTCGAGGGTTGGCTCAGCCAGCCCACCATCAGGCAGTCCCACGATGCTCTGAAACCTTGACGACAGGTCGCCCGCAAACGGTATGTTCATGGCTGCTTCCTCGTTTCTTTGCCTGTTTAGCGCCTCTTGGGGCGATTTGGCGGTTTACAAATTTGCCTTTCCTTTGGCCTCATGTTACAAATTAGGGACAATCTGCCGCGCTTTCAAGCGTTGTAGTTTACAAAATATCAATCATATGGGTGAAATGTAAACCACCCACTGGGAGGACGTTATGATTGGCAAGAGACTCAAAGGAGCCCGGGCGGCATCTGGCCTCTCGCTACGTGCACTTTCTGATGCCATGGAGAACAAGGTGTCCGCTCAAGCCATTGGCAAGTACGAGCGCAATGAAGACATGCCCGGATCGGGCGTGCTGCTAAGTCTTGCCCGCGCACTCGGCATCTCTGTGGATTTTTTGCTCAGCGATGATGAGCTTGAGTTGGAAGGCGTTGAGTTTCGCAAGTCAGCCAGCTCTTCAGCCAAAGAGATCGCGACGATCGAAGCCAAGACGCTTAATATGGTTGAAAAGTACCTAGCTATCGAAAGCTTGCTGAATCTTTCGAGCCAGGAATGGGATTCCCCGCACGAAGCCCCCTATTGGGTGGCCGATGTTCGTGATGCCGAGGACGCGGCTCGCAACATGCGTGCTTCTTGGCAGCTGGGTCATGACCCGATTCCAATGCTTGCCGAACTCCTCGAGGAGCACGGGATCAAAGTGCTGTCTTTGGATGTTGATCGAGTTGACGGGCTTGCGGCGAAAGTGCGTTGGAAAGAACAGCATTCCGCGCGCGTGATTATGATCAAGAAGAACACTTGGTCTGAGCGGAAACGCTTCAGTTTAGCTCACGAACTGGGCCACATGGTGCTCAAAGTCGCAGACGGGTGCGATTCCGAACGCGCCGCAAATCGATTTGCTGGTGCGTTCCTTGTCCCGGCGGAAGTTCTTCGGCAGGAAATTGGTGCCCGCAGAACGGACATAAGCATCGGAGAACTCATTAGCCTGAAGGACCGGTTTGGCGTTAGCATTCAAGCTCTTACGTATCGGTGCAAAGATTTGGAGATCATCAATCAGGCAACCTTTGCGCGCCTTTTCAAGGTCTATAAGCAACGTGGTTGGCGGGATGAGCCGTTCGAGGAGCCAAATTCCATTCCGTGGGAGCGAGAAGAACCGGACCGCTTTCAGAGGTTGTGTTTTCGTGCCCTCTCCGAGGGATTGATTGGGTTGTCTCGCGCGGCTGAGCTTCTCGAAATACGAGTAAAAGAACTGGAAGAACGGTTGGACCACATGGCATAGTGCCCATGTGCAAGTTCTTGTTTCTGATACCTCCGTCCTGATCGACATTGAAAGAGCCTCGCTGACGGCGAGGCTCTTTGATCTCCCCTATGATTTTGTTGTCCCAGATATTCTTTATGAAGCGGAACTCCTCGACTGGATGGGTCCTAATCTGATCGATCTGGGTCTGAGAGTGGAAGAGCTCACTCCAGAAGAAACCGCACGTGCGACAGAACTGAAGCGGGCGAAATCTATGTTGTCGACGCCAGATGTCTTTGCATTTTGCCTGGCGGCTGGAAGGGATTGGGTTCTCCTTACCGGAGACGGTGCGCTCAGGGCTGAGGCCGAGCGCCAAGAAATCGCGATGCACGGCGTCTTGTGGGTCTTCGATGAGATGGAACGTCACGAGGTTTGTTCGACCGCCCTCCTCATGTCGGGTCTCGAAGCGGTTCGTGATCATCCAAGATGCAGACTTCCCATCAGGGAAATCAATAGGCGCCTCGCGCGATACTGATTGTTTGCACGGCCTGATGGAAGAAAATTAATGCGAAGCTCTTCTTCGTTCTAGCCTTACGGCCTCCCCAGCTCGGCTTCGCGTGTCGCAGGGGAGAACGGCCCTTCGGTCCGTCGCGCATTCGGCCATGCGGCCTCACCGCGGCGTTGCACCCAGGCCCCCGGTTTGCCCGCCTCGCGAGCACGTCCCTCCCCGGCCGCTCCGCCGGATTGCGCTCTGGTCTGTTTTGCGGAGCAAAACGATCCCGGCGCTCCATCCGTCTCCCGCGTCCGGTCGGGCCGTTTGCCTGCTCGTGTCGGGCAACCCTACCGTCAAAACACACACACATGAGTGCGGAAGCATATCCTCCGGATGGCCCCCAAATCAGCCCGCGTCAAGGATCGCAAAACTTTTCGGCGCGGGCGGGGTCTGTGGCGCGGGGCGGTCCCGTGCGTGAGGGCGCGCATGTGTGGGGTGTTGCGCTCGGAAAACTTTTGCGCCCGGCAAGCCGGCGGCTGCGCCGTCCCTGACCCGGGCAGATTCGGAAACCAGACATTCGGCCATGCCCCCACACTCACGTGGTGGCTCCTCAACCGAATACTGGAGACCAGACATGGCTTACGACACTGCAAACATCTACGAGACCATCGAGCTTTTCGGGCTGACCGAGAAGGACGCACAGCTCCCGATCCCCGAGGATCACATTCTGCAGGACAGCATCATCCGCGAGAGCTTCGAGGCTCTGCTCGGTCAGCTGCGAGGAACCGGGCTTGAGGCAGAAATCGAACCGCTGGCCCATGGGCTCGCCACGATCCTGCAGCGCCGCAAGGTGGCGCTTGGCAAAGAGGTCGACCGCACCGCCGACAAGATCGGCGCGCTGGCAAAATCCCACGACGGATCGGAGATCGCCGAGACCGCCATTGAGGAGGCGCAGGCGCGCTTTGTGCAGCTGCGCGAGATTGTCGGCGCCATCGAGGTGATGAGCGAGGCTGCGGCGGAATGCTACGAGATCGAGACGGGCCACGCCTTCATCCCGGCAGCCGGGTCGCGCGCAAGCGTCCGGGCGCAAGAAACCGGGGCGGTCTTCGAGGCACGGCAGCTCCTGGAGCAGCACGACCGCGAGACTGCCGAGAAGTCGAAAGTCGAGGGGGTGCCCCTGATCGTCTCAGGCGCCACCGACTGGACCGATGTCGATGTGATCTTCAACACGCTCGACAAGGTTCGCGAACGGATCAAGCAGAACCGCAATCAGGAGATCTTCCTCTGCCACAAGGGTGGCAAGCACGGGGCGGAGATGATTGCGGCTCGGTGGGCCCGGGCACGCGGGATAGCACAAGCGCGCTTCGATCCGCGCTGGTCCGCGCACGGGCGGGCGGCACCGTTCAAGTGCAATGACGAGATGCTGGACGACAAGTTTGCGGCGACGGGGGTTGTTCTCTTCGGAGGCAACGGGGTCGCGCTGAACCTCGGGCAGAAGGCGGAAGCGAAAGGCCTGACGGTCATGCGGGTTGCGGACCCGGCTAAGAAGACTGCGCAGGATTGAAGAGAGGGGGTCGCGCTTGGCGCGGCCCTTTCGTCATGTCTCACGGCGCGTGCGGTCGGTCACGCGTTATCGGTAGTCTGCGGCGGCCAGCAGCGTTATCCCTCTACCCAGTCCGTCAGAGTGCGGCCCATCCGCATCGGTATGGGCTCGGGATGGTGCGCACCTCACGCACATCGTCAGCGGGGCAAGACGCGAGGGGTCGAGACGTCCCACTTGAGGCTGAAGACTTGCGCGTCCCTCGGGTGGTGTTTCGGAACATTGCATCTACGCGGGCGGGCTCCGTCAGCACCCGGGCCAGGATCGGCGGGACGCGGACGCGGATGGTGGCGGCTGCGTGATAGCAAGGGTCATCCGGATCACTCCTTTTTGCTCATAGATGTGGATCGCACGGGGTCGGCCCAATCGTGCCCTCAGCTTACGCTTCGGCAAGCACAAATACGGCTTCCACGGCGGAGCCGCGGACCCTCCGCATTTGCGCTTGCGACCGGGCCTCTTGCCCCCGTGCTGGCGGATCCCCATCGCAACAAGGAGTAACCCAAATGACCAACCACTACGTCGCCACCGTCCCCGTCAAGTTCACCGACACCGATGGCCAGGAGCGCACCCGCTTTCAGCGCGTGGGTGCGATGTTCCGCAACACCCGCAACGGGGACGGCTCGGAGTTCTTCAGCCTCAAGCTCGACTTCCCGGTCGCGGTCTCGGAGCTGGTGATGTTCCCGCCGAGCGCGAAAGATCCCCAGGACTAAATCCTCTGACGAGGATGGGCCGCCCCAGGACGATCTTGGGGCGGCCCTGCCCCAGTTCCAGGGATGCCGGTTCCGGCGCAAGTGATCGCCAACAGCGACCTCTCCTTGGTGCCGGTCGCTGCGCGTTCAACGGACGCACTCCCCCCGGAATGATCAGGCCGCGACAGACCGGCCAGTCAGCCTCAAGGGGGCCATCCGCAAAAACCTATCGGCCAGGGCCTCCCGGTTTTTGCGGCAGAGATTTGGGGACCCAAATCTGGCCCTCCTTGACCCTGCCTGTCCGCCCTGCCGGTGGGGTTTGCGCCCGCCCGCGGTTCCGTCCGAACACTTGGCGTTCAGCCAGACCCTCGGGCGGGGCTGGCGGACGGGACCCCTGGGACAGGTGGGTCGCCCGGTGGTGAGGGCGGCAGAGCCGCGTCCCTGCGGGCCGCGGGGGAAGCGGACACCAAGGCTGCCTGAGACTGAATGCGACGTAAGTATATAATTGACAGCTTGGTATAATATCGTAAGGTAGGGGCAGCCTTGGTGGAAGGTGGCAGGAAATAGGGGGTCTTTCTTCGCATGTCGCGCTCAAAACGTCTCTCAGATGCGGAACGCATGGAGATCGTTCGCGAAGCTGCGGAAGGCGTTTCCACATCAGTGCTGGCGGAACGGTTTGGCGTGTCGGCGCGGGCGATCCAGTACACGCTCAAAGCCGATGCCGAGCGCCAGACGGATGCCGCGATCCCGGTCTCCGCGGTCAGTGTGAAGGTGACGGCCGCAGAGCTTGAAGCCCTCGACGCGGTGTTGGCGAAGGCGGGGATCGAGAGCCGG